>JBAKGE010000004.1:0-47328 GCA_037191085.1 Porphyromonadaceae bacterium | reverse complement strand
GTTCAGCTGGATAATGGGGGCGACTACCTGCATAGGGTATTTCCTGATATAAGCTCTACGATAGTTCATAAGTTCAGGGATGAAAATGTTTGTGCCTGATCGTGTTTTGTACGCTGCCTGATCATGCTCTGTACAGTGCACGATCATATTCTGTACGCTGCCTGATCGTGCACAAACTTTTTTGTCCTTAAGGTCGGTGATAATCATAGTGGCGGTGAGGAATATTTTCCGTCTTAGAGTCGTAGGGGATCTTTGGGGACACAGCTCCATCATCCGGGGATACGAATCCGGAATAGAAGGAGGAGAATGAGATATAAAAAGAAGAGGAGGACTCGGGATTTACTCCCGAGTCCTCCTCTCGCGTTTATTGTCGCATGAGGTCAAGCGACTCCCAGTCTGTCAGTATGCTTACTCATTTACTTCAGAGCCATACCATTTGCCTCCGTAGGCCAGTTGATATTCTGATACAGGTAGCTATCTGCCACATTGCCGGTGGGAGAGCACAGCTGCATTTCCTCTATGGAGAATGGAGACAAGTAGTGGGCCTGATAGAATGTGTAGCCACCGTAGAGGTTGTAGTTGCTCCTCACCTGATACGGACGGAAGTAGGTAGAGAGTGACTTGGCAGATGCATTGGATTTCTCTCCTCCGTCAGCGATGACTTTGGACTTGCCATTTTCGTCTTTGAGGGATTTGTATTCGTGAATCTTTGCCCAGAAGTTGACACCCTCTACGTGGTAGTTCTTTACCTGATCCATTGCAGCCCAGCGCACGAGGTCATCCATACGATAGCCTTCGCCGCAGAATTCAGCGCGGCGTTCACGGCGGATAGAGTACAGGGTAGCATCCACAGGTGTGCCTGCAGAGAATGCTCCCCAGTCGTATGACGGACGAGTGAGGTCTGCTTCTTTGCTCATGTCGGTAGCTGAGATAGTGGTCTCGATAGTGGCAGTGATGCCTGCACGATTGCGCAGGGCAGTCCAGTACTTATGAGCGGTAGCATCGATATTCTTATTTTTGAGGTAAGATGCTTCGATGTAATTGAGATAAGCCTCCTCCACACGTACGTGTATCTGACCGCTGATATCAGAGAAGGTCTGACCGTTTTGCGTCTTCGGGTCGTAGTTGTAGAATTTTCGCTGTCTGTATCCCGTCACATCTTTCGCCTCTTGGTTGTCGATCATGCGAGGGGCTTCAAACTTAGTGATGATGCCATTCTCTACTCCGAGATGGGTGGATTCACCAAAGAGGAATAGCTGGAGACGCTCATCGCGATTGGCTTTGACATCGTCGATGGTTTCGTCTCCTTTGTAGTCCGACCCTGCAGCGTAGGTAGGGAGCCCGCTCTTCATGAGGAAGGATTCGACGAGCCCCCTTGTCCATCCCGTTCCGGAGCCTGTGCGAAGCTTATTGGAGGTAAGGTGTGTAATGTTTAGGTCAGCGTTGTATTGCTGCCATAGAAGGACTTCCGGATACTTGGAGAGGTCAGCACTCGCAAACATCTCGTAGTAAGGATTCCATCCACTATACTGTCCGAGGGCAGGGTTCATGACATGGCTATTCGCAGTAGCGAGAGTGATCTGTTCGCCTACAGCCTTGGCAGCATTCATTGCTTCGGTGAGGAAGAAATCGACTTCTCCCTGTTGGTTGAATGTTTTGTCGGCATTCCATGCTTTGCTTTTGCCGGGCCAGTTGGCATCGCCGGGTACGCGTCCCGTCCCACGATGGTATAGCTCGAACGTGGCTTCATACAGTGCGACACGAGACTTGAGCGTGAGAGCTGCATTCTTATTTATGCGCTGGGTCGTGCCACTCTGGAGCATGGAGATGGCTTTGTCCATATCTTTGAGGATCTGGCGTGCCACTTCATTGCGAGGAAGTCGCTTGGATGCTTCGCTCAGATTGGCATCGACATTGAGTTCTTTGAGTACGATAGGGAAGTCTCCGTAGGTTTTCAGCTTCTGGAAATACAGAAGACCACGGATCATGTATGCTTCGCCGATAAAGTGCTTGATCTCAGTTTCGCTGCCTGAGATTTTGCCGTCAGCATACTTGGCTTCGGTTTCGTTGATGAACTTATTGAGGTTACGGATGTTGTCGAACTCGATGCCACCACTGGTAGGTACACGCCAGATGTCCTGGAGAAACATCTTGGAATTGCCTTCCGGTGCAGCCTGATTGTCGGTCCCATTGTCGAACGTAGCACGTCCCGCATGCCAGCCAGAGTTCTTGCTGAAAACGACGGGAAAGTATTTTACCGTGAAACTACCGAGCTGCTCAGCCGTGATGTAATAGGCCTCTGGGGCTACCTGATCTTGGGGCTTGAGGTCGAGCATCCGGCACGACGTCATCACAGAGCTGCTGAAGAGCACAAGAGCTCCTGTCATGAGCAGGCTCTTGATACTGAATGTATAGTTATTCTTCATGGTGCTTGGTTTAATGCTTAAAAGTTGAGGTTAAGACCAAAAGAGATGGTACGTGAGAGTGGATAGATCTTACCCGGTCCCCAATCACCGCCAGTAGCCTCTGGGTCAAATATTTTGTTCATGCGTGTGAATGTCACTAGGTTATCCGCAGAGAAGTAGATCCGAGCACGGTTCATCCCGACACTCTTGCTCCACTTTTCGGGGAGGGTATAACCGAGTTGAATGTTTTTGATACGCAGGTATGCTGCATTCTGGAGATAGCGAGTCTGTGGTCGGAAGTTCTTCTCTCCCTGATCGAAGAGAGGTCGTGGATAGAAGGCATCCGTGTTAGCGCCGAAATTGGTATCTTCCTTTGGACGGAAGAAGTCAAGGTGATCTTTGAAGCCGACACTTTGCCACAAGCCAATATTGGCACCGATGGAGTACGCGGAAGCGTCCCAGAAGTCACGCTTGCCCACCCCCTGCAGGAAGATGGAAAAGTCGATGCCTTTCCACGAGAGGTCAGCATTGATACCATATCTGTAGCGTGGCATAGAGTTACCGATAATCGAGAGATCGCCGTGGTCTGTGATTGTATTGGCACCCGCGTTGACTTCACCCTTGTCAATGATCTTTCCATTGGCATCCTTTCGGTCCACTTTATTGACATACATCACGTCTCCGGCAGCCCAATTAGAGCCCCATGAGGGCTTATTATTGGCGAGATGTGCTTTCATCTCTGCATCAGTCTTGGCGATACCCGCTGTTTCGTAGCCCCAAATCTCACCCATTCTGCGGCCTTCGTACCAGCCGTCGAGCTTGTCGCCGAGATTGCCATTAGGGTTGTAGTAGCGAGTGACGGTCTGGATATCATCAGAGAGAGTAAAGCGGAGGCCATAGTTAAGCTCACCCACTTGGTCACGCCACTTGATCTCGAACTCCCACCCCTGAGAGCGCATATCGGAGTTGTTGATAGCAGGCTGCTTCGCACCGAGAATAGATGGCTTGGAGGGAGCAGGACCTACCATGTTGGTGGTACTGCGCACGAAGTAGTCGAAGTTTCCCTGCAGGCGGTTGTTGAACATTCCGAAGTCAACCCCTACATTCCAGGACTCTACGGTCTCCCATGTCAGATCTGGAGATACAAGACCCGGGACATCAGAGGTATTCTGCTTCTCGCCATTGATTAACCACTCAGATGCTTGAGGGGATACTGGCTGGCTAAGGAACCAAGGATAGAGAGCTTCGATATTGGTATTCCCGAGCGTTCCCCATGAGCCACGGAGCTTGAGGAGGTTGACGCTACTTTGAAGAGGCTTGAAGAAAGCTTCGTTGGCGATGTTCCAGCCGAGAGAGAAAGAGGGGAACGTAGCCCACGTCTTGTCACCTATGAAGCGAGAAGAGCCGTCACGACGGAGGGAAAACTCTGCGAGATAACGAGAGTCGTAAGCGTAGTTGACACGTGCAAACATACCCATCGTAGACCAGTGCTCTTGCTTGAATTTGAGATTTGGGTTCTTGTTCGTCGTGTTGTTTAGTGTAGGGATCTTAGGGGTGATCAGATCTTTACGGCTGGCACCTAGTTCGGTGTAGTTGTTGGTTTCCATGTCTAGACCAGCAAGAAGCTTGAGGTCATGCTTGTCGTTGATGAGTGTCTGATACTCTGTGAAGAAACGACCGTTGTAGTAGTTGTTCTTCCACATGGCTTCGTTGATATTGGATGCACCGGCAGCGTAGTCGCCAGACCATGCAGCAGGAGTCGCCACACCCTTGTGATCGTGGTAGTAGATCGGCAGTACCTCTGAGTGGTTGTGATTGTGGGTCGTATTGTAGTTCCCTTCGAGACGGATAAGCCATCCTTCGAGAGGACGGAATTCAAATGCCAGCTGCTGATAGAGCTGATCCTTCTGGTTAATATCCTTACCACCATCTTCCATCTGGAGGATTTCGTTGCCATGCACATAGTGGCCATGAGGGTCCCGTAGAGGATTGGTCGGCCAGCGACGGGCGATATTGTGGAAGAAGAGACCTGTCATGTACGACGGACGGTTGTAGTCTTCACGAACCCACTTATTATTGTATGTAACGGAGAACCAGTCGGTGATCTTGGCAGTCACCTTTCCGGAGAAGTTATAACGATTGAACTTGTCTCTACCGTGGCGGATGATACCATTTTGATCAAGGATAGATCCGCTCACGTAGTAGTTGATACGCTCGGTACCGCCGCTCAGAGAGAGGTTATGCTCGTGAGAGGGAACATTCGGGCGGTACATTTCGGCGAACCAATCTGTGTTTGCCCATGATTCTCCGTACATAGCCCATGGCTCATTCTGCTGATAGCCTTTCCACCAAGTTCCAGATTCTTCTCCCGGTTTTGAGGTTCCGTTCATGAACGCTTGTATTTGCTCAAGTCGCTCCGGCGAGAAGGGAAGAGCTTCCCCTTTGTTGGCAGCAGCAGTATTGAAATAACGTGCATACTCGTATGCGTCCATCATCTCTGGGATCTGGGTAGCGGTAGAGAAGCGAAGGTTACCATTGTAACTCACGCTCGTGCGCCCCTCTCGACCACTCTTGGTGGTGATGAGGATCACACCAAATGCAGCGCGTGATCCATAGATCGCACTTGAGGAAGCATCCTTGAGGACGGAGATATTCTCGATGTCATTAGGAGATAAGGAGAAGAGATCACCCTCGGTCCCATCAATAAGGATGAGTGGAGAGGACTTGGAGCCGCTGCTAATTGTCCCCGCACCACGGATGTTGAGATCCATGCGACTATTGAGCGCTCCTCCCCCATTGTTGACCGTAAGGTTAAGGCCGGGAATAGCTCCCTGAAGTGCCTGTCCTACGTTCGCCACAGGGCGAGCTTCGAGAGTTTTGCCGTCCACCGAGGCAACCGAACCGGTGAGATTCACTTTCTTCTGTGTTCCGTAACCTACGACCACCACTTCGTCCAGAAGCTCGGAGTCCTCACGGAGAATGATCGTGAAATCAGTCTTGCCGCCCACAGGAATCTCCTGAGTCACCATACCCACAAATGAGACACGTATAGTGGCATTGGCGGGCACATCAGCGATGGTGAACTTACCATCTATATCAGACATGGCACCGAGGTTTGTCTGACCCAGTACTACTACAGTAGCTCCGATGACAGGTTCGTTCTGATCATTGAGGATTGTACCTCTGATCGTCACATTCTGTGCGAGAGCAACAGTAGAAAATAAGCACATTAGTACGCCTACAAGGCTTACTAATCTAAGCAATCTATTCATCTTCATGCTGCAATGATTAATTATTAGTTAAATATGGAAATCATTCCTATCTGCGAGGATGCCAGATAGAAGATTCGGTCGATGTCAAAAACGTTAAAGCGAGTCCTCGTGGCCATAACGGATACCCCTTAGGGTAATAGGCACAAAAACCAACTAAAATCCGGTAAAACAAGACCATTAAAGTATAAATCAACCTATGCATCCTTCTTACTCGTCGCAAAGATATTTAATATAGAGCACTTGATGCGATCCTAATATTCTTAACCCCCATAAAAATTAAGGAAACACCGCATTTGCCATTTCGAGAGTGTTAATTATTAACATTCTTAAATATTGATATAAGCGTTATTCTTATTCTTAAATATTATTGGAAAGAATGGACCGATGGGTTATGGATAAATCGTACTAGGGGAGTGGGATAAATCGGTACGTGTATAGTGCAGGCTGGGGAAATAATGTGTATCTTGTGCTGGAAATGTGTGAATTGTGGCTCGGTGCCGCCAAACTATACTAAACTAAACATATTGTCATGATAATATCGCTACAGGAGTTGTCGCTAAGGGTAAATAAGCTTAAGGCTGAGATGAAAGTGCGCGGATGCACATCTCTACTGCTAAGGAGTATCCCCGCACATCTATACTTGTCAGGAAGCGTATTCCAGGGATTTACATTTGTGCATCAGGATTTGGACTATCCTGTGTATTTCCCCGACCGTCCTACAGATCGTCTAGAGGGACTCAATCAGGGACTTGTGCACATGATTCGCAAGCCTGAGATGATCCCGAGTATCCTGACGGAGAGATTTGGGCTTGCGATAGATGAAGGGACAGCTGTGGAGCTGGGTTACTTGCCTGCCGCTGAATTCTTCCGATTGCAGCAGCTGTCTCCCTCCTACCGGGTCAGTACGGAGGATGCCACAGATCTGCTTCGTGTCGTCCGCAGTATCAAGACGGATGAGGAGCTGAGGGCGATCCGCAAGACCGCGGCTCTCCACTGTGAGGTCATCAGGGTGATGCCCGAGCTTTACCGACCGGGGATGACGGACATGCAGTGGCAGCACGAGATAGAGTATCAGATGCGTCGGAGAGGGTCTCTGGGGATCTTTAGGGCGTTTGGTCCACGCATGGAGATCTTCATGGGCAATCTGATTACCGGCGATAATGCCCAGACCCCTGCTCCGTATGACTTCGCCATGGGAGGTGGTGGGGTGCCGGGCATGCCCTTTGGGGCCAATGGTACGACTATCCGCCCCGGAATGAGCGTAATGGTCGATATGGCGGGTAACTTTGGTACTTACCTCTCTGACATTACCCGCACCTTTGCTCTCGGTAAGATCAGCGACACGGCTATGCGAGCACATCACTGTGCTATAGAGTTACATGAGTGGTTTATGGAGCGTGTGCACCCGGGGATGCCTATCTCTGACCCGTACAATCATTGTATGGACGTAGTGGCTAAGGAGGGGCTGCAGGAGTACTTCATGGGGACAGAGTTTCAGAGCAAGTTTGTAGGTCATGGTCTGGGACTGGAGATTAACGAACCACCTGTGCTCACGGCACGGTGGAAAGGATGCTTCGAGCCCAATATGGCAATCGCTTTTGAGCCAAAGTTCGTGATCCCAGGCGTAGGACCCGTAGGGGTAGAGAATACCTATATCGTCACTGGAAGCGGAGTGGAGAATATCTCTCCTCTCCCCATGGAGATTATTTCTCTGCGAGGAGAGTAGGCTCTTGTCGGAGATATAACCGTCTATGTATTGAAAATGAAGTGCAGGACAATATTGCCCTGCACTTCATTTTATTTCATCGTGGTCTGCCTTCTGTTTAGTCCTGTACGGGCTTAGCCGGTATGAGGTGACGATTGGCCTCCAGTATGGGGAGATTCGCCTCTGTGGGTACGTATACTACCGTGCGATTGTCCTGCATGCCCTGCTGGCGCACCCACAGGTACTGGATATATGTGGGGGTGAGATTGCCATTCTCTATCTTAATCGCCTCTGCTGCGCCCTTGGCGCGCTCTATTTCTGCTTGGGCGTTGAGCTTCTCGGACTCGAGGTTCGCCTTGGCTTCCTCGATCTGAATCTTACGGTTCTGTTCTGCACGCATCAGCTCAGCACGCCCGCTCATCTCTGCGCGCCAGACGTTGTACACAGGGTATGCAAACAGGGATATCAGCCACAGTGCCGCTACCACAATGCCGATAATTACCATTCCCTTGAGATCCTTGGTTGTAGTGTTTACTGCCATACTAAATTTAGTGGTATAATGAAGTGATGAAACTAAAAGTGCTCGTACCTGGGGCCCTCTCCTCCTGATCCAAAGGTACTACTTTTTGCCGAAGTCCCAAAGGAAAACTACAGAACACGATCATGCTCTGTACGCTGCCCGATCGTGTTCTGTACAGTGCCTGATCATGCACTGTACACTGCTCGATCGTGCACCGTAGAATTTGTCCGCTGCTTCATGCTTTTGTCTCCCCGGAAGATTAGAATATATAGGCGTGGAGGTCAGCTGTGCTATCCTACGATGTTTCCCCGGGCTTGAGAGTACGGAGGGTGGAAGGGGAACACGAAATGTGAGGTAGGGATGCGGCGAGAGTCTTATATTTATCAATGGCGAGTGACCGGTAGGCGAGTACGCAGAGTTTTTGTAACTTTGTGGGAATTGTGGGGCTACGGACATTGCCGGAGCCTGCGATCAAGGTACAAGACAGCTACAATGTAAACATAGATAGACACATGCAACAGAACCGCTACAAGCTGTGGGAGCGTCTCCTGAGTATCCTCGTATTCGTCCTGAGTACTACGGTTTACATCATTACCATGGAGAAGAGTGCCACGGTATGGGACAATCCGGAGTTCATTACCACATTTTACAAACTCGAGGTCGGTCATCCTCCCGGTGCACCGTTCTATATGCTGGTGTACAATTTCTTCAGTCACTTCTTTCCCGGTCATGGCGATTGGATCGCGATTTCCGCCAATGCATTGAGTGGAGTATTCAGTGGTCTGACGATTTTACTCCTCTTTCGCACTATTGCTCACTTGATTCGTCGCGGTGAGGAACTCTCTCCGGACCGTTCGATATCTCGGACCAGTGGTATCCTCGCTCTCGGGGGAGCTCTCGTGGGCTCTCTATTGTACGCCTTTACGGATACGTTCTGGTACAGTGCAGTGGAGGCAGAGGTATATTCTTTTTCGTCTTTCTTTACCGCACTTGTATTTTATCTGATGCTTAAGTGGGAGGAGAGTTCCGATGATAGGTATGCTGACCGCTGGCTTCTGGTGATCATGTACCTCATGGGTTTGAGTGTCGGTGTCCACCTCCTCAATCTCTTGGCTATCCCGGCTATGGCACTGATCTACTACTTCAAGAAGTATGATCACCCGACGTGGAGGGGGGGGATCATCGCTGTCCTCGTCTCTTTTGCACTGATAGCAGTGATGATGTTCGGCGTCATACAAGGTGCACCCGAGGTGGCTGGATGGTTTGACCTCTTTTTCGTCAATACTCTTGGCTTCGGCTTCAATTCGGGTCTCTTCGTCTACGTCCTGCTCCTCATTACTACCCTAGGGCTGACGTTCTATGCTACCATGCGTCGTCCTGTACCACAGACGCTGATGAGGGTCGGATTCTTCATCTCTGTGATCCTGATTGGTATACCTTTCATGGGCAACGGCTGGATCATCCCTCTCCTCATTATCGGAGGGCTGGGATACTATCTATTCGTTCGTAAGCGTCAAGACCTCCACACCATAGGGATTAGCTCGCTGTCGCTACTCCTTTTCTTCATAGGCCTGAGTACCTATGGGGTCATCCTGATCCGTGCTAATTCGAATATCCCGATGAACCAGAATACACCATCTGATGTATTCTCCCTTAAGTATTATCTCTCTCGTGAGCAGTATGGCTCTACGCCGCTGATCTATGGGCAGACGTATGCCTCTCTACCAGAGTATGATAGCAATGGCCGCGCACTGACGAAAACTTCTACGGTCTACAAGCGTGCCGAAAAGCTCAGCCCCGAAGATCCCGACAGATATGAGGCAACAGATACCCATACGATCATCTATCGTAAGGATATGAATATGCTCTTTCCTCGTGTGTACAGTACGCTCATGCCTCACTACAAGGATGGGTATATGATGTGGGGTGATGTCGAGGGTGAGACACGCACGATTATGGATAGAGGGCAGGCTCGTACGGTACAAGTGCCCACGTTTGCGGAGAACTTAAGATACTTCTTTAGCTACCAGGTTAATTATATGTATTGGCGTTATTTCCTTTGGAATTTCAGCGGTCGCCAAAACGACATACAGGGTCAAGGTGAGATCACCAAGGGAAATTGGATATCGGGCATACCATTCATTGATGGGATATTCCTTGGTCCACAGGATAATCTTCCGTCGTTCATCAAGGACAATCCCGGGCACAACCGGTACTACATGCTACCGCTAATCCTCGGTTTGCTTGGTCTGCTGATGCAGGTATTCGGGACGACAAGGCGGAGTATGCAGAACTTTTGGATCGTACTCGCTCTTTTTTTCATGACAGGACTGGCGATAGTGCTGTACCTCAATCAACCTCCCTATCAAGTGCGTGAGCGCGACTATGCGTACGCAGGATCGTTCTATGCCTTTGCGATATGGATAGGTTTCGGAGTTCCTGCACTCTATAACCTGCTGACGAAGAATGGGACTCGACACAAACCGCTACTCGCAGGAGTGGTAACGGCAGTTAGCATGCTCCTTCCTGTGCTCGTACTTGCAGAGAACTGGGATGATCATGATCGTCATGGTCGTAGGCTGGCAGCCGACTCGGGGAATAATTACCTTGAGAGCTGTGAACCGAATGGCATCATCTTCTGTAATGGAGACAATGATACCTTCCCCTTGTGGTACGCACAAGAGGTGGAAGGTGTGCGCCCGGACCTTAGGGTATGTAATACGTCTTACCTACAGGCGGACTGGTACATCAGTCAGATGAAGCAGGAAGTGTACGGTTCTGCACCGCTGCCGATCACATGGGGTCTGAAGGAATATGGCGGGGACAAGCGTGGTATCGCATACATCATGCCCCAAGTCTCCGACTCGATACCTGTGCGCTTAGCACTTGACTTTGTCGGCTCTGATGATCCGAAGCTCAAGCAGATACCAGGCATCGCACAGCAGGTCGACTATATGCCTGCCGAAAGGCTTTATATCGACTATAACCCACATCAACTCATCAGTTCCGGTGCTCTTTATGCTGCGGATACCGCGTATATCAGTGAGCCGAAGATGAAGTTTGACTTTAAGGGTAAGAACTATCTTGGGAAGCAAGAGCTCATCATTCTTGATATGATAGAGACAAATAAGTTTGAGCGCCCTGTCTACTACTGCATCACGGTAGGTAGTGGTGAGCATGTAGGGATGACCGATAACTTCCGTCAGACAGGAATGGCGTATCAGGTACTGCCGTTCGTTACCAAAGGTACGACTGCTGACATCGACACCAAGCGTATGTACGAAAACGTGATGACCAAGTACAAGTGGGGTGGTGCCGACAAGAAAGGAGTTTACATGGACGACAATAACCGCAAGATGGTAGAGACTTATCGCAGTATGGTCTTCGGGAAGCTTGCTCAGGCACTGATCCGCGAGGGAGACATTGCCCGAGCCAAGGAGGTACTCGCACTCTCCGAGACGGCTATACGTGCAGACGTCGTGCCACATGGAGCGTCGTCACTGGGGTTGATACAGGCGTATTATGACGTAAAGGATAAGTCTGCAGCGGAGAATATAGCCACACAGATACTCGACGAAAACATAGACGCACTGCAGTGGTACTTCAGGCTGAATACGCATCAGTTCATCCTCAATATGTCGGACATTGAGGCACGCATCGTCGTAGCTTCCGAGGTGCTCCGATTGGACAAAGCCAATGGAGGCTCCCTGGCTACGAAATACGAAGAGGAGCTGCGGAAGTATCAGGAAGGGTACTTCCAGACTTATAAGCGACTCAATCAAGACTTGTAAATGATAGTAGAGCAACCTCCTCTACTGTACCGAGCATTCTTTCCCGGTGCACTGTGGCGTATCCCGAGTGCTCCGGGAGAGCAGCCTGTGGTGTACTTGACCTTTGATGACGGTCCTATACCGGAAGTCACTCCGTGGGTGCTGGATCAGCTGGCACAGAGAGATGTGAAGGCAACGTTCTTCATGGTCGCAGACAATGTGCGCAAGCATCCGGAGGTCTTTCGGCAGGTGATAGAAAATGGTCATGCCGTGGGCAACCATACCTATCATCACATACAGGGACTTAGGTGTGGCACGGAGGAATATATAGCGGATGCTTTACTGGCGGATGAACTGCTTCACTCACCATTCTTTCGTCCTCCGCACGGACACCTCAAGGTAGGGCAATACAGAGCCATCAGGGAACGATACCAGGTAGTAATGTGGGACGTGGTACCGCATGACTACAGCGCAGCGATCACGCCTGAGAGAACCCTTCACAATGTCATCAGGTATGCGCGCAATGGGTCAATCATCGTCTTTCACGACTCACTCAGGGCTGAGCGCAATATGCAGTATGCCATGCCTCGAGCCATAGATTGGCTCCTTGAGCATGGGTATCGCTTTGCGCTATTACCCACACCCGCTACCCCTTAGTGCCGCTTACGGTTGATCAACGTGGCAGAGGCCCCGCGAAGATAATAACAATGCGATGAGGGCACCAAGTTCCGAAAGAACATCTGTGAATCAGGGGCCTTTGAAGTACAATAGCCTGCTGCTGTGTCTTGGCGACAATTGGAGATCATAATCCAGAAAAGTGACGTAGCGATAGTGAAGGTCAGAATACAGAGATACAGGAATGCTACGGTCCTTTTCCTTCTAATCCGTATACCGGATCATGTAGCAATGCAGAGGAGCACGATTATGCCACCAAGGATTCGGAGTGGGAGCACTTTATTGGGCACATCGGTGTGTCGTTTGGTCAGCGTGACATTGATCTGACGAGAGGCTCGCTTTCTGTACCCGTCACGATACCGATCACCGGAAATAACCCACAGAACATAGTCAATAGCTTTCCGGAAGGTAGAGTGTATGTCGTATCTACTCTTTTGGGAAACCGGTATCTGTCAGGCTCAATCTTCTTATATATCTTGTACGTGTACATGTGATAAAATTTCTCTGGGTCGTCGAGGAATCGATGTCCCAGAGAAATTTTCTGGAACCTCTGGGACATCGATTCCCCGACGACCCGGAGCTTTTTGCCCCTATATTCGGGATCCTTCTGTATATCCGGCGCCCCGACGACAAAATCACCCACCGTAGGATAATAAGACCTATGGTAGGTGGTTCATTGTGTCGTGTGCCCAGGATTACTTTGCCCTACGGCTCTCGCAGAAGAATCAGAGGAACGAATCCGTACAATCCGGTGAGCAGTACTACTATCCCTTGTAGTACCAGACGACTACGAGGAATTCGCTGTCGGTACGTGAGCACAAAGATCACTGCCAGTACTGCACCCAGAGGGAGAGCGTGGAGCGAGAAATCATGCATCTCGGGTTTGAAATACGAGTGGTTCATGCTCGTGAATACCGTGCGGAACGGGAAGAGATACTTCGACACCGCCGATACCCTTGTGCCACTGCGAGCAAAGGTGAGTGAGTCCACGCTCTCCAGCGTTGTGGCATCTATGGCGGTGTACACTTCGCCTGCTTGGGTATTGCGAGTGACTGTCCAGTAGTATGCATTTCCGATGATCATCATCTCCTGCTCCGAGAGATCCGTGGGGGGAAGGTCTACCTGCCGTAGGCGGTAGTCAGGGCGTGTGAGGACGTAGAAGCGATCGTCCGTATCGGTGATAAATGCGAAGGTGCTGCGAGAAGGGTACTCCGTCACAAATATTTGTGCGATATGAAGCTCCTCGGGGATGAACACTCGACGTACGAAAGGACGATTCCCTGACTGTTTGAGATGGTACAGGTGCTCCTTCTTGTCTATGATGAAGTAGCCTTCGTCGTATTCCTTGCGATTGGTGGGATTACCTGCCACGTATCGGATAGGAAAGGTGACTCCCTTTTCTTTCATTACGGTGGTGAAGAGGTCTGACTTCTGCGAAAGCACAACATTGGACTCCATATCGATGAATTCGATACCAGTGTCTGTGAGTCGAAATACATCATCGGGCATCTCGAGATCCACTCGCTTGGGGAGTGATTCGAGGAGTGGGTATAGAGGTACCGCATGTTTATTGATCTCAGATGGTATGGAGCGGAAGATAAATCCTGCTCTTCGCATCGTCTCGGCATCTACCGGCAGACCATTGATAGAGTCGGGCATGCGGTCGTCCATAATCAGTTGACGGTGATAAAAAGAGGGGAGTATGCTGTCGAACTGTGTCTCCGTGTACGTGCGACCACTGTGATCGTAGTATCTGATGTTCTTTTGTCCTACGGGCTCCAGCGAGGCGAACTGGTGCACCACTTCGCTATAGAGAGTGAAGGGCACCGTCTGGCGCTCTGGCATCATGAGCCGTAATCCCCACGGCAGTAGCCACGAGAGAAGTAAGATAGTGATGATAAGCAGTAGTATTTTGTAGAAACGTGTCATGTCAGGTGAACTAGGCATTATTGTACGCCCGCTTTGAAGCGATGAATGGAGATGAAGGAGATGAAGACCAGCATTGCGCTGCAGAGAATCAGTAGGGGCATGATGCCGAGATAAGCCTCGGGAGAGGATGCTATGAAGAAGAGTCTGAGGATGGCAATGCTCACGAGGGTATCTGTGGCACGTCTGCCCCATGTAGGCTCTAAGCATACCCATGATGCAAGACCATAGGCAGCTACTCCTGCGAGGAACCATGGCAGGGCGGTGTAGAGAATGTGCGCCACCAACTCTACGGCGAGTTCACTACGTAGATACACCAATAGCACCATAATCTGTAGTGCGAAGAGTACAACCAGCACCGAGACACCGTAGGAGAGCATGGTGAATGAAATACGTGTGGGTGAGAGAGGGAGGTGCAGGGTGAGCTTGAGACGACGAGAGGTCATCTCGGGGACGTATTGCGCTATGGCAAGCAGTGTACCAGAGATGAGAGGAATGTACTTGAGGGGTTCAATGAATATGTTGTCTCTGCTGAGTAGAATCTCCCATAGATGGGCAGCTCCGCGAATTGTCACAACTCTCTGGATCTGCATGATAGAGTAGGTGCTGAAGGCAATGGCGAGTAGTACAATCACGAGGAGCATACCTCTCGTCTTGAGCCACTCCTTATACATGATGGCTTGGGTCATATTCGTCTATTAGGGATCGTGTGGGGGAGTGAAGAGTGAACTTTTAGTACTTACCGGTGAGTCCGATGAAAGCATCCTCCAACGTCATTGTCTCCTCTCTGAGATCAGTATAAGGAATACCGTGTCTATTGAAATAGGAAGTGAGGTAGGCGATGTCGCGGAACGTGTGTACCTCGGATGAGCCTCGGATGACTGAACAGTAGTAGAAGTGATCGTCCACGGGAAGAGCCTTGAGGGATGCCGTGGTACGAAACGTGTAGCGCTTGAAGCACCCCAGTAACTCTCGGATAGGCATCTGCAGTAGAATGCGTCCGTAGTCGAGGATGATACAGTCATCGATCAACTTCTCCATATCCTGAATAATGTGAGAAGTGAGGAAGACTGTCTTCTCCTCCGACTTGGCATAGTCACGGAGGTAATCGATAAAGAGCCGCCTATAGCCGGGGTCAAGTCCTAGAGAAAAGTCGTCGAGAATCAGCAGATCGGCATTCTGTGCCATGATGAGACCAAGAGCGACCTGTGAGCGTTGACCACACGACATGGTGGAGATTTTTTGTTTGGGTGCCACCTTGAGGAGATTCATGAGGTCGTAGTAGACATTCTTATTCCACCGAGGATAGAATGCCGAGTAGAAGCGTTCTATCTGTGTGATATTCATGAAGGAGTACTGCACGTGACCCTCTATGAGGAGCGCAATGCGCTGCTTGGTGCGGGGATTCATGTCCTGAATCTCCTCACCAAACATATAGCATGCGCCGTGTGCGGGCCTTAGGTAACCATTGAGGATATTAATGGTAGTAGTCTTGCCGGTCCCATTCTTCCCCAGTAGTCCGAGTATGCGCCCCCGTGGTACCTCGAAGCTTAGGTCTTCGTATATGAGTCTCTTGCCGTAGTAGTGCGTGAGGTGCTCACATTTGATGACGGTATCGGGATGTAGCGTCATGATTTACTTGCGCTCCAGAGAAGGTGTTACCTTGCGCTCGAAATCCTTAGAGGAGTCGTTGGTATCCTGATATACTTTTCGCTCTCCGATGGTCGACTGGACCTTGCGGCGTGCAGATTTACCCACAGCTGAAGCATCTCTTTCCGTATCACTCCAGCCCGTATGACCGCTGTCGACAGAGGGATCAGTGACAATCCATGCAAATGACTCCACTACGCTGAGATTGACGGCGTCGATAATCCACTTGTTCGGAAAGCTATACGCCTCGCTCTTCATCTCCTTATTGTAGCCGTTGAAAGAGAAGAGGTAGCTGTACGCGTACTTGTGCTTAGCGAGGTATTCCTCTGGAGTAATGGGCATCTTACCTATCGCAATAGCCGTAGAGCCTCTCTGCATGAATGTATGGAGCGTCAGCGTTTTTGCATATATTTTATTGAGGTTGGGTACTTTGAGGTTATCTTGATCCTGGAATTTTGGGTTAGGAGAAACATCAAACCACTCGAAGTCGGCTGTTTCAAGGTTGATAGCATTTGGATTCTTTAGGGAGTGGTTCTGAGCGTCATTGGCAATAACAACGGAAGCTCCTGGCTGTACTGGGTAGTCGTGTCCCGTACCAGGAATCATGGCTATAGCGCCTACCGCAATATCAGTAGCCATGATATTGGGCTTGTAGTCCTGTTTCATGTTTGTCTTGAACTCAGATTCCAGGATAACGAGACCGTCTGCATAGAGGATGCTGGAGGAGTTATTCGTAATCTTGATATACTGCTCTCCAGAGATCCCTTTCTTGTTCTCCGGGGTATTGTGTGGGTTGAAGAACACTTCCTCGATCACAAAACCGGATGTAGGCTTATTGTACACAGGTACGATGGGTGAGAGAGCTTGACCCCTAACGACCGTGAGTTCCCCAGTATGCGTGAAGTCAGAGACAGACTCTACGCCGTAGGGATCAGTGACAGTCATTTTACCATTGATCTCGATTTTATTTTTCCCTTCGTACAGCTCCGCGGTGACGGTATTACCCTTAACTTGTGCTGAGGTGATCGTGGTTACTTTGCCCGTCTTGATGTGGGTAATCGTGATCGTGAGATCAGAGTACCTGGCATCGGGAGCCTCGAGAGGGACCTCGAGTTTGAACGTAGAGGAGACGGAAACTACAGGAGTCTCCTTCTGACAGGAGACGAGAGATGCGAGCAAAAGGATGCTCAGCATGGCTGTAAATAGATTGAGGTTCTTATTCATATCGTTTTGTTATTTGATTGATGTGTTTAAGGATTATTTCTTGAGTGACGGTTGGTTGGTCGTTATGAAGTCTGTGCGCGAAGAGTTCGTGTCCATGAATAACTGTCGACCCGTGGGTGTCGTACTCTCGACTTTGCGCTGAACTGATCTGCCGAAACGATTGAGGTCTCCGGAGTGATCTGAGATAGCTGCGTAGCTATCGTCGAGAGTCGAGCTAATGGGTAACCATGCAAAGTCGGTCGTGGTGCAGAGGTTGACAGCATCGATGATCCACTCATTGGGGATCTTCAGACAAGTTTCCCCTTTGAGACCAGGAATAACTGTACCCTCAACGATCAGGTCTTCCGTCCACTCGTAAGTGTAATCGGAGAGCTTGGCGGAGAAATCCTCTGGGAGCTTGGCGATAGCATAGGAGCTGTAGCCTTGATTGTTCATCGACCATACGGGATTGTTCCCTGTGGCAAAAACAAGAGTCATATTCGGCACCTTCGGATTTTCCTTAATCTCTCCTTCCGTATAGCCCCTGTCAGATAACCACTCGAAGTTTGCATCGGCCAAAGAGAAGGAATTCTTGTTGTACTGCGTGTGGTCTATTGCTGTCTGGCAGATGATGATGGATGCTCCCGGAAGGACAGGATATCTATTGCCGTCACCAGAAGATGGCAGGGTCATGACCATGGATACGGGCATAGCAGACGGACGAATATCCGGCGTCAGATTGTTCTTCTTTTCCTCAGAGGTGAACATAGACACCAATAGGGCAAGACCGTCCGCATAGAGAGTTTGTGAAGAATTATTAGTGATCTTGATGTACTTATCGTCATCGTATTGTTTGGACTGAGGGGTGAGTGTCCCCGCGTAGAAGATTTCTTCGATGAGAAATGACTGAGTCGAGGGTATAAAGTTGAAGCGCAGGCTTTTGGAGGTTTTACCTTTCACGGCGATGACATCGGAGAGTGTCAGTGGTACTTCGTTCTTGAGTCCCTTCTTGTCCGTGTATCGAAGGAGACATCGGAGCTCAATATTGTATACTCCATGAAAGAGACTGAGGGTCTTCGACATTGAAGTCCCCTCAAATAAGATGTCGGTACTTTCCCCCGTCCTCTGATTGATGAGCTTTCCCTGAAGATCAGATAGTGAGACACTCAGATCGGTGAGGGGGCTTCCCACGGTGAGAGAGACATCGGACTTCACCTGCACGGGAATCGGCTCGTCGGGTGCACAGCCAATGCACACAAGTGTCAGAAGAGCTGTACAGAGGAGGCTTGAGTAAATATTCTTCATATAAAAATAAAGGGGATAATGTAGTTGTATGTAGTTAAAAAATCAATCCTATGGATGCAGAGAACAGATGCTCGAAATTGCCGGTACTCAGACTCGTCATCCGGTAGTAGATCGTTCCGCGAAGGGCGATTCCGGACGTCAGTCTGTGAGAGTAATCGGATCCAAGTCCTGCGCGCCAGCTACTTGCACTACCTTGGGTGAAAGTATGATCAATATAGCTGAGGATATCTGTAGATACGAGAGCTCGAGGAATCGATAGAGCAGGTGCTACGTGGTGGCGATAACCTCCTTCTACATTGACGCTAAGGAGAGCAACGTCTCCCCTTTGTCTCGTGGCAGATGCCTTCAGCCCGAGATCGAGAAAGTTGTCTTTTAGGTGTTTTGCCGGATAAGCCACCTCAATCGTCGTGTTATGATAGCCTATTGTCGGGTTTACTTGCCAGAGCCATCGGTGCTTCCACTCGTAAGTGAATGTGAGAAGACTGCCCCAATCATTACGCCCAAATATCGGCAAACTTCCCTCGATCGGGTACTCACCTCCCGAGGGATCACCGACTATATTGTCCCTCCCTCTGCGTGCATTGAAGTAGGTATTGGCGTTGATTCCCCATGTCGATCTGCCACTCTCTTTGCTCCAGTAACCCAACTTTAATGCCGACGAATGATTGTCGAGGGCATTGACAGGTGTGCCATTGAGAGATGCCAGTATTCGCTTCGTGTGCGTGTAGTCGTACGATGCACTGGCGTGCCAACCATGGGACTGAAGGGGGATGAGGGTCAGACAACTTCGGAGACTTCGCCCTCGGTAGTATACGCTTACCTCCGGCTGACCAAAACGTGGCAGAGTATTGCCCAAGCCTGACATCAATATCTGGGATACAGCTCCGAGGGGGTGGTAAATGCTCACATCATCGACCTGCTTGTATACCTCTACGCCTACGTCTATCCCCGACAGGTATCCCCGGATCCACTCCTGACTTACTCCGGCATTTAGGACAAAGTCAGAGGTGATGTTGCGGGGGCGGGGGTCGATTGTCCGATATTCGTGCTGTGCCTGATAGCTAATCTCTATACCCACCTGTCCTCTATAGAGATCATGTGCCACTCCACCTGTGAAAGCATACTTCTCATGGCTGAGATCTCCGCCTACTGTATCTCCGTGGAAGTAGGGGTATATCCTGTCGAAGTCCGAAGCACTATTCCAGCGTCGCTCCCTGATACGTCCTGTCGCGTAGGAGGCACTTCCCCATGTCTGAGTCTTAGGAGACGTCTTGAGGAAAGCACCGGCTTCTATCCGTCCGAGCAGATGGCCTTTACCGTCACGGGGAGATATCTGATCCTTTTTCCTATCCAAGTCGAATACCATATCTATCGTTGATAGAGACGTCTTGTAGCGCAGGCGCATTAGCGCGGGATTGGTCGTATAGGGACGTACAAACTGCCTATATCCCTCTGCTCTATCTGCCAGTCGCGATATCACGGACAAGCTGTCCTGAGCTTCTGCTATGGATGCACAGAGTACTGATAAGTACACAGTCAAAAGGACCTTTATCGCTTCTCTCATAGCTGTAGGACGGTTAGAGGAATTATTAGTTCATCACTCGCGTGTACGAAGAGGACCTTATCCTTGTACCCCCGCACACGCACTGGTATTGTGCCACCGGTGGTGTCGTCATGCACCAGTAATACTCCATCTACCTGAACGATGTACAGCCCTCTCTGTAGCTCCTTCTGCACCTCTGCGGTGCTGATTGAGCTACTCTGGACTTTCTCCTGAGTGTTTACATTCGTACAAGTGATGTTTACATTCATTTTCTCTGCTACCATGCCATCCGGGATCTGTAGCCTAAAAGTTACCCGACTCGTGACCTCCTCCGGCCGGGTGAGAGGAGTGCATCCCGCACACAGCAGAGCTATGGCGATGAGTGTCCGTGTGATCCGAAGAGCAGTTTTCATATACCTTGTAGTTATGGCGTGGATTCGGTCTAAGGAAAAATTATTTCATCTCAAAATAGCGTTTGCCGGGGTAGTCTTTATTGCCGTATTTCAGACCTGCATACTCCATTAAATTTCTCTGGGTCGTCGATGATCCGATGTCCCAGAGCTTTCTTTGGCGACCTCTGGGACATCGAATCGTCGATGACCCAGAGGTTTTTACGGGATGTACCCTCATGCGTCGGACGAATGAAAGCAGGCACAGTCCGGTACGGGGTGGCTTGTTATTGCGATTTCCCGGGATTAATATCTTCACGTTTATCAGGTTCAACAACTATTTGTGGGACACCACTCTTTATCCCTTGCACCGAACTTACGTCAATTATATGTCAAAGTTGATTTCCATACCGAAGTATGGATATTGGTTCCTGCGGATGACTGCACCAAACTGCTCAAAGTCCGGGGAGTAGTCAAAGATTTTATTCACGAAGACAGCCAGGCGTAGTTTGCGGTCGAAGAGATGTTTTGTAGCCTTTAGATTGACACTCATCATGAAGGGGATCGTGTACTTATTGAACTGTGAGGCAGATATATTCCTCTTGAGCCACCCCAGCTGTGTGTCAGCTACTGCAGCAGACTCGGAGTAATCATGCTCCTTCCCATTGAGGTCATAGTACTTGGACGGGTATGCGGAGATAGGTTTTTTCTCTGCGGAAGAATACCAATTGCACTGGAAGGACACGGAGAAGCCCAGGTCTAACTTGGGTAGAAATGTATCTAGCCTTAGGTCGCTATTCAATACTTCAGATATTAGTTCTTCATTGTCATCGTATAGTCCGATATACTTAAGTTCTTCATTGTTTAGGATGATTGAGGGCTTTTGGTACTGTGGTAAGCTGTTCTTGTACACCGTCCTAAACCATGCCCCGGAAAAGGTAACCCTCGTATGTAGTCTGTCGTATCTCGGGGTGTTGAGCATCCACTCTATTCCCTCTTTCCGCGTCTCGCTACCATTTGTCGTGTGTCCCAGAAGGGCATGCGTGCGGATTTCCTTGTATGGTATGGTGGTGATGTCGGGTGCCGATGTTAGTGCATCGTGGTCCACGTGCGAAGCATCATATCGTTTGTAGTCCACTATCCTCAGCTCTGCATCTGGTCTGAAGCCGTCAGACATTCTCTCCCTGAAGTATGTCACGGACATATCATAGTCCCCGTACTCTGCATCTGCCCGTAGCTCCAGCTTCCTATTCCGAGCTGGTTTGAGACCTTTATTGTTTGGTTTGTGTATTATGGTCTTGGCATACACGACACGATAGTCCGGATTCATGTGGTTGTAGTTGAGCTCTATCAGGTCTATGTAGTTCGTCTCAGGGTAGAGTTGTAGCATCGACGGCATCATGCTCAGCGTTCCGGCTCCGATGAGAAAGTACAGGCGCAGATCATGCCCACGTACGGTAATCGGTGCTACGGAGTATCGGACATTGGCGCGGAGGTCTGTATACATTTTTCCTCTCATTCGATAGCCTTGCTCTAACCCCATGAGTGTATTCGTCACCACTCCTCCCAGTAGTGAAAGTGAGTGCTCACCTATCGGGATGCTCACCCTGTCCTCCACGAAAAAAGATAGCAGGTTACGTGCAGGAATGTCCTTGAATGCCCTTGGCCGTGTGCTCCCATTCAGGAATACAGGCTTGTGGATATCGAAGACCGCTCCTTTGCCTATATTTTTGCTATAGTCCCAGGTCATCCCCCACATCACATCGTGTCTGCTCGTCCCGATGTCAAAGGACGACGCTCCCTTCACTTTCGAGTAAAAGTACAGTGGTCTACCGTCTACCTCGTGCGTCGCAGTGTAGGAGTAGGGATAGTAGCTACCGAAGTGTTCACCTTCCGTCGTCGCATCGGTGTAGGGTTTCTCGTGTGACAGCTGCATGAAGCGCTCTATGTACATCGACTCATGTGTCAGGGATAGTGCACTGTCCCATGACAGGCGCGATAGCCAACCTCGCTCTCGACGGTCATAGTCCAGTGTTTGGCTGATACCATATTTGTTGTACGACGAACGGAAGGAGTCCGTGTTGTTGTGGTTGATGTCGGGATCCTGTTTCTCGTCGTCAAAGGAACCCGTATAATCCATGCTCAGCATCCAATTGAGCACTCCCGAGGGTAGCTGTCTTACCATTGTCCCTCTTAGTGATCCTGTCACGCGCTTGTAGCTCTCATATACATTGCGAGGATCGCTGCGTGCATCGAGCAGGCTTACGGAGCCAAATATATTCATCCCCCTGACCAGGCTATTTGTTCCTTTGCCTACGTAGTATAGCTTGCTCCCCATGTCCGCTTTAAATCTTGCCTGTAGTCTGTCTATCGTGTTCTTGCGCTTGATCTTCACGAGACCGCTGGTCAGATCGGAGTACTCTACGGAGGGAATTCCTCTGATGATCTCCACGTTCTCAATGTCATCTGTGCCGATGTGTCGAAGATCTACCCCATTGTTTACAAATTCCCTTGAGGTATGCTTCGGATCCCAAGCCCCGGAGAGTGTCTGCATTCCGGCGTCTGTTCCTATTGGTATTCCGTCCACGACGAAGGCTGTTCCCTGCGACGATGTCGCGTAGTTGGCAGCAGATACCCGAGGAAGCAGGTTGTAGCTCCCTGCGATAGGAATACGGGCTTCACGTAAGCGAATAGCGTTAGGTCCCGTGAGGGATGGGTCGGTGGATAATCCACCCGGCAGTAGCTCCAGCAAGTCGCTAAAACTCGATGGTTGTAAGTGCTTCATCGCATCCTGTCCTATTACCGATGCGCTTGTCATCCCCTTCGACTCCCTCGCCGTCACCACCAAACCTTCCAGCTCCTCACGATATGGAGTAAGCCGGACGGTTATCCTATCCATGCGTCCGGCTATCCGGAGGGTTCGCTCGTGCGGCTTGTAACCTAAGAATGTTACCCTCAGCAGGTACGAACCATTCCGTAGCGCCTTTGGGGTTCTGTATATTCCCTTCTCGTCCGTCACACCCCCCGTCAGCCGAGAGTCTGCACTCTTGAGAGTGACCACAGCACCGAAGAGGGGCTGACCGTCATCGCTACCACTGACAGAGATCTCTACAATGCTTTTTTCCACTGCTTCCTGCGGACTCTGCGCATGTGATCCTATGACCGATGTACAGAGAAACAGGAAGAGTAGGGCGTGTCTTGACATATCAGAGATGATGCTATACAAGAAGGATAAACAGCACCGGTATCATGATTCCCACCAATAGCTCTATACCACCCCTTCCGATGAGACCATACTTGCCCTTGAGCATAAACACCCCCGTGATAGTCACGATGATCAAACCGACGGCAAAGATATCCGCAAATATTGTCCAGCCCTTACCCGGGTTGTAGTGCAGGCGGGTGAAGTGGCTCAGTATCGGTCGTCGGCGGATGCGTTCGTACTGCCCATGACCGCTCTCCAGGTCCACAACGAGAGAGGACCCTCCCTTAAGGAACACCTTCATCACCCCAGGCTGGGGGAAGTAATGCTTCGTGTAGTTTTCCTTCTCTGCATACTGCACCAGCATACCCTCCACCACAGACTGCGTGACGGTCTCTTCGGTCATCGGGAATGTTCCCTCCAACTGTACGTTGCGCAGGGAGACGGTGTAATTGGGATTCAGGTCGTCCTTATGATTCATCAGTATGCCTGATAGGGCGTACACGACGATGGCTCCGGCAAAGAAGTAGGAAAGGTCTCTATGTATAATCCTAAGCCACTTGCGGAGCTTAGGACTACGATTCTTGGCATTTGTCATCAGTGGGTATTCCGACCGGCTACTTTATTCATTGTGCGATAGTGTAGCTGTTGCTCTGCAGGTAATAGAATGATAGGTACGCCTTGCCTTCCTTCTCCTGTCGTTCCGCAATCTGAGTCCGCATGTTGGCGATGCGTTCCTTGGCAGATTTGGCAGCTTTTTCGTTGTTTGCCATTTGCTCTGCCGTGCATGAGCCTTCCTCGTGGGGCTCTGCATCTGCTGTCGCCAGCTCGTTCTCCCACTGGGTCAGATACGCTTCGTCTATGCGGTCTTCTTCCAAAGTCCCAATTATGGTCACGAGACTATTCATCACCTCCTGCTTAAAGCTGCCGATCGCCTCTCCGGCTTCCACACGGAGAGACTTAGTGTCATCGCTTCCCATTAGAAAAACCTTCTTTCCGCCGTGCTTGCAGATGTGGGTACATACAGCTTCCACCATTATCTCCTGTCCCACGAGGCTGTCTGCTCGTGCGAGTACTTGGTCTACCGTGAGCGCTTGTGTGCCGACTGCCTGCGCTGAGGCCATGGTCTCTGTGTCGATCTTGTTGTCGCCACTTTTCTTCTCGTTACACCCACTGAGCGTGAGCACACCCACGAGAGCAATGAGCACGAAATGCTTTTTCATTGTTGTTCCTTTCATTTTTATTGATCGCTTTTTACCTTTCTTATCGTCGTAATATCTCTTTTCTTTGGGTATATCTTCCTCGTTCACAAGCGGAAGAAAAGAGCACAATACCACGAGCACAAAGTTCAGCATAAAGGACACAGGTGACAATACCGCAGATGAGGTATATTTCAGTATAAAAAATAACTATATGTAGGTATATCTGGCGGAGAAACTTATATACACCTCCATGGAGGGAGGTAGTAGGGAAAATTTTTCTCTGGGTCGTCGATGAGTCGATGTTCCAGAGAAATTTTTTTGAACCTCTGGGACATCGATTCACCGATGACCCAGAGAAATTTATGTGCCCATAGGGAAGTCCCGGCCGGATGTATAAAATACTCTTCAGTGTATCTTTTTCTCGATTTGGTTTTCTGGTACCGGGGCCGCATGAGAGCGAGATGTATATGAATCTGATTCCTAAGAGAAAAGATTTACGTTCTCTAAGTGTGAGGGAATAGATATTTTGTTAGTTGTGCCAATACCGGTTACTTGTCAAGACTCTCCCGGGATGATCAATCCGAGAAAGGATGAGCTAACTAAAAAAATGCCAAAAGAAATTGTGTCTATGATTATTATTATCCTTACCTTTGCCGAGCAGGGGAGAAAGGGCTCCTGCTCAGGGATTTTTCCCCTGATTCACTAATACTTAATCTACATATTAAGCTAGATCAGAATGGAAATGAATGGAAAAACCATTGTGATGGGAGTTATTGGAGCTGATGCTCATGCTGTGGGGAATAAGATTATAGCATTTGCGCTTCAGGAGGCCGGTTACAAGGTGGTTAACCTCGGAGTGATGGTTTCGCAAGAGGAGTACATCGCTGCTGCTATCGAGACAAAAGCGGATCTGATTCTCGTATCTTCCCTGTACGGCCATGGGGAGATTGACTGCCAAGGACTTCGAGAAAAGTGTGAGGAAGCAGGTCTGCGTGATATACCTCTCTTCGCAGGAGGTAATCTTGTGGTCGGTAAGCAGAATTTTGAGGACGTAGAGAGACGCTTCAAGGATATGGGCTTCAATTGTGTCTATCCTCCGGGTACGGACATCCAGATCACTATAGCCGATATCGACAAGACATTAGGCGTGCAGCGCTGATCTTATCTTCATCCCTTACATATGAGATACCTCACTGCAGATATCGGGAGTACCTATACCAAGGTCACCGCTATTGACACCGATTCTAAGGAGATCATGGGTACTGCCGCCTCCTTCACGACGATAGAGACGGATGTGATGGTGGGGCTGTCAGATGCGATCAAGCTGTTGAGAGAAAAGGTGGGAGCAACCTGGACGTACGATCGATTCCTGTGCTGTAGCAGTGCAGCAGGTGGGCTTAAGATGGTCGCATCCGGGCTGGTCCCGGAGCTAACTGCCAAGGCTGCCCGAATGGCAGCTGCCAGTGCAGGGGCTAAGGTAGTGAAGACCTACGCCTACTCTATCAGTCCATCTGAGGCGCATGAGATATCTGAGATAGACCCCGATCTGATACTGCTCTGCGGAGGTACCGACGGAGGTAATCGGGAGACGATACTTGAGAATGCGAGGACGCTCTCCCAGACCCCCGGACACTTCACCCTCGTAGTAGCTGGCAATAAGAGCGTAGAGGCAGAGATACGTGATCTCCTGAAACAGAGTGGCAAGCCTTTTGTCATCACAGAAAACGTGATGCCGAATTTCAATGAACTCAATATAGAACCAGCCAAGGCAAGTATCACGCAGCTCTTTATAGAGCGAATCGTAGAGGCAAAGGGACTATCCAAAGCACAAGCAATGGCAGATATGGAGATTGTCCCGACACCTTTGGCAGTACTCAATGCGTGTACACTGCTGAGCCAGGGCACACATAGGGTAGAGGGTTGGGGAGAACTATTGGCAGTTGATCTCGGTGGGGCGACGACAGATATATATTCTATCGCTAAGGGAGAACCGTCTGCATCCAACATTGTACAGAGGGGAATTCCCGAGCCTTTCAGCAAGCGTACCGTGGAGGGAGACCTAGGGATGCGCTATAGCTTGAGTTCGCTGTCCGAGGAGATGGATCTATATGTCGCGGCGCATGAGGTGGAAGTTACAGAGGAGGATATACACGACTGGGTGGCACGCTGCGTAGCTCAGCCGTCACTGCGTGCAGAGAATGCCCGGGAGGCAAGGATTGAGGTTGCACTGGCTAAAGGGGCCGTACGCATAGCCACAGATCGCCATGTAGGACGACTACAGTCGGTCTATACACCCATGGGACAACTCTTTACTATTACGGGAAAGGATCTGACCAAAACACCGGTGGTACTCGGCATCGGAGGAGCTCTAATTCATAGTGAGAATCCGAAGTTTATTCTCTCAGGAGCGAGCTATGACCTCATCAAATACGAGTACGCCAAGCCGAAAGAGCCGAAGTATATGCTCGACAAAACCTACATAATGGCATCAATGGGATTGCTAAGTGCTGAGGAGCCTGATGTGGCTCTCGAAATACTGAAAAAAGAACTGTGTGAACTCTAGACAGCACAGACGTAATACGAAAGGGAAGAACTGAAATAAACTCGAATAACAATATCTATACTACTTTATACATAACCCATGGAAGTAAAGAATCAGAGAATTAGCGAAGATGACTTTCAGAAAGAGAGAGCTGAAGTCCTCACTCAATGGCCCACGGGGAAGGGGGTTAACTTTGAGGAAGCGGTGGAGTATCAGAAGAGCATTGCTCCTGAGCGTCGATTTGATGCCAAGCTGCAGAAGGCAGACAAGGAGGGCGTGACCCTCATTCAACCACGTGCAGGGGTGGCTCTGTATGACCAGCATATCGAATTGTTGCGCTTCCTAGAGGCTGATGGAGAGGCAGATCTCCTGCCCTCAACGGTGGACAGCTACACACGTCTGAATAGATATCACGAAGCAGAGGTGGGGATAGAGAAGAGTAAGGAAACAGGCCGCTCAATGCTCAATGGTTTTCCTATCGTTAACTATGGAGTGGACATTTGCCGTCAGGTAACCTCTGCTGTGAAGGATCCTGTACAGGTGCGCCATGGAACTCCTGATGCTCGTCTGCTGACTGAGATCTCTATTGCTGGGGGGTTTACCTCGTACGAGGGGGGTGGTATATCATATAATATCCCCTATTCCAAAGATTTTTCACTCGAGCGAACGATCAAGTATTGGCAGTATGCCGACCGTCTTTGTGGAATGTATGCTGAAGCAGGGGTGGACATAAACCGTGAGCCATTCGGCCCTCTCACGGGGACACTAATCCCTGCGTGTATCTCCAACTCTGTGGCAATCATAGAGGCTCTTTTGGCTGCTACTCAGGGAGTGAAGGATGTAACTGTAGGTTATGGTCAGTGTGGTAATCTGATTCAGGATGTAGCGGCGATGCGTGCTCTGAGGGAACAAACCGAAGCATACCTATCTAAGTATGGCTATGGCGATGTAAAGGTAACTACAGTATTCCACCAGTGGATGGGTGGATTTCCACAAGATGAAGCGAAAGCCTTTGGCGTAATAAGTTGGGGAGCAGCATCCGCAGCCCTCGCAAAGGCGACGAAGGTGATCGTGAAGACTCCTCATGAGGCTATGGGGGTGCCAACCAAGGAGGCTAATGCTGCCGGTCTGCGTGCTACCAAGCAGGTGATCTCGATGCTCCGTGATCAGGATTTCCGGAACATTCCCGCCGTCCTTACAGAGTCTGAGATCATCGAAATGGAGGTGGATCAGATTCTAGCTAAGGTAGAAGAACTGGGTAAGGGTGACTGGGTGAGGGGTACTATTGCTGCATTTGAAGCAGGGGTGCTCGATATCCCATTTGCCCCAAGTAAGTACAATGCCGGAAAGGTCATGCCTGCTCGTGATAATAACGGTGCAGTCCGTATACTTGAAACAGGTAATCTGCCATTTTCTGACGATCTGAAGAAGTTTCACCTCGACAAACTCACCGAAAGAGCAAACTTTGAGAAGCGTACCGTGGGTTTTCAGATGGTTATCGACGACGTATATGCTATCAGTAAAGGGTTCCTTGTGGGACGTAAGCAGTGACTCTTGTAGACGAAGTTACAGATGTAGTCTTGAAGGAGAATGCTATTTTTCTCAGAAACACAGATAAATCAAAACACAATCTTTTTCCCAAACACATTATGAAGATCAAGAAAGTAATTTGCGCCGCAGGCAAAACCGGTTTTTACTTCGATGACCAGCGTGCTATCAAGAAGGGCGCAGAGAATGATGGTGCGTTCTACAAGGGGAGGCCTGTCACGGATGGTTTTACACAGGTGAGACAGGCTGGCGAGTCGATCTCTGTACTATTCGTCCTCGAGGATGGTCAGATCGCTCATGGTGACTGCGCAGCTGTTCAGTACTCAGGAGCAGGGGGACGTGATCCTCTGTTCCTGGCGAAGAACTTCATTCCGATCATCATGAAGGATATCGCACCTATGTACGAAGGCAAGGACATCACCACATTCCGTGAAATGGCGGACAGGGTCGACAAGTTCATCAAACCGGAGACACAGAAACCCTATCATACCGCTATTCGTTACGGAGTAACCCAGGCTTGTCTCGACGCAGTGGCTAAGTCACAGCACAAGCTTATGGCTCAGGTCATTGCCGACGAATACAATACTCGGGTGTCTGATACCATGATCCCTATTTTCACTCAGTCTGGTGATGACCGTTATGACAATGCTGACAAGATGATCATGAAGGGAGCAGAAGTCCTGCCACATGCTCTCTTTAATCATGTAGAGAAAAAGGTAGGCATCAATGGGGAAAAATTGTATGACTATGTTGTATGGCTAAGAAACCGTGTTCTAGACAAGCGAACCTCTGATAGCTATAATCCCGTGTTCCACATTGATGTATATGGTACATTAGGCGTAGTATTTCACAATGACTTTGAGAAAATAGCTGACTACATTGGTAAGCTTGGTAAGGCTGCAGCTCCATTTCATCTGCGTATCGAAGGGCCGGTAGATGTCGAAGAGCGTGATGCACAGATTACGGCACTTGCAGAGATCCGCCGCCATATCGACGTCAAAGGTTATGATGTGGAGATTGTGGCTGACGAATGGTGTAATACACTTGAGGATGTCATTGACTTCAGTAAGGCAAAGGCTGGTCACATGGCGCAAATCAAGACCCCTGATCTTGGGGGTATCAATAACTCTATTGAAGCTGTCCTCTACTGTAAGGAGCATGGGATGGGTGCTTATCTTGGTGGTACCTGCAATGAAACTAGCCGCTCTGCGGAAGTATGTGCGAATATCGCTATGGCTACACAGCCAGTACAGACCCTCGCCAAACCTGGCATGGGGGTAGATGAAGGGTACATGATTGTACACAATGAAATGAGCCGCATCCTCGCCCTGAAGGATGTACTTTAATCTTCAATTGACCGGAACCAGAGCCTTTGGCGTATGGACTAAAGGTCTCTGATTTAGGGTCTCAAAATTCACTTAGATCTACTTTTACACTTATCATGAAAGAAATAAGAGTGCTCTCTCCTACTGCTATCCTTGGTTACGGATTCCCTTTGGAATCCTTCAAGGAGGGCATGAAGAGGAACCCAGATGTGATCGCTGTCGATGCAGGATCCACCGATCCAGGACCTTACTACCTTGGTGCTGGCGTCTCTTTTACCGATCGCAATTCTGTGAAGCGTGATCTCGAGATTATGATCCCTGCAGCCCTTAAAGCAGGTATTCCTGTACTCATTGGTACTGGCGGTGGATGTGGTGCTCGTCCTCATGTAGCTATCGTTCGTGAGATTATCGAAGAGATAGCTGTTGCCAATAATCTCTGCTTCAAGTATGCTGAAATTACTTCTGAGCTTGACAAGGATCTGATACGTTCCTATCACAAGGAAGGCAAGATTTCTCCACTTGAGCCAGCTCCAGAGCTCCGTGAAAAAGACATAGATGAAGCGGTACATATTGTGGCGCAGATTGGTGAAGAACCATACATTAAAGCACTCGAAAATGGAGCACAGGTTATTCTTGCAGGCCGTTCTTACGATCCTAGTGTCTTTGCTTCACTACCTATAATGAGAGGTTTTGACCGTGCTCTTGCCATTCACATGGGTAAGATACTTGAGTGCGCTGCGATCTGTGCTCTGCCAGGTAGTGGTAGCGACTGTATGATTGGATATCTTCGTGAAGACCATTTCGACCTTGAGACCCTTTCTCCACAGCGCAAGTGTACTACGCTCTCCATAGCAGCTCACACCTTGTACGAAAAATCTAATCCTTATCTGCTTCCTGGTCCTGGTGGACGCTTGAATCTTCACGGAACAACTTTCGAGCAAATTGCAGATAATCGTGTGCGTGTGTCGGGGACTAAATTCGAAGCTACCGACAAGTATTGTGTCAAACTTGAGGGAGTACGTCGCGTCGGCTTCCGTACCATTTCATGTGCCGCGTGCGCTGATCCGATCCTCATCAGCAAGATTGATGAAGTGAAAGAGGCAGTGCGTGCTCGTGTGGACAACAACTTTAAAGACTATGGATTTAGCGACTACTTCCTTGACTTCAAGATCTATGGCCGTACTGGAGTGATGAGTATGTTCTCTGGCATTGAGGGTGAAGCAGGTCAGGAGCTCCTGATTATCATAGAGGCGGTCGGTGCTACCCAAGCAGAAGCAGACACTATTTGTAGCTTTGCACGTAGTACGTTCTTGCATTATGGCTACGATGGCCGTATGTCTACTGCCGGCAATCTTGCGTTCCCATTCAGCCCATCTGATGCTCACATGGGCGAAGTGTTTGAATTTAATGTCTATCACCTTATGCAGGTTGATGATCCTGTCGCACTATTTCCGATCACCTACAAAGAATTCTGACGAAAGATGAAAACATATACATTGAGAGAAATGGCGTCAGTGATTCGGAGCAAGAACTCTGGTCCCTACGAACTGACTTTTGACATCATCTTTAAGACCTTTGAGGAGTACAACTTCTTCAAAGATCATCAGGTAATGACGCCCGAAGTCTTTGCCAACCTTTATTCCATTCCCATAACTGACATCCTGCAGGTGATTTACTTCGATCCTGCAAAAGCCGTTAAGGTGACTATCTGCCGTCCTATCCCCAGTGGTGCACTTGGTGAGGCGGATGTGTACGGTGCACAGCAGCATGCACCACTAATGCGCTTCACTTTCGATGCAGAGTAATGGCACACCTGCAAGACCGATACGCTTGCAGGAGCACTTAGTATCCACACAGTACTATGCACCCCGAGGCAAGGAGCGTCTTCTCATGCTTGGCGAACAGATCGCACATACTCACTTGAGTTATACCGATAGGCTTGTGGGGCTTATCGGTGACTCCGGCTCTGGGAAGTCTTCTCTCATCAGAGGGATTTTCCCAGGGCTGGAGCTCGCTAATGATGACGATATGCTATCTCCGAAAAAGATCATGCAGATACGTGAGAGGGTGGAGACACTCCGTGAGGCGAGTACCTATCATATCGACATGCGGTTCCAGACTGCCTTCACCCAAATGTATGAAATTGTAGAGTTCGTTCAGAGGCTCCTTGATGCAGGCAAGAGGGTAGTGGTGGAACACTTCAACCTCCTCAACCAAGCTCTCGGGTGCAATGCGGATCTTCTTATTGCCATAGGTGAAGAAATCATCGTCACCCGGCCGTCGATCTTTGGGCCACAGCCACAGGTGCTGTACGATATCGTGCATCATTCTTTACGCTTCCGGAAAATGGCGCATACCGCCGAGGAGGTTACTGCCACTGTACTTTACGAATTGTACGGTCTCTCCATGCACGACTATTATAGTGCAGACATCCGCAACGGATACGTACTGAAGTTTAATGAAAAACCGAATCTCGACTTTGATCTTGTAGAGGAAAGGATTCTTGAGATCATACGAGAGAATAGGCAGGTGGACTACTACGATGATCTCCATATCAGGTTTGGTGATGTTATTATTCCCTGCACCGGTCCTCGTCTACACATGCGCTCTACGGGTGAGATTACCAATTTTTCTCTTCACAAAGAACTCGTGTACGACGAGAGGTATCAGGCTCACTGCCTTATAGGATTGATCGGAGATACACCTAATCATAATCACGATCTCGCTAACCGCAATACCGATTACTTCCTTCGCAGACACGAATGATATTCAGATATGAAAGAAATAGCTACTTCTGCCATTACTCAGCTCGTGAAGGAGCTGTGTATCCAAGCTAATTATTACATCACGCCTGATATCAAGGGCAGGATGATTTTAGCGCGTACCGTGGAGAAATCTCCTCTCGGACAGCAGATACTCGGTACGCTTCTTGAGAATGCTGAGATCGCTTCTTCCCGACAGAAACCCATGTGTCAGGATACGGGGATGACTGTTGTTTTCATCCAGCTTGGGCAGGATGTTCACATCACCGGCGGGCTCCTCACTGACGCGATCAATGAGGGAGTACGTCAGGGCTACGAGGACGGCTTCCTCCGTAAATCTGTCGTCAACGATCCTTTTATTCGTGAGAATACTCGGGACAATACTCCTGCGATCATCCACATCGACCTCGTGGAGGGGGACAAGATTGTCATAGACGTAGCTCCCAAGGGATTTGGTAGCGAGAATAAGAGTCAACTCAAGATGCTCACCCCCAGTCAGGGAGAAAAGGGAGTCAAGGATTTTGTTGTTCAGGTAGTCTCAGAAGCAGGTGCCAATCCCTGCCCTCCTATTATTGTTGGTGTCGGCGTTGGTGGTACTATGGAACGCTGTGCACAGATGGCCAAGCGTGCCCTCCTCCGCCCAGTAGGCGAGCCCAATCCGCAACCACATGTCGCAGCCATAGAGGAAGAACTCCTCGAACGCATCAATAAACTTGGGATCGGTCCCGCTGGATTTGGCGGTACAATCACAGCGCTTGGGGTCAATGTCGAGGTCGGGGCTACACATATTGCGGGCTTACCTGTAGCCGTTAATATTGGCTGTCACGCCACACGCCATGCACATGGAGTCCTCTGATTTTATATTTCGAGTATTTGAGTATATTTGTTTGACACGAGGGGGACTCCTACACCGTGTGAACGTGTGAGACCCTTGGTTGTTAGTAGTACATACATGGACAAAAGAATCATCATCCCTCCACTGACCGATGAGGTCATTCGCACCTTGCATGCCGGAGATATGGTATACATCGCAGGCACTATTTACACTGCACGTGATGCCGCACACAAGCGTCTCGTCGAGATGCTTGACCGTGGCCAAGCGATGCCTTTCGACTTCTCGGGACAGATTGTTTACTACGCAGGTCCGGCTCCGGCCAAGCCCGATGAACCTATTGGCTCCGTAGGTCCTACCACCAGCGGGCGTATGGATGCTTACACCCCTACGCTGATGCGCCAGGGGCTGAGAGCTATGATCGGCAAAGGGCTCCGTAGCCGTGATGTCATCGATACTATTGTCTCCGAGACAGGAGTCTACTTCGCTGCCATTGGCGGTGCTGCCGCTCTGATGTCGGGCTGTGTCAAATCTGCTGAAGTTATAGCCTTTGAGGACTTGGGACCAGAGGCCATACGGCGACTACATGTGGAGGAGTTGCCTGTCATTGTGGCTATTGACTGCGAGGGCAATAACTCCTACAATATCGAGAGAGCCAAGTATGCACAGGAATGACGTTGACCATTCGGATACTACAGATCATTCATCCCCCTGCTACCCACCCCTTCCACTTATTTGCCATGAAGATCAAAGCCACCAATATCCTCAGTGACCTTGTCCAGAGGTATGTCTTTCTTGTTCCTATGCTCAATCGCTTTGGCATCCGTCTCGGACTCGGGAGTCTGACGGTACAAGAGGTCTGTGAACAACACAAGATTGATCCGGACTTTTTTCTCCTCATTGCCAATAGCTGTGTGCAGCCCTCCTACGTCGGATCACTTCGACTCACGGCTGAGCACACTGCACTTATGGTAGATTACCTCGAGAGTGCGAACCGGTATTTTCTCTCCTCTCAGCTCCGCAATGTACAGGTACATCTCCAACATTTCGTGGCCAAGAGCAGTCAGGGTAATTCTATGGTGCAAAATATCCCTCTCGTGCTCTCCGAGCTGGAGAATACCCTCTCTGAGCGTGTGCGGTACGACGAGGAGGTGCTCTTCCCAGAGTTTCGAGCACTTGCAGAAAGCTTAGGCAAGGACATCAACCAGCTCACCCTGCAGTCTATCTATACCGAAGCTAAGAACGAGGGCAGTGGTGATCGAGCCGAAGCCCTTGTGGATGATGTCATTCAGGTGCTCATCCGCCACATACAGGGCGACTACAACGAGAACCTCCTATACGGGGTACTCTTCAGCCTTAGTTCACTACGTAGTGATCTCATGATTAATTCACACCTTCGCACCTGTATCTTTATGCCTATGCTGGCCACCCTCCGTCAGGCACGGCAGCAGGGCATTCACTGACATCATCACCTCCGGACACTCTGTCAGGGGTATTTCATCCATGGCATGAATAACACAGCCAAAAAATTGCATATCGCCATTGTTCTCTCTGATACCCTCGGGCGGATAGGGCTCGAGGCTTTGTTGCACCGAGTATCGGAGCGAATACGTATCGAGAGTTATGATACTTTCGAGCGATTTCGCTCTTTAGGCTCTGATAACTATGATATTGTCTTCCTCGAGGACACACTACTGGCGCTCTATGGAGACCTGTTTAGGGCCAAAAAGGCACGTCTCATTCCCCTTCTCTCTTTCCTTCCCACACCGGATGCACTCCCCGACGATGAGGCGGGCATATTCATCTACGGTCGCTGGAGTAGACGGCAGATAGAGAGTATCCTTCTCGATACCCTTGAGAATCACTCTCACGCTATAAGCGGTACTACAGACAAGGGTCTCTCCACCCGAGAGCTTGAAGTCCTTACGGAGGTCGCGCGTGGATTGACCAATAAGGAAATCGCTGATGCCCTGAATATCAGTATGAATACTGTCATGAGCCATCGCAAGAATATCACTGCCAAGCTCAATATCAAGACAGTCAGTGGGCTTACCTTCTATGCCCTCATGAATGGTCTCATCTCGGGCGAAGAGGTGGTGGAGAAGGCCTCTGATTAACTTCTGCATTATAACTCCTATTTATTTAGTTCGCTCAGGAAGCATGGGATTACCCTCCCCGGTGGTGCCGGGGGTAGGTATGGTGTTGGGGGAGAAGGTTCTGTCGAGGAATCCTCTCCCCCCTGCTCATTTGTCCGTTATTCATCGTCAGAGATCTATACCATGTAGGCTCGGTGTAATTTGGGAAGAGTAGCCAGCTCATTCCTAAGCTATATTCTGCGACTATAATTACCAAGTAACGGTCTATAAAGTACAGAGGAAAGTTGGCAACGTACAGAGGGTACTATCCTTTGTATGGAGGATGCTATGCTTTGTACGTTGCTAACTTTCCTCTGTACTTTACCTGCGAGAGAAGTCCGATTATTTGGAGTAATAGAGATTCAAAAGATGAGCGCAGGTGTAGATTATAAGCATGGGAGATGTCGGGAGCTATGCCCCACTTTTATTGTATCATCGAGGGAAAGCCGGAGCTATTCTAATCCGGATAGTCCCCTTCTGTCAAGTACAGTGATATTTTTAGCATCGACGCGTATGAGCCCCCTCTCCTGTAGCTCGGTGAGGGTACGAGAGAGGGAAGGGCGCTGTACGCCGAGGTAATTGGCGAGTTCGGCTCGTGTCCGCTGCAGGACGAAGGAGGGTGTACCCTCTGAGGTTCGAGAGAGGATGAACTGGGCGAGCTTGCCACGTAGACTCTTGGTGGAGATAAGGTTGAGCTTCTCGGTGAGGCGGAAGAACGCATCGCCTGAGACGCGTAGAAATGCAGCTAAGAGACGTTCCTCCTGCTGTAGCATACTCTCGTAGACACGGAGAGGGATACGCCAGAGAACGCCGTCGGTGAGAGTCTCGACATCGACAGGAAACGATCCCCGCTGAGAAAAGATAAGTGCCACGGCTAGGGGAACTCCGGCAGCCATCCGATCAACCTCAATCTGCTCGCCATTATTGACAATCATGAGCCCATGGAGATCTCCGGAGAGTACGATGTGAAGGGAGCGGATCTTATCCCCTTGGCGGAAGAGGAGTTCTCCTCTCTCAAATACGATGAAGTCGGTCTCATACTTTGTGGTTAGCATCTGCAGGTATGCAGGGTCAGGGGGGAATAGAGGACAGCGAAGGCTGCTAAATTCGATTGGTATTTTGTCGGTAATCTTCATCTGTCTATTGTTTTGTCGGTGATTTTGTCGCAAGCAAAAGATACATAAAAAGCTCCAACCCGAATGAAAACCTACGGAGTAGGAGCTTCATTCGGGTTGGAGCTATGGGTTAGGAGAGCTTGATTTCTCGGGATTACATGAACTTGTATCGTGTATCCTTGATCGCAGCTTTCTTCAGGATTTCTTGCATCACTTGCATTCTGATGACACCGGCACGTGCACTGTCGAGTTCCCGTTTCACGTTTTCAGCAGTAGGAACTACCGTGTCCGGAGTACGGCTCAGTACGTTTACGAGAAATACATTGCCAACCCCTTTGACAAGCATTACTTTATTCAGAGGTGCGCTGGCCGCCACAGCATTGAGAGCAGGCTGACTGCCCACTACTTCAAAGCGACCTGTATTGAAGCTCGCCATGTGGAGTGTATCCACAGGACTGTTGACTTCGGCAGCAAAGGTGCTGAGGTCGGGGTAGTTCTTGCCCTGAAGGCGATCGTAGAGAGCATCCACTTTCTTCTCTGCTGCCACTATAGGACGGAGTTGCTCGCTCACGGAGCTGAGAGGCATGTAGCCTTCTTCAAACTTTTCATTCACTCTGACGACGATGTACTTACCGTCTGCCTCCATGATGTCGGAGACTTCGCCTACTTTGTTATTCATAGCCCAGCGGACAACCTGACGACTGTTCATCAATCCCTGTGCTACGTAGGGTTGTGATGCAGCGATACGTAGGTCCGAAAGGACCTGATATCCGGCGTTCATGGCGAGGGTATCTATGCCTGCATTTTTCTTATTGGTAGCGAGGAACGAACTGAGAGCATTATAAGCAGCTGTCTGAGTTTCCGTACTTGCAGTAGCCTGACGAGTAGCATATGCTATCTTGACTTTATCGACATTGTCACGAGCTTCGTCCACAAGGATGATGTGCTTACCGTAGTTGCTCGTGAATTCAAATGGCACGCCTACAGTCGCTGAGTACACTGCTTTGCAGAACTCTGGGCTTACATATTGCGTGGCCATGGCTTCGGTCAACCACCCGATTTCCCCCCCCTTGGCGCTACTGTTTCGATCTAGGGAGTTGGCTGTCGCTATGGCTGAGAACTCTGTCGGATTGGCTTTGACGATAGCGAATAGACTATCGGAGCTTGGCATACCCGCGGTGCCCTCGGGTGCAAGCACGATATGTCGTACGTGGAGGCTCTCGGGAGCAGACTTTCGGTCAATGAGCTTGACGACACTGTAATTATCCCCCTGTGTGAATACCGGACTCACTTCGCCCACCGAAGCAGTGTTGATGAAAGAAAGTGCGTCTGCCGACAGACTGCTTGCCTGCAGCTCAGAGACGGGAAGGTAGACGTCGGTATAAGGCACATCGGAGTATTCGTCAATGACGGAAGCCACGGGACGGCCTTCGAGTAATTCCTGACGAGCGGCGTCAATGTCAGCCTTGGCATTAGCGTAATCAGACTCGGAAAGAGCCACATTGGTGTAGATGAGATCTATCACAGCTCCGCTTTCCGTACGGAATATCTGCTTGTGGTTATCGTAGTACTTCTTGACATCGTCAGAGGAGACTGAAACTACAGAGTCCGGGACATCCATCACGGATTGTGCCACGTATGCGATATCGGCCACGTTGGTAGTCTCCTTTACTTGGCGCTCGATCTCCAGTTTATTGCTTACGACACCACTCGTGATGAGGTTGTGATACTTTTCGTAGAGACGGCTAACACGTACACTTCTTTCGGTCTCGGCCCACATCGCGCGGTACTGTGCCAAGTGTGCCTGCTCTTCTGCGCTCTGACCGGCAATCTTGGTGTTGATAGTCTTGAGGAAGTTGAGGAGGGCAACCTTGTCGAAAGCTCCCGTCTGAGGGTTAGAGAACTGCTGAAGGATGATTGGGGAAATGAACTGACCTTGTACCAGATCAAATGTCTCATCAGAGGAGATAGAGAGCCCGATCTTTTCTGCTTCTTCCCTGAGGAGCTGTTCGCTCACGAGGTTGCTATAAACCTGATTGCGCAACTGCTGCATAGTTGCTTCGTCGATAGACTGCTGTCCTCTTGCACGCATCTGCTCCTCCATTTGACGCACTCGTGCCTCAAAGTCCTGAGCCTTAACTGCCTCGCCGTTGACAGTGAAAGCATTCATCTCCCTGTCCCTCATCACAGTGCTTCCACCCTGAATCAAGTCGCCGGCCAAGAATGCCAATAGAGCGATACCAATCACAGCTACGAGGAAGCCTGCTTTGCCTCTAATTTTCTCTAACGTTGCCATATACAAATATTAATGTTGCTATTATCGGGTACAATAATAAGTGTGCGAAGTTAGCAACTTTTCAGCAATTAGACAAATAATTCGCCCAATTGTTGTGAAATAGAGAACCCTACAGATGCAAAAGAAAGCGGTGGGGACTTTCGATTTATGGGAAGTGCCATTCGAAATTTGGAGGAATGCAAAGTTTGTGTAAATTTGCGGTGCGTTTCGGAGTATCGGAACCGAGTTATGTTTTTCGAAATTAGTTAGACAAACGAGTATTTAGATGCGTATCTCAGCTCAACATATGATGTCCATGATGATGCGAATGTCCATGATGATGTTCGCCTCTTGGGTGTGTCGTAAGGGTAGCGTGAGAAATACTTCAGTCCGAGATTAGCTCGGAGATACAGAATAAAACGATAGTAACAAATAATCACAGCGAGCTACTTGTGCGACACACGGCACAAGTAGCTCTTTTTTCTTTTATCACCTCATACATCATTTATTATCCCATGAGAACATCTTTCCCACACCATCCAGAAACGACGGCATTACACCATGGTTATTCGCCAGTGAATACAGACCATAGGAGCATAGAAACTCCGCTGCACCTTAATACAGCCTATGCTTTTGGCGACAGTACCGAAGCGCAGGCAGTATTCGAACTTCGGGCCCCCGGATATATCTACACTCGTCTCAACAACCCTACTACTGCCGTCCTCGAGGAGCGCCTTGCTGCCTATGAGGGAGGTGTCGGATCTGTAGTCACTTCCTGCGGTCAGAGCGCTGTCAGTACAGCCTTACTCACTCTTCTGAGGAGCGGCGACCATATTGTCGCCAGCAGCAGTCTCTATGGTGGAACATTCAACCTCCTCAACTCTACCCTCCCCAAGTATGGCATCCACACCACGTTTGTAGATTTCGGTGACGAGAGTACTATCGCTGACGCAATTACAGAGAAAACTAAACTAATCTTCTGTGAAGTTCTGGGCAACCCCAAGCTCGATGTCGTTGATGTCCGAGCCGTGGCACGGGTGGCGCATGAGCATGGTTTGCCCCTTTTTGTTGACAATACCCTCCTCTCCGGGATCTATCACCCCATTGAGGATGGCGCCGATGTTGTGCTCTACTCCCTCACCAAGTTCGTCTGCGGAAACGGTTCTACCCTTGGAGGTGCCGTAATTGACTCTGGTTGCTTCGACTGGGGCTGTGGTCGGTATGCTGAGCTCTCCGAACCCTGTGATAGCTATCACGGAGTACGCTTCACCGAGGCCTTCGGCTCTGCGGCTTACCTTGTCGCTCTTCGTGCTATTGGACTCAGAGATCTGGGGGCATGCATTAGTCCTTTCAGCTCCTTCAGTCTCCTTCAGGGTCTGGAGACCCTCGGGGTGCGTATCCAGCGTATCAGCGATACAGCACTCCGGCTGGCGCAATGGTTGGAAGCTCATCCTCTCGTCGAGTGGGTGCGTTATAGCGGGCTGGCGTCGCACGAGCGACACGCTCTCGCCCAAGAGCGATATCGTGGACAGCATGGCGGGATCCTCACTTTTGGCCCTAAGGGGGGCTACGATGTTGCTCGTAAGGTAGCGGAAGGCACACACCTCTTCAGTCTCGTGGCGAATTTCGGCGACTCCAAGTCTCTCATTGTTCACCCGAGTAGTACTACCCACAATCAGCTCACCCCGGAGGAGCAGTCCTCTGCAGGAGTTACCCCCGACCTTATCCGTGTGGCCGTAGGCCTCGAGCATATCGATGACCTTCAGAGAGATATAGATCAGGCATTAAGGGCTGCTCAGCATTAATACCTGCTTATCCCACGAAATCATTCTTCCGGGAGACGATATCGCCATGTTAGCTTTTCGGGATGTCTTATATGCACATATGGGCTAAAAAGCTCCGGGTCGTCGATGATTGGAGGACCCAGAGCTTTCTCAGACAACCTCTGGGATGTCGTTACGTCAACGACCCAGAGGTTTTTAGGAGGGGTGCCCATGTGTCCGGGGTGAATGAACGTGGTACAGCCCCTGAGGAAATGGAGTATTCTCCGCAAATTTCATGGGATAACGCATTTGAATTCAATGGAATAAATGGCTGTTTTGACACGAAGGTCCCTATTCCTCTATGTCAAACATACGCAGCACTCAATCCTCATATTCCTCTCATCCTTTTATGTCATTAGAAAAGATACAACTTCCCGCCTATCGGAGCGAAAAGGGAGTAATCTCTGACGTCATTCTCTCCTACCAAATCGCTGGACCAGCAATAGGCACGGCACCTATTGTTATGGTCTGCCACGCACTGACGGGCAATTCGTCCGTAGCGGGACCCAATGGTTGGTGGGCTCAGCTCATCGGTGAAGATCAGGCGATAGACACCCGCCACTACAGCATCCTCTGCTTCGATATCCCCGGCAATGGGTACAGCGGTGAACCGGAGAGTGAACCGGACCGATTCGGTCTGAAGGACGTCGCTCGGCTCTTCCTTCGTGGCTTGGAATCACTCGGGATTCACCACCTCTATGCGATTATAGGAGCCAGTATGGGCGGTGCGCTTGTATGGCAGATTGCAGCCTTGGCACCCACGCTTGCTGATCTGATCTTCCCTATCGCTACGGACTACAGAGCCTCGGACTGGCTCCTTGCTCAGACTGAGGTGCAGAGACTTCTCTTGGACTCCTCCCCTCATCCGCTTCGCGATGCCCGCCTCCACGCCATGCTCTGCTACCGCACACCTGAATCCCTCTCTGCTCGCTTTGGTGGTGCCCTTGTCCCCGATACTGATACCCCGCGGGTCCTTGATTGGCTTCGCTATCACGGGCGAGCACTTGAGGAGCGCTTCCTTCTATCGGCCTACCGTACCATGACCTTTCTCACCGCAGATATTCACGTAGCGGATAGTCTGGAGGGGCTTGCTCATATCCAGAGTGAGATTCATCTTGTGAGCATAGACAGTGATCTCCTCTTTCCGCACTTCACAGCGCAGAGGACAGCGAGCGAGCTCTCGGCATTAGGTAAGGACGTTACTCTGCATACTATATACTCGATTCATGGACATGATGCTTTCCTCATGGAGTATGAGCAACTCAATGTCATCATGTCTCCCTACTTCTCTCATCCTTAATCTCTACGTATAATAATCATGAAAGTACTGAAATTCGGAGGGAAATCCCTCGCTGACGGCCATCCCTTGACCTTAGCTCTGTCCCTCATCACTGAGTATGTCCGCAGGGGAGGGACACATTTTCCTGCCGTTGTCGTCTCGGCACGTGGTACCACCACTGACCGCTTGTTGCAGCTTATTCGACTGGCACGTAGAGGAGAAGATTACCGCGATGCTGCTGAGGAACTCATCGGCCTCCAGACTGCAGGTACGGCCGTAGATCTTTCCGCAGAGCATGATACCCTCCTGCAGCTCTTGCGGGGCGTGGAGTTGCTCGGGATCTGTCCTCCTAACGTCATTGATCGAATCCTCGCATTCGGGGAGATTTGCTCCTCCAAGGTGGTTGCCTCTCTACTTCGTGATCGTGGTGTCCAGGCATTGGCCGTAGATGCCGGTGACCTTTTCGTCACCGACGACCGCTACGGGGACGCTACGGTGTACATGTCGGAGAGTGAGCACCGCACCAGAGCTTACTTCGACGCCCTCCCGGAGGGTACTGTGGCTGTGGTCACGGGGTTCATTGCTCGAGATACCGGAGGACATCGCACCACACTCGGGCGGAATGGCAGCAACTACTCCGCAGCTCTCCTCGCCAATTTTCTCGATGCTAATGGCATGGAAAACTATACTAATGTCGATGGTATCTACAGCGCACACCCGGGGCTTGTTCTCGGTGCTCGCAAGATCAATGAGCTCTCCTACGTCGAGGCAGCGGAGCTTGCTCAGTTCGGAGCCGATGTGCTGCACTATAAGACGATAGACCCTCTTCAATCCAAGGAGATTCCACTCCGAATCCTCAATTCCTTTCATCCTCTTGGGGTCGACCAGCAGGGTACTGTCATCAGCGCTTACCCTTCCGACACAGGAGGACGTGCCATAGCTGCCCTGAGGAACAAAGCCCTCCTGCACTTTGAAGGTCGTGAGATGCTCGGACAGCCAGGTATCGATGCCCGCATCTTTGCAGCCTTTAGGGATGCCGGCGTGAGTGTGGGGATGATTTCACAGGGTAGTACGGAGCGTGGGACAGCGATCGTGGTGGACGAAATCGATGCTGATAGGGCTGTATCTGCCCTTAAGGAGGAGTTTGCCACCGAGATGAGGCATGGGTTGACGACCGCAATCTATGCCGAAAGAGAGCTTGCCGTCATTGCTATTGTCGGTGTCAGCTTGGCACACTTCGACAAACCATACGTTGCACTCGTACGCAATGGAATCGTCCCGCAGTTGGTCAATAATTCTCCCCACGGAGGATCACTCTTCCTCGTCCTTTCAGAGCATCAGGTTCCCATGGCTCTCAATGTCATCCATGGTGAGATCTTCGAGCATCCGCGCCGCATCCATGTCGCTTGTATAGGTCATGGGACGGTGGGTGGTGCCTTTGTGCACCAGCTCACGTCGCAGAGGGACAGCATCCTTCGACACAAAGAACTTGACATTCGTCTCTTTGCTATCGCCAGCAGTCATCAGCTCCTGCTTGATCAGAGTGGTATAGGTACTGACTGGCAGGAGCGTAAATCACAGGCTCCACAGACCTCTGACCCAGTATCCGACATCATTACGTATGCTCGTGAGCAAGCCCTCGAGAATGTCGTCGTGATCGACAATACGGCATCCCCGGATATCGCTGCACGCTATATAGAGATAGCGGAGTGTGGCTTTGACCTTGTCTCGTCCAATAAAATATTCAATACCAGCTCTTACGTCGACTACCTGCACCTTCGTCATATCCTAAAGCAGCGTCGTCGCTGCTACCGCTACGAGACCAATGTCGGTGCGGGACTGCCGCTCATTGATAATCTTCGACTGCTTCACCTCTCGGGAGATCGTATCACTCGCATACGAGGCCTATTCAGTGGTTCGCTCGGCTATCTCTTTTCTTGCATTGGCGGTGGTGCCACCTTTGTCGATGCGCTCCGAGGGGCGATGAACCGTGGACTCACCGAACCGGATCCCCGTATCGACCTCTCCGGAATGGACGTGGCACGCAAGCTCCTGATCCTTGCACGAGAGCTCGATGTTCCCTCTGAGCTCTCTGACATCAGCGTGCAGAATCTCGTCCCTCCACATCTCTCCGAACTGGAGGTGGATGATTTCATGACCCATCTCTCTGAGGTCGAAGCCTACAGCTATCGTGACGTCACCACCCCACCTGGTACAGTGCTGAGGTATATAGGTGAATTTTTTCAACCCGAAGACAGTGCTCCTGCTACCATGAGGTGTGCACTCACGGCTATTCCTATCGATAGTGCTCTGGGACAGGTGCAGGGAGCAGATAGTTGCTTTGAGATCTTCACTGAGAGCTATGGCGATCAACCCATAGTCATTCAGGGGGCCGGTGCCGGTGCTGAGGTGACAGCTCGTGGAGTCTTCGGGGACCTACTTCGTGTCGCTGACCTTGCGCAGTGACGTCACTGCATTCGACCATATGTCGGTCTGAGTACAAGGGGTTGTTCTCCAGAGTGATACTATAGACACAAGGCAACTCTCATGATCCGATATACCATGGTATGAGAGAAAGGGAGCGTTCCTCTCCTCACAAAATGATGCCGGAGTACTGCTGCATTAATCGGGAAAGTTGCGGAGAAATTTTACAGAACTCGATCAGGCAGCGTACGGTGCATGATCGAGCACTGTACACTGCCCGATCAGGTTCTGTACGCTGCCCGATCAGGCACTGTAGTTTTTCTCTTGGAAGTTTGCGAAAATAGTTGTGTGCCGTGGTGACTTTTTCCTGCCGAAGTCTGCATTCTTTCCACACAATGATCGGATGAAATAGCAGTGAATTGATCTTTTGGACAAGAAGGTGTGGGTTTATTGGGATGTTTTGTGAGAAATGTTTATATTTGTTCTGCGAGAAAGAAGTATGTATTAGGATAATGAAAATTTCAGTTAAGCGAACCGTCATCCTCGGGGCAGGCGTTGTAGCCCTACTTTATATCGTGCCTACATTTATTGAGCTGGCGTATAATCCGTCGGTATTGAATACGGATGAGATTGATATTGTGCCAGAGCTACTGGGACAGGAGAGGTGGGAGTGTCAGTGTCTGTACCCGAGGGTGGTGCAACGAGGAAGTAACTTGAATCACGATCATAAAGCATGAGAGAGGAGGTGCATATATGTGATACACGCAGCGTAAGGCAACCCTACCGAGAATTGTCTGAAAGCTCTGTGCCGATGTTTCAGCTGCTGGGGTGTGCTGACTGGAGAACGTTCTTCTACTCACGGGGATTTGTCGGGCATTACCCCGAGATACTGGCTGAGGATGAGGCAGCGGATGAGGCTCACAATGAAATCCTTGACGAGGTCTCTCGCGTCGCTTGTATGGAGGAGTCTATGCGTCCGAATGTTGAGGTCAGGACACGTAATTACGTATCAGAGCATGGTGAGGCTTTTGTCCTTGCATGGTTGGTGTTCCGAAACTACGGAACCGTTACGCCAGGTATCCGCTCGTCGCTGGCTTACCTTACGACGACAGGAGCCGTCGAGTGGCTGGGACGGCAGTATCAGGATGATGGCCGGCGACCATACCTGCTGGTCGTGGATGCTGATGACCGTAGTGGGTCGGGGTATTATTGGCAGAATGTCTTTGCTGACTATCGCCCTGTGGATCTGCAAGAGACTCCCTTTGGGGATGAGGTGGTGATGACTGTAGTGGTCACGCTCTACCATACGGAGGAGCAGATGCTGGCGTTGACGAGATCGGAGAACTACAAGGAGCATTTCACCCGTATGAGGAGCCATCTGCTACAGCTATATGTGCAGTATCGCGATATGGTTGTGGTGGAGCACGAGGTGCTGGAGAATCGGGTGTTGAATATTTTTGGTCCCTTGCTCGTCAAGATCTACCAGCTGAGTCTGAGATACTCGGAGTTGAAGTTGAAAGTACAGCTGATACAGAAGTCTCTCAAACGGCAGACGAAACCAGACTTTGAGTGGATCGAGCGGGAGGTGAAGCGTCAGCTGATGTATATGTATGACGACTTGGCGAAAAAGGAGGTGGAACTTGCCAGTGCACGAGAGCACGTAGTGGAGGAGGATGGCACATTGAATGAGGTGCGGGAGCTCTACCGTGCTCTGATGAGTAGACTCCTCCCCGACCTTAATCCCGCTGATAGGGATTACGAGCAAGAGCTGTACCACAAGTCGGAGGAAGCCTACGAACATAATGATGTACAGCAACTGCGGAGCCTGTGGAATCATGTCCGGATCACGGACATCGGGCTAGCGATGCCCGAGTACTCCGACGACGATATGGAGCAGGTGATACAGCAGATAAAACAGCAGACAGAGAAGTATGAGCGGCTGATAGAGGAAAAGACAAGGCACTATCCTTTCACCTATCGAGAGACGCTCTCCAGTGATGAAAAGGTGGCTGAAAACCTACGGATGCTACAGGAACAGGCAGATGACCTCCTGGTGCAGCTGGGGGCATATCAGCGGAAGTACAATGACTTAATACACGAGTATCATGAGAAGAATAACTAATATCCGATTTGTAGGACTGCTCTTGTCCGTATTTTGCTGTGTGGCATGTATGGGACAGACTAAGCACAACCAAGAACGAAAGAGTATGACTAATAGTAATGTAAAGAATCAGAAGGAGATATATTTGGCTGGTGGGTGTTTCTGGGGGACAGAGCACTTTATTAAGCTCATAGACGGTGTGATAAGTACAGAGGTAGGCTATGCCAATAGTATCACACCCAACCCCACGTATGAGGAAGTATGCACGGGGCGGACGGAAGCAGCAGAGACGGTGCATGTGGTATTTGATTCGGACCGTTTGCCTCTGGAGCTCCTGCTGGGGCTGTATTTTGAAACGATAGACCCGACTGCATTGAATAGGCAGGGTGGAGATAGAGGT
>JBAKGE010000131.1:0-3832 GCA_037191085.1 Porphyromonadaceae bacterium | reverse complement strand
TGGGAGTTCTCCGACTTCATCAAGGAAAATTGTTCCACCATCTGCCACTTCAAAGTACCCCTTACGTTCCGTAACTGCGTCGGTAAATGACCCTTTCTTGTGTCCGAATAGCTCTGAGTCGATGGTACCCTCGGGAATCGCCCCACAGTTAACAGCTACATATGGGCCATGCTTTCGGATACTATTTTGATGTATGATCTGAGGAAAGGCTTCTTTGCCGACACCACTCTCTCCAGTCACAAGTACACTTACATCCGTGGGGGCAATAAGTAGGGCTACCTCAATGGCTCTATTTAAGCCTTCGCTATTACCTACGATTTGTTGGCGTTGCTTTGCTTGTTGTATTTGTGATTTGGGGATGTTGTTGCTCATATTTTCTAAATCTTTTCTCTTCTAAATCTCCTGCTATGTAAAGACAGAGCCTACTTCGCTGTACCAAAGATACCCATTATTCTCCACTTACGACACAAAAGAGGGTTCATGGAATTATTCCATGAACCCTCGAGGGTAATTATTATCTACCTATTTGGAGTAAGATTACTTGCTCTTCATGATAACCACTCGGTTCCATGCATTGTTGCTGTAAGGCTGAACGTCAGAACCCTTATAATCAATGGTGATGAGTTCAGAAGGAACACCGTATTCGTTGATGAGGGCGTCAGCTACCTTGCGAGCACGCTTTTCAGAGAGCTGCATGTTAAACTCACTTGTACCAGTGTTAGCATCAGCGTAGCCAGTCACCGTGATAGGAGTGTTGTTAGCCTTCACAAATTCAGCAACATTGAAGATGTTGATTTCCTGATTTCTGTCGATCTTGCTGCTGCCAATGCGGAAGAAAACAACGCTTTCGTAGTTGTTAGTTGCAGCTTCAACTATAGGAGCCACTTCTGGGCATTCAGGACAACGTACAGGACGCTTGCTTAGTTCAGCATTCTGTGCCTTCAGGGAGTTGATTTCGCTCTGGAGCGTATTGAGCAGATCGTAATCCATAGGCTCAACAGCCTTAAAGCCTGGATTCAGGTTGAAGGTGAGACCAGCTCTGAGCTGAGCAAGAGCCGCAATGTTACTATTCTGTGGGAATGCAGCAACCGAAGGAGCGATATTGAGCGTAACAATAGGACTGAACTGGAAGTCAAGGTTGATACCTGCATTAGCGGTAACCATGTGGTCAACATTCTTAAGATCGAACTTGTTGCTCGTCAGCATACCCTGATAACCAACACCAATCCATGGAACGAAGTGGAACACGCGGTTAGGGTTGTATGAACCAAAATAGTTGGTCATGTCGAACAGAAAGTCGAAGTGAGGGTTAATCGCGTGGAACTTAGGATACTTCTTGTCCGCATTTGGCGCAAGATAAGGGTTTGTAACCCAATTCCAGTCGATCATGAGACGAGTCCCGAAGTATGGGTTGTGCCACTTACCGATACCAAGACCGGCTGTGTAGTTCATACGGTCAGCGAACTTAGCATTAGTCTTAGGAGTGTTCTTAAAGAGCCCCCAGCCAAATGCATAGTCAATACCACCCTGAAAGGTGATAAACCAGTTGCGAGTCGTAGGTTCGAATGCTACCTTTCTTGCGGGGGTAGATTCTACATAAGATGAAGATTCAGCTTCCTGAGCCGTAGCAGACAGTGCAAGCACGCTAGCTACGGACAATGCTAAAAGTTTCGTGTTCATAATTTTCTACAGTTTAAAATTAACAATTAAATGTCTCTGTTTCTATTCAAATTGGTTTTTCTTGCACCCCATTTCACCTGCCTAAAATCCAGGAAACGCCCTTGATTACAAATCTGCAAGCGACACGGAGTGCTCATTTCACGAGACAAAGGTAAGCATAAATATTGAAACAACGAACAAATTTTCAAGAAAATGGCTTAAAACTTGGAAATGCAAGGAGTTCTACAGTTCCATCTTCTGCAAAATCTGCTCCACCTGTTGTATCATAGGATCCTTTGCGATTACCTTCTTGTCTTTGTCCAGTAGGTATAGTGTTGGGTATGCCTTGATATTGTACAGGCTATTGTTTATCACCTCACGATTGCTATTGATGCCCACGATAGCACGTGTGGGGACTTCATTCAGGTGTGAACTCCACTCGTGTTCATTATCTGTGAGTGATACGCACAACACGGTCATTCCTTTGTCTACTGCATGATTGATGATTTTACTAGCATTTATATGTCCCATGACTCCACGGCATACGTCACATCTAGGGTTGTAGAATACCACTAGGATGACTTCACCACTGGTCCGATGCAGCGATAGTGTCTCACCCTTTGGGGTCGTGTATGAAAAATCCGCCGCAGTACTCCCGACTTGATTCTTCATGTACATATTGTATCTATCCTCGAGGATCACCTTCTCTCCTTCTGATAAAATAGACATAGAATCTGCTATCTGCAATACTTGGATGTACATACCCTCGTTGTATATGGGAGAATTGACTTGGTACAGATACTCGTCTACAAACTCTATGATTTGTTTGTCGAATGCTTGAGTCCCCTTACTGAAGGCTTCCGTAATGGATCCTCGCAAGCTTCCCTTGGTAGCTGCCTGAGCTATGGCGAAGTAGTTCACCCAAAACTGCTCTGCTACCGCATCGGTTAGGAAAATAGATGTGTCGAGTTCCTCGTACGGCGCAAAGACATTCTTCAATATGTACGACGCTCTGAGCTCTGGATCCCTGTACTCCGCTGGGGGTGCAGGAAACTCTGGAGATGGTGGCATGCCCTGACCCTTTTCGTTCTTTGCTTTCGCTTCGCAACTGATGCAGAAAACCGAGAGTAAAAGGCTAAGGATAAAGATGCGCATATAGACCATTGTGGGAGTCATTGGTAGAAGTTAATTCACAAACTTAGACCAGTCTACGTTTTCCATTGTGCCAGTCTCTATGAATTGACGGTGGAACTCAAAGCATGCCGCCAAATTATGACGTGTCTGACCTTTGGGGCATATATTCAGATACTCACGCAGGCTCTCTCTGTAGTCTGGGTGTACCACCTTATTGATAATTTCCTCGGCTCGCTGTCGAGGAGACTTGCCACGCAGATCTGCTACACCCCACTCGCTGATGATGATCTTCACAGAGTGCTCGCTGTGATCCAGGTGCGAAACCATGGGGACGAAGCTACTAATCTTGCCATCCTTGGCTGTTGAAGGGGTTGTGAAGATGGAGATGTAACCTGAGCGAGTGAAGTCTCCAGACCCGCCGATACCATTCATCATCTTAGTACCTACAACGTGTGTGGAATTAATGTTTCCATATATGTCCGCCTCCAGTGCCGTATTGATCGTAATGATCCCGAGTCTGCGAACGATCTCCGGATTATTGGAAAATTCCTGTGGGCGGAGCAGAAGTTTGTCCTTGAAGAAGTCCAGATTTCCGTAAATATCCTGTACCACTTTGCGCGACACTGACAGCGAGCATCCACTTGCGAATGTCACTTTTCCTTTCTTCATGAGATCGATAACGGCATCTTGTATTACTTCCGTATATACCTGGAATGCTGGGATATTATCATCCTCACCCATTGCACCGAGCACAGCATTGGCTACATTTCCTACGCCGCTCTGTACAGGAAGAAAGGATGCTGGGATGCGTCCAGCTTGCATCTCAGAGACGAGGAAGTTAGCCACGTTGCTACCGATCTTCTGCGTCACTTCGTCCAGTGGTGCGAAGTCAGAGTCATCGTTAGGTTCAGATGTCTTTACCACTGCTACGATTTTGCTTGGGTCTACCTTCACGCAGTCCTTGCCGATGCGATCACTGGGGGTCTTGATATTTATGACATCTCTATGAGGTGGATCCTGCAGCAGTTTCTATTGCTTC
>JBAKGE010000130.1:0-3839 GCA_037191085.1 Porphyromonadaceae bacterium | reverse complement strand
GTGCCTCATTCCGGCCCGCCGTTCATTGACTGGTAGATTATCTCCCCTACTCTTGATAATTGTTCTCTCGTCATCCGTGAGGGAGCCATAGCCAGAGTTGTTCACCTTGGACACCAATCCCTCGAAGAACACATTCCTCTGCTCCTCTGCTATATACTCCGATCTCCGCCTGATCATATAGACAATGAGGGCATAGATGCCGCCCCCGAGATAGCCTCCTACGTGTGAGAGGATCCCCCAGTTGCTCTCATAGCAGAGCCCGAGGACGTCTGCGAGGAGAATGAATAGTAATGGCACTATGAGCAACACACAACGAAAGGGACTCATGCGTGGATCATGAGGAAGTGACACAATAGCACTCGGCACGATAGCACACACACCGGCTGAGGCACCCACCAGTGTACTCCCCTCTGGGACCCACACCGGGCTTAGGAATATAAACATCAACCCACCCACGACAGTACCGACAGAAAACGCGATCCATTCGGAAAACCATCGATCGTATTCAAATAGAAACATCAGAAAAAGCAACAGGAGTATCGTCGTGGCGAAGTGGACTACAGATCCATGGACAAAACCATAAGTAAGGACCGTCCATGGCCTGAGCATCAACCTTTCTCCCGTATGCAGAGCCACGACATCCACCATGTCTCCACGCACATCAGGGGTCATAAGCAGTTGTGCACAGAATACTACCAAGAGTGTTGACGGCAATCCGAGTTTCCGAAAACTCAAACTAGGGACATTAGTTACTCCACCACTCATTACTCTGACGACTGTGCTTAGTCTTATCCATTCTCCGCCATAGTAGGATTAGTAGCAACCCAAAGAGCATTCCACCGAGATGTGCAAAGTGTGCCACACCACTCTGCCACCCTCCTATACCGGCGAAGAGCTCTATGACACCGTATCCTATCACTACCCACTTCGCTTTAACTGGAATGGGAACAAACATGATGTACATAGGTACATTGGGATAAAGCATACCAAAAGCCAGGAGAATCCCGAAGACGGCACCACTGGCTCCGATAGTAATCAACCAATTGGAGTACACCATTAGCTCCGGAGTCATCGCCATATGCCACACGACTTGCTGGACTATACCGGCGCCAATACCCGTCACCAAATAGTACAATAAGTACTTCTTCTCCCCCCACGTCCGCTCTATCACACTACCAAACATCCAGAGGGCGAACATATTAAAGAACAGATGTCCGATTCCCGATTGGTCGTGGAGGAACATGTATGTTACCGGCTGCCAAATACGGAAGTCCGGTGCCCCCACATAGTGCAACCCCAGCAGTTGAACGAGGTTTATCCCAATCCTCGGGAGTATCCATTCAGCTAGGAGAATCATGGTATTCAGGGCTATCAGGTTCCGCGTCACCGGCGGTATCGCCGTTCGTATATCGAATCTCATCTTGTATATTGTAGTGAGAAAAACAATTCAAATATCTAACATTACCTTTTCGTACTCCATGTACCCAACAAATGTACTCATTTTCTATCTCAATCACTCCTATTGCTGATGTTCTTTCACTTATTTAACCCTCGTGATACCGACAAAATAGTGTTCTAAATATTTGGCTTTTAGCGAAAGAAGTCCTACCTTTGCGCCAACATAAGGAAATCGAGCACAAGCATAGTTGCTGAGGTTTCCAAACGTGGAAAGATTTGTGCATGCTTGCAACCACGCAAAAAGAATGCTAAAACGCGATAAAATCGCCCGCACCATAGTGTACTGCGGGATTTGGCACAGAGCAATCAAAGTAGCGTAGGCAGGTCGAACACATTTCCAGCCCACGCTGCTTTTTTGTTTCATTTATTTACCACAATTGCCATGAGTAATACAGACAACTATCTATTCACCTCAGAGTCCGTAAGTGAAGGGCACCCCGATAAAGTAGCGGACCAGATTTCCGATGCGATATTGGACAACTTTCTCGCACAAGACCCCTTGGCTAAGGTGGCCTGCGAGACACTAGTGACGACCGGTCAAGTCGTAGTAGCGGGTGAAGTGCGTGCCGATGCGTATGTGGATATTGCAGGAGTAGTTCGAGAAGTAATCAACGAGATCGGCTACAATAAGAGTGAATATCTCTTCGATGGTCGCTCCTGCGGCATTCTCTCAGCCATCCATGAGCAGAGCCCCGACATCAACCGTGGAGTCGTCCGGGCCGATGCTGAGGAGCAGGGCGCAGGGGATCAGGGGATGATGTTCGGATATGCCACCAACGAGAGCGACAATTACATGCCACTCCCTATCGAGCTATCGCATACAATCCTACAGGTCATGTCTCAGATTCGCAAGGAAGAGCCTGATCTAATGCCCTACCTACGCCCTGACGCGAAGAGCCAAGTATCCATAGAGTATAACCCCGGTCGCATTGCCCAGAGGGTCAATACTATTGTAGTCAGCACACAGCACGATGACTTCGTTCGCCCTCGTGCCGGACTGAATCAGGAGCAAGCAGACCTCATGATGCAGCAGAAGATACGCGAAGACATCCAGCAGATAGTCCTCCCGAGAGCCATCGCAAAGTACTCTGACAGCGTTCAGAGATTATTCGATGATCGGATTACTCTTCACGTCAATCCCACTGGCAAGTTCGTCATCGGTGGCCCTGCAGGAGACTCTGGTCTGACAGGGCGTAAGATCATCGTCGACACTTACGGAGGTCGTGCATCACACGGCGGAGGTGCCTTTAGTGGCAAAGACGCAAGCAAGGTAGACCGCTCTGCCGCATATGCCGCACGCTACATTGCCAAGAACCTCGTAGCTGCAGGTGTAGCCGATGAAATAAAGATACAGGTAGCCTACGCTATCGGTGTTGCTGAGCCGGTGAGTCTCTTCGTAGACACCTACGGGAAAAGTCATGTAGACTGCTCTGACGCAGAAATAGGCAGACGTATTCGACAAATCTTCGACATGCGCCCCTACACCATCATCACCCGTCTCGGTCTACACAATCCTATCTACCGTGAAACCAGTGCATACGGACACATGGGGCGCACACCACGCACAGTCATCAAGCACTTTGAGCGACACAGTGATACACCTATATCCAAAGAAGTAAGGCTTTTCCCATGGGAAGAGCTTGATCTCGTGGACGATATCCGCAGTCTTTTCGGACTCTAATCCACAGACAAATCTTTCACTCTGCCCCCACCACGCAGGACGTACTATGTGTACCCTACGTGGCGGGGGCTTCGTTGTTCGCCCCCGGATTGTCTCCACATCCCCGACATGATCATCCTGGTGGAGACGATCTCCCATCTGCGTAACCACATCGGCAAGTAGGCGAAAAAAGCTCCGGGTCGTCAATAACTGAACGTTCCAGAGCTTTCGAAAACAACCTCTGGGATGTCGCAAAAGCGTTCTCTGGGTCGTCGGCAAGCGCACTCATGGAGGACATACATCTGACACCATTTACTACTGTGAGGGGGTATACCACACCTATGAGTAAGTACGGATGCCAAGCCCCCCTCGTGCATAGCACATTGGTAGCAGAAACAAAGAATCAGTTATTTTTTCATCGAAAAATAGCAGAATCTTTTGGATGATTCAGAAATTCGATATATCTTTGCAGAGCATTTGAAAAACGAGTGCTGTGGGGCGTCACAGCTCCGACATTATTCTTCCTTAGCTCAGTTGGTTAGAGCATCTGACTGTTAATCAGAGGGTCCTTGGTTCAAGTCCAAGAGGAAGAGCAAGTGATACATCTATGAAATATTCTTCCTTAGCTCAGTTGGTTAGAGCATCTGACTGTTAATCAGAGGGTCCTTGGTTCAAGTCCAAGACGATGTTTATTCTACATATAGTGGTGTGTACACCAGAG
>JBAKGE010000034.1:0-20815 GCA_037191085.1 Porphyromonadaceae bacterium | reverse complement strand
GCCCACCAGAGCAAGACCCAGTTTCGTACCTTTCACTATCTCCGTCATCTCTTGTTCTTCACGAGGTGGAGGATGAAATAATTGGTAATCTGCCGATACAATTGATTACGGGTATTACCTCCGTGGATACCATGATCCTTATCAGTATACACGAGCATGGAGTAATCCTTATCCGCACTAACGAGGTGGGGAACAAGGAGCATCGTATTCTGCATGTGCACATTGTCGTCTGCCGATCCTTGGACGATGAGCAGATTACCCTTCAGACCGTCTACGTGAGTCATCACCGATGTTTCCTCGTAGCCCTTAGGGTTCTCCTGTGGGGTACGCATGTAGCGTTCGGTGTATATAGAGTCGTAGAGTCTCCAGTCAGTAGGTGGAGCTACCGCTACTCCTGCTTGAAATGTACCCTCTCCCCGAGTCATTGCCATAAGGACGTTGTACCCACCAAAACTCCAGCCAAATATCCCAATATTTTTCTCGTCGACGTAAGGTAATTCTCCCAATGCCTGCGCTGCCTCTATCTGATCGGTACTCTCGAGGACACCCATGCGTAGGTAAGTGCTCTTCATGAATTCACTTCCTCTGGCACCAGTCCCACGACCGTCCACACACGCGACGATGAACCCCTGCTCAGCCAGATATTCGTTCCAACCGAGGGAATACTCATTGAGCACTTCCTGGGATCCGGGGCCACTGTATTGGGTCATGACCATTGGGTACTTGCGAGAGGGAACGAAATTGCGAGGCTTGATGATCCAAGCATTTAGCTCTTGACCACCCTTGGTACGTACAGTTATGAACTCTTTTGTTGGGTGCGGTGTCTGGCTGATCTTCCGTGCGAGTTCGGCATTATCCTCCAGCATGACCTGCTCTTTACCATTGGCAGTGGCGAAAATACCGTAGTGCGGTACTTGCTCCGTAGTGGAGTGACTGAGGAGATAATACTTATGATTGGCACTAAAGGTGGCTTTACTCGTACCCCTCTCTGGCGAAAGTCTTCTCGCCCTTCCCCTAGCATCCATAGCCCATATAGTACGATCCATAGGTGTGGGTTCTGCCACGGCATAGTATATTTCTCCGGATGCAGACACACCGTAAAACTCCGTGATGTCGGCGTTCTGTGATGTCAGCTGCTTCTCCAGTGTACCCGCTGTCGAGTACTTGTATACTTGCGGTCGTCCCGTAGCATCGTGAACGTAGTATGCACCATCAGGGGTGATCTTCATCTGTAGTACCCAGCTATTGGTGTCTATGTACTTCTCTGCCTTATCCTGTAGAAAAAGCTTTGAGACATGGCTGTCGGGATTAATCTGATACACACGTAGGTTATTCTGATTGCGGTTCAGTGTGTAGGCATATAGCGTTCCGTTGACAAACTCAATACGGGGAATGTACAGAGGTTCGGTGCTGAGTTCTTTCTCCAGTACAGGGACCGAGCTACGGTTGTCCGTGTGGTACAAGTGCAGACTAACGGTTGCATTTTGCTCGCCGGCCTTAGGGTACTTGTAGTCGTAGCTCCTGGGGTAATTGCTATTGCCGAATAGTGTCATCCCGTACATCTTCACTTCAGACTCGTCAGTGCGTACATAGGCAAGGTACCGGCTGTCGTTACTCCAAGCCATGAGATTGGTAGCGTACAACTCCTCCTCGTACACCCAGTCAGTGACTCCGCTCATGACGTGATTGACGCGCCCGTCAGTAGTCACACGAACCTCAGTATTGTAGTCAAACTTCTTGATGTATATATCATTGTTCCTCACGTATGCAAGCATGCGACCATTGGGCGAAAAGGTGGGTATCCGTATCTGACCCTCTGCTGTGGAGCCGAGAGGGCTGACCAGATTGCGACGCACATCGTAGTGGTAGGCTGTGTAGGCTCTGCTACGGCGATATATGGGGGATGTCTCACGTAATAGGATGATGTGAAGCCCATTGTCGCTGATGAGGTAGTCATCGAAGTCGGTGAAGTTGCACTCCCGAGCTTTGGCACTATCGAAGAGGATCTCCAGTACCTTTCCTGTCTTATAGTCACATTTGAGAATTTGGGTCTTATCCTGACTCTGGATTGTGTATTCGGTGCCTGAGGGTAGGGAGCGGAAGCCATTGCCCGCACTGCGTGCATAAAATTCACCCTGCGTGATTTGTGGTAATGTCAGTTCTTGTGCTGCGGAGGTAAGAGAACCCATGTAGGTTATGCTTACCCCCAGAAGCAATAATGATCGTAAAAAATTAGGTTTCATTCCAAACAAAATGTTTCTTAGTTTTACTTTACCACAAAGGTAACTTTTTCCCGGCTATTCCTCCACTTTCCACACCTTGGGGGGCTTACTTCTTTATCCGGTGTTCTAAGCTTTCGGCTTTGCTTTTTCTTGCCAGCGTATCCTCATGGTTTTATCATTCTTAGTTCCTCGTAGTGCCTAAAGCTTAGGTCCGATACATCTCCGAGGATTTGCTATGGTACTTGGCTTATCGTTCTCTGGGTCGTCGGTGTGCCGAGGTTTGGGACATCCGTTTTTCGACCTCTGGGTCATCGCTTCATCGATGTCCCAGAGGTTTTTTGCCCCACTTGGGAGATGTTTGGAAGTCGAGTATTCATGGGGCTTCTGAGGAGAGCAGGATAGTTACTTTTCGGTGCTGGGAGAGATAGTATAGGACCGCAAGGAGTCCCTTGAGTATACTTGTGCCGCAGATGATCCACCAGAGGACAGTGATATCATGAGTCATGGGGAGGAGCATGAGTGCCAGGGGTATGCGTAGAAGATTACCTCCAATGCTGATGAGTGACGGGGGTATAGATCGATTGAGTCCGAAGAAAAAGCCCTGAAATGTCACCTCCGTCATGCTGAATAATTGTGAGAATGCAGTTATCTGTAGGTATACCGTCCCCAGTGCTATAGCGTCGGGCTCAGGCACGATGAGACCAAATAGACTTCTGCCCCGGAAGAAGTAGAGGAAGAAACCGAGAAAACCAATCAGTGCCGCAAAGCTCCACGTGACCCTTAGTCCTCTGAATACACGATGCCCCTGTCGTGCTCCATAGTTTTGTGACACGAAGGTACCAAGTGCAGTGGAAAAGGATTGGGCAGTATTCCAGCAGATACCCTCGAGCTGTCCACCGACGGTGAGAGTGAGTACTCCGAGATGTCCGCCGGCAAGGGAAGCAAAGCGTCCGAGACTCATATTGATGAGGGCATATAGCGAATTCATCAACCCTACGGGACCGCCGACCTTGAGGAGACGTAGAATGTGGCGCGTGTCCATCCGTCTCCAGAGACCGAGGTCGGGGAGGAGTTTGTCCTTGTAGTACAGTAGAATGACGAAGATAACGAATACGAAGAACTGTGATATAATCGTAGCCCAAGCCGCACCTGCGATACCGAGATCGAGGGTGAAGATGAAGATAGGATCGAGTATCATATTGAGGATCAGCCCAGATGTGGCTGCATAGAAAGGTACTTGGGGATTGCCGGAAGCATTGTAAATCCCGGTGATAGCCAGGGCCATGAAGTATACCGGCAGTCCTGAGCTGACGATGCGCATGTAGTACACTGCACTGTCGTGAATAGGGGAGGCAAGTTTGTAGAACCCCACCAATTGGTGGGCGAGGAGACTGTATACCAGCATTAGTATACCACCGATGATGAGTGATAGCTGAAGGGCATGACGAGCATGACGGGAGGCTTCGGAGCGATCTCCTCTACCGATAGAATTGGCTACCATTACTTCGGCTCCGACCTTAGTGATCAATGTAATCGAACCTGATAACCAAAAGAATACTGACGCTGCTCCAGATGCAGCCACCGATTCGTCACTTAGCCGTCCCAGCCACGCCATGTCCACGAAGCTGTAGAGCATCTGAATCAGGGATGAGGCAAGGAGTGGGAGGGAGAGACGAAAGAGGTGCTTCTCTATGGAGCCGGTGGTGAGATCACGTACTTCCCTCATAGATCTTATTCAAAATTCAGTGTACATTCAGTGTGATACTTACTTCTCCTTGGTGGACAGCATACCACATGCGGCATCGATATCCTGACCACGGGAGGTACGTGTAGTACAGCGGAGTCCATGGGCGTTGAGGTAGTCCTCGAACTCCTGGATGCGGTGAGGCTTGGAGGTGTGCAGTGGGATGTCGGGGATAGCGTGGTAGGGAATGAGATTGACGCGACAGTCAAGTGGGGATAGCAGCTTTAACAACGCGTCAGCGTGCGCACGTGTGTCATTGAGTTGATCGAAGATGATGTATTCAAATGACAGTCTCCTCTGCCCCGAGAAGTCGTACTTTCGGAGTGTAGTGATGATATCTGCTATCGGAAATGCTTTCTCCACAGGCATCAAACTTAACCTTTCTTCCGAGAGGGGGCTGTGTATACTGATAGCAAGATGTGCACTTTGTTCCCTCAGAAAGCTCTCGAGCCCTCCTTTAGGACCAATGGTACTGACGGTAATGCGCTTGGGACTCCAACCGAATCCGTAGTCTGCAGTCATGATTTCTATAGCACTGGCAACGACAGAATAATTGTCGAGAGGTTCTCCCATGCCCATAAACACAATATTGGTGAGTCGATCGGAGTGGGGGACACTGAGTACTTGGTTGATGATGTCAGCAGAGGTGAGGTGTGTGAGAAAACCCATTTTGCCCGTAGCACAAAAGAGACAATTCATCTTGCAGCCGACTTGACTGGAGACACACAGTGTCGCACGATCGCCCTCGGGGATATAGACAGTCTCGAAAGTAAGGTCGGGATTGAGGAGAGAGCGAAAGAGGTACTTCTCGGACTTGTCCTTAGATATTTGGCGCATGGCTGGAGCTGTACGACCCACCGCATACTCTGCGGCAAGTTGATTGCGAAAGAGTTTCGAGAGGTTGGTCATCTCGTCTATGGTTGTTACTCTTTTGGTATAGAGCCATTCTGCTATTTGCTTGGCTCGGTACTTAGGTTGTCCCATGGAGACCATGAGTTCCTGGAGTTGGGCGAGAGTTTTGCCGAGGAGATATCTGCTATTTGTCATTAGTTAAATCAATACGAGATCAGCGGGATCAGCGCTGAGATTGTACCAGAGATAGCCCTGGGTTTGGTAGCCCATGGACCGAAGTGCCTGAATGTAAGATTGTATCTGTGTCTTGTATTTGGAGCGATGCTTGCCGAACTTGTAGTCCACCACTGTAATGGTGTTTGTAGACGGGGTGAGGATTATTCGGTCAGGACGGTGCAGATGCAACTCAGGGCTCTCTGATATAGAAGTCTCAGAGAGTATTATGCGATCATCCGATGGGGTAAACCATGTGGCTACAGTGGAATTTGTGTGGATGACGGTGGTGAAGTCTGTAGTGATTTGCTCCGCTAACTGGGTACTGATAAGACCTGACTGCACCGCCTGTTGCACTGCTTTTTCAAAGTCGCTGACCCTGTGGGTGCCCTCCAATATGCGGTGCAGGATGGAGCCTTCACGCATCTCTCCACTCATGTACTTTTCGGTGGCAAATTGGAGATGATCGTAGTGCGGATTAGCAGTGAGGTGCCTGAGTTCATGAGTATGTGCATATGGTTTGTCTTTGACGGTAGAGCAGGTGCGGGTACCGAAAGTGTACTGATCTTGCTTCGCTCCACCTGAGAGCTCCAGGATACGAAGCAGGATAAGATCTCCGATTCGATTGGTCGGAGGCTCGTGTTTTCTGGAGACGGCAGAATAGACGTAGAGGTGCTGTACTGCACGTGTGAAAGCGACATACAGTAGATTGAGATTGTCCATGAAATCTGCTTCCATGCCCATAAGGTACTGCTGGCAAAAGTAGGTGCTCCGGTTCCTCCTGCTGGGAGCTGCATCCAAATAGTAGCTGGGAAGAGTGATATGGAAGTTGTCTTCTACCTCTTGCGTGCTATCGAAGAGGTTAATGTCACGGCCGGTGACGTTGGAGATGGCCCAGTCGGCATTGGGCATTATCACTACTGGAAACTCCAATCCCTTGGCTTTGTGAATGGTGATAATCGTGATGCTGTCTTGTGCTATACCACCCATCTCTACTCTCAACTGATCCTTTTGGCGCAGCCACCATTCTTCGAAGAGCTGGAAGGTTGCCGTATTTTTGGAAGAAAAAGAGAAGAGATAATCCATGAAGGAATTGACATATACCATTTCCGTGGGAGGAATACAGGGTAGAATGTTGAGGATCTGTGCCACACTTTCATACAAGCCAAGCCCCTGCTCGGAGAGTTTGATGAGGTCTAATAGTAGTTCGTCAGTCTGGTCATCACGATCGCAGAGGTTGAGAAATATCTGGAGGTATAGCCGTAACTCTATTTGCTTTTGCTCTGTACGATTATTAGCCACGAAGGAGATGTATTGAGCAAGGAGGAGAACAGTACGTGAGGTTGATATACTGAGTGCTTCGTCGGAGATGAAGCTGTATTTGATTGCGTTGAGTGGGTCTTCAGCTGATTTTTCGGTGAGCCAATTGGCAACCATATTGGCATCACTATTGGAGCGGACAAGCAGGGCAATATCTCGTCTGTGAAAGTGATATTCGTCCTGAAGCGCGAGGATAAGCTTTAGTACTTCTGGTCTGATAGATGCTTCGAGGTACGATTTGGAGTTACCCTCTTTGGTTGTGAAATTGAGTTCTACGTATCCATCTTCACGGTGATGAGAGAGCTGAATCACGTCCTGTTCGTAGGCTGAAGAGTGCTCGGAGATCCGAGGAATGCCTGTTTCGAGGTAGCTGATTGTGGAATAGACGCCTTGAAAGAAAAGGTTATTGAACTCCACTACTTCGTGGTAGCTGCGCCAGTTGGTATCAAGTGCTTTGACCTGCGCTTGTGGCATCTGGGTGACGTCTTCGCTGAGTAGAGAGCTATCGGTCCCCCTGAAGCGATATATGCTCTGCTTAACATCCCCAACAAGGTAATTGAGTCTGCCATGTCCCAATGATTCCAGTAGAAGTGGTAGGAAGTTGTCCCACTGTAGACGGCTGGTATCTTGGAATTCATCAATCATGAAGTGCTCGATAGTTGTCCCTACTTTATCGTATATGAACGGGACATCAGAACCGTTAATGATGTCCCGAAGGAGGACATTAATCCGTGATATGAGGACAACATTTTGCTCTCTCTGATACTCCTCTACAGCTTTCTTTGCCTCGAAGAGAGCAGGCATCAGATCGACGTACTTCAGGATGAGGGTGGCTGTCAAGTATCGAGGACGTATCGTCTCAGAGAGCACATCCTCGTATTTAGATATCTCCTCCAATGTATTCCTTAGATCTCTGTCTGCCTTGGCATAGCTGAGGGCTGTGGGGCTGTTGTTCTTATACTTGCTCTTTGCGTAGAATAGGGAGTCCGGGTTGTTGAGTGTCCGTCGCAGGGTTGAGGAGAGTAGGGAATTCCCTTTTTCGACGTACTCTCGTATGAACTCCTTGTAGTCGCTCAGCTTTATGTAAATATTGTGGAGCATGCTTGATGATGACTCCTCAAGATTGAGAGCATAATTAGCCACGATTGCATCTAAACTACCTACAAATCCGGCTGTTTTCTCCCCCACTGAGGCTTCAATCTCTCTGATCACATCTGATAGCTTAGACCGAACTGCTCTAATTTTTTCCTCCGTGTAATCGTCAGCGGAAAGTGGAACGTCAGCGTACTTATTGTCAAGGAACTTGCCCGTGAGAGTAATCAATTGCTTTCGGATGTTAACCTTCTCTTCGCCCGACTCTGCATCCATAGCATATATGTTGGATAAGATGCGAAGTATATCGCTCTTGTCCTCTTCTCCGAGGCGGATGAAAAGCTGGTCCAGGGAGAGTGCTATCAGGTCCTTCTCTTGTAACTCCACATTGTATGTACCGGCAAGTGAACTAATCTCGAGAGCAAAACCACGCACTACCTCCTGAAAGAATGAGTCTATCGTCTGCACCCGAAAAGCCCCATAATCCTCTAGGATGCGTTGGAGTAGGGAGCCTGCGACTCTGGGTAGATCCTTGATCTTTTTGTTGTAGTCTGTTTCTGTGATTTCTCCATCTCTTCTCCAACTGTTTAGTATAATCGACCCGAGGTTGTCGGCATTTCCGTCGCGGATGTTGATGAGCTCTCGGATGATACGCTCACGTAGTTCTATGGTCGCTTTGTTGGTGAATGTGGCCGCTAATATGTGGTCATGCTTGGAGATGTGCTCCTCATACCACCCACGCATAAGCAGGCCTATATACTCCCGAGTAAGTGTATAGGTCTTGCCACTCCCTGCCGAAGCCTTGTATACGATCAGTGGGGCAGTGCCGTTCATTGAGTCACTTTCCTTTTGCTTTCTTATAGCCCAAGTCGTGTAGCAAGGTGAGTACTCTATCCTTGAGATCGCCCTGAATAATGATGAGTCCATTCTTGGCTGATCCACCCACGCCACACGAAGTTTTTAGCTTTTTGCCAAGCGTATCAAGGTCAATGGATGTCCCTTCAAAACCTTCCACTATGGTCACCACCTTACCCTTGCGCATATGAGTATCTCTATATACTACCAGACGCTGTAAGTCGGGTGATAAGGTGCTCGTCTCCACAGTGTTATTCTCCGCTTCCAATTGCTTCATGTAGTCGGGATTGGTTGAGAACACCATACCCTGCCATTTTCTACTTCCCATTAGCCGTCTTTTGGGTTAACGTTTCTCGGTACTGCTTGTGAGAGCTCAGGATTTCTACTGCCTTCTTCACACTGGCATCTGACTCTGCGTTCACTGCATACTGTCCCTCGCTACCGAAGTAATGCGATGCGAGCACTCCACGTAATAATTCTTTTATCTGCTGTCGATGTGGAAGGAGATCACGTTCGATAGAGGGAGTAAGGGCTTTCTTTAGATTCTCAAAAGCCTCTTTGCTTTGCTCTTCATAGCCCTCATACTCGGCCATGTTCTGTAGTTGCTCCAGTCCCTTCAGACTGAGTTCTCCGTACTTAAAATTCTCTTTCTTGAGGTACTCCAACAATCTGTCGAAGTCCGCATCCGTAATCTGTACATCTGATATAGCCTTAGCAGCAGGGCGCTCCAAGAAGAGAACATTTGCGAACTTAAACAAGTATCCATCACGTATCATCGTATAGACGGGAGAGGAGAGTAGTTCATCCTTGACCTCATAGTCGGGACGAATACCACCACCATCACGTACCGGACGACCGTTCTTGGTATAAAAAACCTTGGTGAGACTATCGGGTACTGCTGCGACAGAACCATCGGGATTACGATGACTGTAGTCAAGCTGCTGGATACAACGACCACTGGGGATAAAATAGCGTGCTATTGTCACCTTGAGCAGTCCGTTATAGGGCATTGGTTGGGTATTCTGTACCAATCCCTTGCCGAAACTCTTGGAGCCTACAAGAACGGCCCTATCCATATCCTGTAGGGCACCAGCCACGATTTCGCTGGCACTGGCCGATCCTCCGTTGATCAGCACTACGATAGGGATATCCAGACTGACGGGTTCTCGACTAGTATAGTACTCCTGTGATGTTTGAGGAAGCTTACCCTCTGTGTACAGAACTTTAGAGCCCGTGGGGACAAACATCCCGAGGATGTCTACTGCTCCATCGAGCACACCACCGCCATTACTGCGTAGGTCGAGGATTAAGTTCTTCACCTTACCATCTCTATTCAACTCCCTGTAGGCACGCAGGACATCATCCGCGCTCTTGTCCGTGAATGACGATAAACGTATGTACCCGATGCTATCCTGGTACAGGTCCCTATACACCACCTGATTCACTGTCACATTGGCACGAGTGATGACGACCTTACGTGTATTTTTTTCCCCGAGTCTGCGTATGGTCACAGTGACGTCAGTGCCTACAGGTCCCTTTAGCTTGCCACTTACCTTGGATGCTGTGGCAGATATCATGGACTCGCCGTCTATCTCCACAAAAGCATCACCCATTCTGAGCCCTGCTTTCATTGCAGGCGAGCCGGGCATTGGCGTCTGCACGTATACCATGCTATCTGCCTGTTGTATGTATGCTCCGATGCCTGCATATTCTCCCGATGTCATCATCGCAAAGTCCTCACGTTCCACCTCCGGCATGTACTCTGTATAAGGATCCAGCTGAGATAACATCGCATTGATGCCATTGGTTGTAACCTTAGACACGTTTATTGTATCTACATATACGTTATTTACACCCGTCAGGGCGGCGCGATACACCTCTATGGCACGTGCTACCGCGAGCTGATTCTTGGTCGCATTAGCAGCCTGCTGTGCGTACCCGACACTCATACCGGCTAAAGCACCGATGAGAAGTGCGGTGATAGCGACCGAAAGTATTTTATTCATTCTTTCCTAACTAATGATTTCTGACTTGGTACTTAAACTATATCTCTACAAAAATACCTCTTTCTCTCCACCCTCACAAACTTTTACCCTTCGCTTTTCCCCTCTCTCACTGACATAGATTTCGACACTCTCCTCTCTATTTTCTCTACTTACATTTGGTTTATATTATAAACTTATCTATATTTGCAATGTAATCTTTGGGTGATTAGTGCACGAGTCATTCGGAGGTTGTGTTAGCTACATTCTCTGTTTTATCTTAAAATGTTTTTGATTATGAATAACGAAAGTACCCTTACTGCCCAGCAGAGCATAGACGTCATCGAAAAGATGATCCGTGCCAATAATGAGCGTATCGAACGTGACTCTGCAATCCCTTTCCTCATCTGGGGATATATTGCGGTTATTACTAGTCTCCTTGTTTACTTCCTTATTCCTACCATGGGAGTTCAGGCTAATTACCTTTGGCTTGTCATACCTATCCTCGGGCTCATCGTTTCTGTTGCTGTCTCTAGTCGCAGATCTCCGAAAGGGGTTCATGGCTTTCAGCTCACCTCTCGGTTCATGAATGTCCTCTGGACCGTGCTGGGGATTAATTGTGCCCTCTGTTCCTTTATCGGATCTCAGTACGTGCTGACTATCGTAACCGTGATTATAGGATCGGGAGCAGTGGTCACCGCATTTACACTAGGGCTTAAGTCGATGAAGATAACGTCTATACTCGGTGTGATGCTGGGGTATCTACTTGTCTTTACCGACCTCGGACGGGAGGACTGTCTGGTCTTTGCTGCAGCATTCTTCTTGATGTTCATTGTCCCCGGGCATTATCTTCTACTTAAAGATCGCTACAGCCATGGACGAAAACAATAACACCAATCCCGTGCTAAAGCCTTTGGAACCACTGCTCCTCAACGAGCTTCGCTTGTCTATCATGGCAATACTAAGACAGGCTGAGGAAGTGGACTTCAACTACCTAAAGGAGGTAACAGGAGCCACGCCGGGTAACATCAGTGTGCAGATAGATAAACTCAATTCGGCAGGTTTTATCGAGGTCGAAAAGGGCTATCAGGGCAAGCGTCCGAGGACAACCTGTCGCATCACTCCCAAGGGAATCAGTGTATTCATCAAGCACTTCGACGCCCTTAGATCCTATCTGCCTGAGGAGGAACGCGAGACGAAGTAGTGCGATCATTTTTAGGTCCCTGATACCATAATGTACATGGTATTCACATTGTACGCAGATGAGATGCGTTTATCTTCAGTTCAGTCTCTCCTGAAATAAGATGAATGTATTCATCCGTAGAACGACTATGGGATAATGAAAAATCGAAGCTCCGGAGATCAATGAATGAACTACCGGGGTTTCGATTTTTATGCTATCTGGATATTGCTCTGACGAGTATTGCTTGCCCCACTTCTTGTTTTCTCTAATCTTTTTTACGCAAACTCGGCGTAAAAGGAGGGGAGGACATCGTCACGAGAAAAGCTGTTTAGCCAAATGGATTTTTGGAGACTGAATGAGGACGTCGTGAAGAATATACCTCGCATTCGTAAGCTATTTTCCTCTCTATTCACCCAGCGTATATGGTATATCCCATAGAAACCTCTGGGTCGTCGATTTACCGATGTGCCGGAGCTCGCCATAGAAAGCTCCGGGTCATCGTTTCATCGACGACCCAGAGAAATTTGAAGTCATGTCTACTCGGTAGAATATGGTTGAAGGGGTATTATGACACGTGTTATTTTCGAAGGTATTATTTATCTTGGGTCGAACCCACGTTTTCTCATGCCGTGTAGGACGATTGTGAAGAGTGGGGGAGGATCGGAACGTATACGGCCATTTCCTTTGCCGGCTTTTAGGTCCATATGGTGAGGGATACGATCAGAGTCTCCCGATTCATTCGTGAAGGTTGGGGACAGTCTTCCTTGAGGTGCCTCTTGTTACTCATTCCGGTTGTTGACTTTTCCGAAGACGAAATGGTTTGAGACGCTTTGCCTCGTCCTTTCGCTCTCTTTTTGTGGTAGAGTCATATCCCGCTATCGTACCACTGATGATCTGTAGTCCATAGGGCTCACAAATCCTGCTCGCAAATCTCTGAGATTCGGACGTAGGAAGTGATATAAATACCTTGCATAGATTTGGGTCGACAGGAGTGAAGATAAAGGATGTGCTTCTGGAAGACTATCAAGGGGAATGAGGGTATTCGTGAATTTTTTCATGGAGATGAAGCAGATCTAAACCTTTGGTTGCTCCCAAGGAGGTAAGGGTAAAGTTACATTACTTTCATAGTCGTATATGCTTTTTTTGTACCTTTGCCGTGAATTTTTATTGACATAATGTAGGAATGCAGAAAATAAGAAACATCGCTATTATAGCCCACGTAGATCATGGTAAAACCTCCCTCGTGGATAGAATTCTTCAGGCGGGAAAATTATTCAGAGATGAGAAAGAGAACCTGGAGCAGGTGCTCGACAGCAACGATCTCGAACGTGAGCGAGGGATCACTATCCTCTCCAAGAATGTTTCGATTAAGTATAAGGATTATAAGATCAATATCATCGATACTCCAGGGCATGCTGATTTCGGAGGTGAGGTAGAGCGTGTGCTCAATATGGCTGATGGTTGTCTCCTACTCGTGGATGCCTTCGAGGGACCCATGCCTCAGACGCGCTTTGTGCTGAGTAAAGCCATAGATATGGGGCTAAAGCCTATCGTCGTGGTGAACAAGGTGGATAAAGAGAACTGCCGTCCCGACGAGGTACAAGAGCAAGTATTTGATCTGATGTTCAATCTCGACGCCACTGAAGATCAGCTCGACTTCCCCACGCTCTTTGGCTCCGCGAAGCAGGGATGGATGTCTAAGGATTGGAAAGAACCCAGCACTGACATCACCCAACTTCTCGATGCTATCATCGAGTATATCCCGGAGCCCGAGATCATCGAAGGCCCTTCTCAGATGCTTATCACATCACTCGACTACTCTACGTATGTGGGGCGCATAGCAGTCGGTCGGGTGCATAGAGGCGTACTCAGGGAAGGGGGCAATATCTGGCTGATGAAGCGTGATGGCTCTAGGCAGCAGAGTAAGATAAAGGAGCTAAATGTGTTTGAAGGACTCGGTAGGCGCAAGGTCGCTGAGGTATCTTGCGGCGACATTTGCGCTGTGATAGGTCTTGAAGGATTTGAAATCGGAGAGACGATAGCGGATTTTTCAGAGCCTGAAGCACTACCCACTATAGCAGTGGATGAGCCTACGATGAGTATGCTCTTCACGATCAATAATTCTCCGTTCTTCGGCAAAGAAGGTAAGTTTGTCACTTCACGTCATATCCATGACCGACTGATGAGTGAACTCGACAGGAATCTTGCCCTCCGTGTGGAACCCACTGATAGCGCAGATGCGTGGTTAGTATACGGTCGTGGTGTCCTTCACCTTTCTATTCTCATCGAGACGATGCGCCGTGAGGGCTATGAACTCCAAGTCGGACAGCCACAAGTCATCATCAAGGAGATTGATGGAATCAAGTGTGAGCCAATAGAAGAACTGACCGTCAATGTGCCCGAGGAGAGCTCCAGCAAGATTATAGACATTGTCACCCGACGCAAGGGAGAGATGACCATGATGGAGACGAAAAACGACCGTGTGATAGTGAAGTTTAAGATGCCGTCACGCGGGATCATTGGGCTCAATAATGCAGTACTTACCCTGTCCAGTGGCGAGGCTATCATGGCGCACCGTTTCCTTGACTTCGAGCCATGGAAAGGGGCTATCGACAACCGCACTAATGGCTCTATCATTGCCCTTGAGACAGGTACTGCGTTTGCATACGCCCTCAATAACCTCCAGAGCCGTGGTCGCTTCTTTGTGTCACCACAAGAGGAGGTGTACGAGGGACAGGTGATAGGTGAACATACCAAGGAGGGCGATCTTGCTGTGAATGTGTGCAAGAGTAAGAAACTGACGAATATGCGTGCTTCCGGATCGGATGATAAGGTCTCACTCGCCCCTCCTGTCGTATTTTCTTTGGAGGATGCACTTGAGTACATCAAATCGGACGAGTACGTCGAAGTTACCCCCAAGAGCATGCGTATGCGCAAGATTCTACTGTCCGAGACAGATAGAAAAAGAGCTGGTAAGGAGTGAAACGACCCCTCTTCCATGCACACACATACGTGTAGTTATGACAAAGGAGTCAATGATTTTGGTCATCATCGCCACCTATAATGCGAGAGAATGGTTGGGAATCTGCTTGGCTCCTTTTGCACTGGATAGAGAAGGCATAGACGTTCTTGTCGTAGACAACGCTTCGCATGACGGCACAGCAGATGCCATAGTCGAGGAGTATCCGTTTGTTCGTCTCCTTCGCCGTCCTACCAATATCGGTTTTGGTGCAGCCAATAGCATTGGGATTGAGTGGGCGATAGCAAAAGGTTACAAAGGTGTATTTCTCCTCAATCAGGATGCTACCATTACATCGGCTACAATTCGATTGTTGGCCGACCGTGTAGAGCAAGATCCTACGATAGGGTTGGCTTCTCCGGTACACAGATCAGCAGAGAATGGCGACAGGGAAAGGGGATTTAGCCACTATGCCAGTGGCACGGACAGCGATAATCGCGCCTTTGTCGATCTCCCATTCATCAATGCAGCACTCTGGTATCTCCCACGTAAAACAATAGAATCTGTAGGTATCTTCTGTCCGCTCTTCTTCCACTACGGTGAGGATGTCGACTATTACAATCGAGTTGTATCTGCCGGACTGAGAGCAGGTTACTATCCAGACCTTAGTGCCGTCCACTACCGACAGAATGGAGAGCTATCTATGGACAAACAGATGCATCTCACTCGAGCCTATCATCTTACGGAGTACGTTCATCCGTCCTCATCATTCCTTCGTCGGCTCTGGCGTGGTCCTGTCATGCTCGCACTCAATGGTCTTAAGGGGCACCTCCGAGATCACCTTCGTGGTGCCCAGGCCTTGTGGGCAGAGAGAGAGAGGGTAGCCCTTTGGTGCAACCGCCCTTCGGTTGACCTCGATGGACTGAAGCGCGCCTACACTCCTCACACGCCTATCGCTCCTATCCTTTTGCTCCTTTACGATAGACCCCGGCACACACGTCGGATTTTGGATCTACTGATGCGTCAGCCCGAGATCGTAGATACTCCATTGTTCATACTGGCAGATGGTGCCAAAGATAGCGAGCAGAGTAGGGCAAAAGTCGCCGAAGTACGGGAGATAGCAGAGGAGTATATATCGAAGCTCCCCTATGCCACGCTTTGGACTCAAGAGACGAATGTAGGTCTGGCACACAACGTCACAGAGGGAGTATCACGTGTCCTTGAGCAGTATGATCGTATCATAGTGGTTGAGGATGATCTGATTCTCTCTCCCTACTTTCTCCGCTGGATGCGGGATGCACTCCTGCAGTATGAGCATGTATCGGAGGTTGCACACGTCCATGCCGGTACATTCTATACCCATAGGAGATTGCGCCCCAATCACCTACTTAGCTTTGCAGGCAGCTGGGGTTGGGGCACATGGCGTGATCGGTGGCAGACATACTGGGATCCCGATGGTGAAAAGCTGCTGCTCCAGATGAATGCTGATCCGAGTGCTCGTCGACACTTCGATTACGGTGGCTATCAGTGCTTCACACGCATGCTATGGCGGCAGACTAGGGGGCTCAATAACTCCTGGGCTGTGCGCTGGCATGCCAATATCGTCCTCCATCATCTGCTGAGTGTCAATGCCAATCCTCCACTCGTGAGTAATGGTGGATTCGATGGGTCGGGAACCCATAGTAGTGCCGACAATCGCTACGCTACTCCCGTAGCACCATACCCCCTATATGCGCCTGCCGTAGTACCACACGTGGAGGAGGACAAAGAGGCTTACGCGGTACTCAAGGGCTATTATCGACGTACGAATAATAAGGTAGCCAAGGCATGGTACAAACTGATAGAACTACTCGGATGTCACGGAAAAAAGGTGAGGTGACCTTTCGGATGAAGCGATTCGCTATCCGACAGGAGTTATCCGCACTTAAGGTGGGCACCGATGGTGTCCTCCTTGGTGCCTATGTCGGTGCCAAGTATACTGATGCCTGCTCAGTCCTTGACGTAGGAACCGGGACAGGAGTGATTGCCCTCATGATTGCCCAGAGCTTGCCACAGGCTATGATTCATGCTATTGATGTCGATGCAGCCTCATGTACCGAAGCCGGATACAATACCGATTCTTCTCCATTCGCAGGTAGGATTACTGTCGTTCATGACGACTTCAGCCACTATGCTTCCACCTCTCTCTCAAGATTCGATCTCATTGTCAGCAACCCTCCTTACTACACACCCACACACGAGTCTGAGGATGATAGAACAACGACCGCCAAGCATATCGGGAGCCTTACACCCCATGCACTATTCTGCGGGGCAGAAATGTTACTTACGCAATCAGGTCGGATAGCCATCATCACTGCCACCAGTAGTTTGCTTGCTTTCATGACGACAGCAGAGCAGAGAGGGTTCTATCCTCAGGAGGTAGTGTACGTGCATACAGTCCTTCATCGTACACCTAAGCGCGCTATCATCATCTACGGCAAGTCTTTCACCACCACTCCTTGTTGTAGTATCTCCCACCTCACGATACAGGAAGGAGCCGGACGGCACGAGTATACGGAGGAGTATGTAGCACTCCTCAGACCTTTCCTCACGATATTTCCGTAGGAAGAAGAATCGTATGTGAAATACCTCTCTTCCGCGCCCACCTCAATGCATATAGGGCGAGGGGGCACAAAAAAGCTCTGGGTCGTCGACGAATCGATGACCCAGAGCTTTTTCCGAAGACCTCCGGGACATCGATTAGTCGACGACCCAGAGAAATTTTATCAAACAACCGAGTGTTAGCTGCTCAAATCAGCGTAGACCTTATACAACCATTCTTGAAGTGTACTGATCGTGATACCTGCAGAAGAGGAGACGGGTATCAATCCCCACCCACCGAACCAACCGCTGGGTAGTGCTTGAGGTAACAGGAACGACACAGTGGCTGGTACTCATTTTTCTCTCCCAGCAACACCTGATGCTCATCAGCCACAGTACGATGGGAGTACATCGCTGGGGCTCCACACTCGACACAGACAGCGTGCACTTTCGTCACGGTATCGGCTATGGACATCAGCTGTGGCATAGAGCCAAATGGATGTCTCTGGAAATCCATATCCAGCCCCGATACGATGACTCTAATCCCATTGTCTGCGAGCTGTTGACACACGTCGGTAAGGCTATCGTCGAAAAACTGTCCTTCGTCTATCCCCACCACTTGGGCATCTGAAGCCAATAGGAGAATACTCATAGGGTTTTTGATCGGAGTGGCAGAGAGCGAATTACGATCGTGGCTAACCACATCCTCCACCGAGTAGCGTGTATCCAGGTCGGGCTTGAAGACCTCCACCCTCAGCCGTGCTATCACCGCTCTGCGAAGCCGACGCATGAGCTCTTCCGTCTTTCCCGAAAACATGGAGCCTACGATGACCTCTATGCCACCTCTGCCTCCAAATCCATTATTGAGACGTTCACCGTCTATCTCGTAGTCAAAGTTCATTTTGTTGCCAGTCTCCATTTGCCTTAATGAGTTCAATGAGTTCCTCTACTGCATTCTCTTGTGGTATGTTCCTTTTGAGTTTGGTCTTCTGCTTGTAGAGATCTACCTTGCCAGGAGCAGAACCGACATAACCGTAGTCAGCGTCAGCCATTTCACCCGGTCCGTTGACAATACACCCCATGACGCCGATTTTGAGACCTTTGAGGTGGCTGGTGGCTGCTTTTATGCGAGCTACAGTATCCTGCAAGCCGAAGAGCGTACGACCACAGCTGGGACATGAGATATACTCCGTGCGTGTGATGCGCCGTCGTGATGCCTGTAGTAGTCCGAATGCTATGTGTGCCAGCTCAGCACCGGATACGGAAGGCGAGTGTAGATATATACCGGAGGATTGACCTCGGAGGAGAGCCTCTCCGAGGAGAAAACCATATCGTGTGGGGAGTTCGTGAGCCGGAGCATCGATGGAGAGATGTAGGTAGTATGCACATGGGACATACGCATCTATGGCACGAAGCATAGCGGGGATATTGGGGTGCGTGAGTCGGATGATCAGAGGTTTATCATCTGTGCTCCAGTCCGTCGTCGTGAGGGCTTCGTGGTCAGTGATGATGCGTATATCATTATTTCCGAGTACTTTACATCCGCAATTATTCGGCTGGTCGGCATTGTCTATCATGACGATATCCGGACGTTCATCCTCTGGTAGGCTGTCAAGACTATCATCTGCATCCACGAGGACGAGTGGTGCTTTGGCATTTCGGAATGGTTGTGGTAGCGGTTCATTCACACTTATGGCAGGAGTTCCCTCCAAGTGCTCAGCACAACTGCGGAGAAGCACAGCCACGGGGATCTCTGCTTCTGGGTCTTCACTCAGGGACACACGTATTGTGTCTCCTATTCCCTGTCCTAATAGGGTGCCTATGCCTACGGCACTCTTGATGCGTCCGTCCTCTCCATCTCCAGCCTCAGTGACACCGAGATGCAGGGGAAAGGCCATGCCCTCTGCTTCCATATGCCGGACAAGCATTTGTACTGTCTGCACCATAACGAGAGGATTGGAAGCCTTGATAGAAATGACGACGTCCGTGAAGTTCATCTCCACACACACGGATAGAAATTCTATGCAGCTCTGTACCATTCCCTCCGGGGTGTCACCGTATCGACTCATGATACGATCGGAGAGGGAACCATGATTGACACCGATGCGAATCGCACGACCGTGGGTACGGCAGTGAGTGACAAAGTCTCTGAAGCTGTTCTGAAGTGCTCGTACCTCTTCGGCATACTCCTCATCGGTGTAGTCTATAGACTCGAACTTCTTCGCTGCATCGTAGAAGTTCCCCGGGTTGATACGTACTTTCTCTACATGAAGTGCTGCCTCGTAAGCAGCTCGGGTATTAAAGTGAATATCTGCGACGAGTGGAATGTTGTATCCTCTCTGGGTAAGTCCTGCACGTATGCCGGCAAGTGCCCTGGACTCTCTGGTACCTTGGGCCGTAAAGCGTACCATCTGTCCTCCTGCATCAGCGATGCTCATCGCTTGAGCTATTCCTGCGTTGATATCGTTGGTGTCGACATTGGCCATTGACTGAACTAATATCGGTGCTTCACCACCAATAATTTGATTTCCTACATGTGCTGGTGTGGTGGATCGGCGAGTGTACTTAAAGATCATAAGTGTCTCTGATATCTAAGTTATTATTTTGTTACAGATGAAAATATGCTAAGTTGCTCTGTGGGAATATTGGTTAGGGTAGCTGCTATGTCAGCGAATGAACTGTTCGGAGTCGAGATAATTCTACGTGTACAAGACAGAGCAAGAAGTTCACCATAGCTCTCTATGATACCCTCTTGGCTCTCGTTGTCGACTTCTGCATAGGAGCAGAAGATACGATCTTTGAATATGGTTTTCAATCTTTCCTTCTCGTTGCGGGATGTGGTAGCAAGGAAGAACGATACAGTGGAGTCCTGCTCAATCATGTTTTGCATGCGACGAATGAACAGCTCGGTAGGGGAGTCGGAATAGTCTACGGATCCGACTGATGATTTACGATTGATATGGATACCTACAACGTTTTGTGGCCATCCAGACATGCGAGAATTGCGAGAATTGATAACCTCTACTGTCGGCTCAATAACGCCGTACATGCCACGCTTGGAGAGGAACGCTTGGTTAGTAGACATTAGGATTTTCTCCTCCGGATTACCTAATAGAGTGGTCAATTGATCGGGATGATGGCTGAGGAGCTCCTGGAGCTTACGAGGAGATAGGAATCGGTCGTAGCGCCAGAGTATAAATGGAGCCGGGATCCAAAGATTGGCACGACGTGGGGTGTCGTTGAAGAACCAATCCTTCCACGTAGCTTCTCGGATAGAGATGTCCTCTGACATCATCTTGGGAGACAGAGTGAAGAGACGTCCAGCTGTGGATTGGAAGTGGTCTGTGGAGAACCATAGAATCTCCAGAGGACGACCCATGCTACGAGCAACTTCAATGGCGGATGCTATCGTCCGAAGACGGCGAGCGATCCCCCCGAAGGGGATTAAATAGAGACCTGTCGATTTCTTATTGCGTAGTTGACGAGAAGAAGTACTCATGATAATATCTGTTTTTATCTTTTTATCTTGAGCGCTGCAAGTACGTGTGATTGTAGATATCTAAACGTGGGTTGCTTACGGAGCAGTAGGTAGGTGAGTGACATCAAGAAGATGGTTTGCCAGATAGAGTCTTTTACGAGAGAGGTAGAATGGGGGAGTAGCTCATTGATTGCTAGAACAACAATAAGTACGGCATACATGTACAGCATCTCACGGTCCAATGGTGTAATGCTCATCTTGACCCACAGTATGGACTGCTGAAAGGTATAGCTGAGCACATAGGTGATGAGGGTAGCTATAGCTGCCCCTTCTAT
>JBAKGE010000033.1:0-20917 GCA_037191085.1 Porphyromonadaceae bacterium | reverse complement strand
CATGGTTGTATGTCATAGTGACCAAGCAGTGCCAGCATCTCTGCGCGTTCCTTTATCGGAATACTATTATCACTTCGTTTCCTTAGTCGTTCTATCCCCTGTGCTCTTTTTCCTTGTGCTATTAGGGCTACTCCAGACAGCCACTGTGCTCTGTCACTTAGCTGGGTCTCAGCTTCGCCCTCCGTCAACTGTGCGTATGCGTCTGATGCACGACCTGCAATCAGGAGTGTCTCGCCCAACGTCGTTAGGGCACGATCGTTCTTTCGGTCGGACAGATATACAGCCTTGAATGCTGACTCTACAGCACTACCTATATCTCCCTTTTCACGGAAGATACGGCTTTTACGCTCCACCAAATCCACCAAGCATTCACCCTCAATCTCTTTCTCCGCACGTGATATCAGCTCTATCTCCTCCTCCGTTCTCCCCAGCTCGTGAAGTAGACCAACGGCTTTGGATACCGTCACTGCCGTCATCCCTTCAGCCTGTATCGCATTTTGTAGTGCAGTGAGAGCCCCCTCGCTGTCCTTACGTATCATCCTTGTCACTGCGATCCCCCTCCAAGCTTCTCCCGTTTCGATGCCCTGCTCAGCCACCACACGCTCATACGTATTGCCGGCAGCCATGTAGTGGCGTTCTTTCGCAAAGAACGTAGCCAGCTCCAGTATTGCGTCTTCGGAAAAGAGCAGTGGTACCTGCGTGAAAGCACCATCCAGCACATAAGGCTTGTCGCTAAAGGGATTGTAGAAGTCGACACGTGCTCCACTGAGGTGGTGGAAACGATAGGATCCAAATAGAAAATCGCGCATGTAATCGGTCAATGACCGCTCTCTCAAGGCACTTCCCTCCGGAGGAAAAACCTCCTTCAGTCGAGACAACTGCCCCATGACCTGCCCCCACTGAGGGAATGTAGCTACGGAATACAAGTCTGAGGAAATAATGCTTTTCCGACCCTTGAAGATAACAGACCTATATTCGTCCAATACCTCAGCCACCTCGGGGTCTATCTGTGGATGATTCGGGTCGTAGGGGAGAAACCAGTGTGATACAGTACCGAAAAAAGGTGTTCCTTTCATTTCCTTCATCGAGTGGTACTCTACGTCATGTCCCGTTGCATCGAAGTCCTCCATACGTTTTACCGCATTCTCCATCAGTTCCTGTAGTTCTATTGTCTCCTCCGTAGACAGGCGCTCACTTAGCTCTTGCATTTGTTCTGCGATATCGGAATTACTAGAGAAGTCTAGTCTCGAACGAAGTTCCTGTAGCTTGGGCATCACATTGTCCATGAATATCTGGTGATCTCGCGTAGTACTGTAGGCGTGGTAGATCTCAACTACAGCCTTGTATGTCGCATCATTGAGTTTAACGTTGTCTGCCAGCTGTTGCTGCATTCGCTCCACTAATTCCGGGTGCTGCATTGTCAATTCCTGCTGGTAGCGTCTGCCTATAATCAGGAGTACCGGCAGAGCTGTCCCCAGGAGTGCATCACTCATCTGTTCCTCTATTACTGTGCATATCACCTTGAGCTTATTCTCATTGAAGCACTGTAGCAGACCGAGGTATAGTCCTGCCAGCAGGTGGATGCCTGCTATAGTTTGTCGGTCGTCATGCAGTAGCTCTACTATAGCCGCAGCTCCTATCCTTGTGAGATCACCCACCCATGTGTAGTCGAATAGTAGTTCTAGCTGTGAATAATAAGTGGCAGGCTCGCCTATGTGGTGTCCCACGGAGCTTAGCATGGCTATGAAATCAGACTCCTCTCGCATCCCTTGTTCCACTAGTCGCCGCTCTGCCATTGTCCTCGAGTGATAGGGCTGAGGACCTACTTCCTGTATCATCAACTTATGGCGTAGCAGGAACATCAGCTCACGACCTATCTCTCGGAGGAACCCCTCACGTGCGGGATCCTGCGCACCTGACAGGTAGTATTGGCGTAGGTAGAAGTATTTCTCTCGCAGCTGATCTATGCCGGGATCTCTGTCCCAGAGCTTGTCTTTGTTCATTTGATCAATGACCTGAGCGTATCTGCCGCTCAGGATGTTGCGTGCTGTAGACTGATAGGGTGCGGCGAATTCGGCTACCGGGTCATACTCGGACCCGCTGTATCGGTAGTTACTTATTGTCATCCTTTATTCATTAACTTACTGATTAAATTTTCATCCCCGCATGGTCTCTCAACGTGGAGAGATATCGCCCATGACACCGAGAGGGTCGAGCATGAAGATGACTCCACACCCCAGCAGCAGCACCCCAAGGACTACATATACGATACGCGCTCCTCTTAGTCCCAGTCTTCGTCGCCAGAAGCCTGCCCCCCTGCTCTCGAAGAACCACCGGCTTCCCGACACTCCCACCCACAGAGATAATATCCCCGGTAGGACAAACATTAGTAGCATTACTATCCGTACGAACCACACCGCACTCATGATTCTTACATCCTTACTTCACATCGTAGAGGAATGGATCGTCAGTGTTGAGCACCGTGAGTAGTCGCTCATCCTCAGCTCCTTCCACCGGTGCTATGCGGATGAGCAGGGCATCGGTGGGCAGGAGCTGACGGAGGACTCCGGCCCACTCTACGAAGCAATAGCAGTTGCTGTCAATGTATTCATTGAGTCCGATGCGGTATGCATCTGCAAGGGTATCCAGACGGTAGCAATCCATGTGGTACACGCTACCCTTGCGGGTACTGTGGTACTCATTGACGATCGCAAAGGTAGGGCTGCTCGTCACCTCCTCTATCTCTAGTGCTTCGCAAAGGGCATTGATGAGGGTAGTCTTTCCTCCACCCATAGGGGCATCAAAGGCCCATACACATTTGTCACTGAAGTACTCCAGCAGTAACTGTGCGACCTCAGAGACCTCGTCCCTGCGGTACCGTAGGGTACCTGCTTCCAGTTTATTGTCCATGCTCTTGTCTATTCTTTCCCCCTTGATTCTGTGCACACTCTCCACCCAAACAAAATTACTTATATTTCCACACCTCCCCAAACACTTCCGTTTCTATCCCTCTTTCATCCCCTTTTCCCTTCCTACCATTGTCTCTTCCCCATTGCTCCTATCATTTATCTGAACTTCTCCGTATTGTATTCACCCGAATCACTGATTTAAGTGTCTTTGTCCTATAGATAAAGTACAGAGGGTACTATCCTCTGTACAAAGCAAAGTTTCCTCTGTATAAAGTATAGTATCCTCTGTACAGAGTAAAGCTTCCTCTGTATTTTATTTGCCCTTACTGCGAACTATTATGGGCGACCGAACAGAAAAGGTTGATATGGCAGGGACGTAGAGGATAAGGAACAAAAGAGCGAGCGTATCCACCCAACGTAGATACACTCGCTGTACGAATGGAGGATGAGACAGTGAGACGGTCAAATCCTCTGTGTGTGCTGTGAAAGATTAGAGCTTAAGCTCAGCGATCTTAGCATCAATGTCCTCGGGAGAGTGAGTGCGGACAAGGATCTCTCCATCAGGAGAAATGAAGAGCAGAGTAGGGATGCCCGTCACGCCGTATGATGTGGTACCTACATTCTTGCTGTCGAAGAAAGTTTCCCAGTTCATGCCGAGTTCTTCTTTTGCCTTGTTGTTGTTATCGATGCTCTCTTCCCAAGTACCGATGCTGAGGACACGAATCTTGTCAGCATATTTCTTATTGAGAGCCGCGAGATGAGGCATGGCATTGCGACAGGGGCCGCACCATGATGCCCAGAAGTCTACGAGGAGATAGCGACCATCAGTGAGGTAGTCACTGAGCTTGGCAGAATTACCCTGACCGTCTTCCATAGTGAAGTCTATGTACTTAGCACCAACCTGAGTATTCATAGCTGTCTTGATGCTTTCATACCTTTTGGTGAGCCTTTCGTCAGCCTTCACGAAGTCAGATGCACCCTCGTAAGCGGTCACGAAGTCTTCTTCCTTGTCGTACGCCATGTAGCTGAATGCGGTGAGACCTACGATGTTGTCCTTGTTGTCGTCATATACTTTCTGTGCCAATACATTCTTCTCCTGATTGAGCTGAGTGGCGAGAGCATCCATTTCGTTCTGGAGGAGGGCTACAGAGTCTGAGGAGAGGTTAGGATTGCTTGTCAGCAACTTATACTTCTGCTGATAGGCGGTCTGAATGGGAGTAGCAATCTCACTGAGAGCCTGTATGAACGTAGAGTACTTGCCGTTGAGAGACTTGGGATTCTCAGCTGTTGGAACAACAGAGAATGTCGTGCGTCCATCCTCTCCGGTAGTGGAGACAACCTTGTATTCTCCGGCTTCCTTGATGAAGGGGAAGTACCCGATTTCACCGTCGTTACCTAAAGAGATATAGGATACTTTGTCTGGGGTGAGGTTACTCACGTTGAGAGTGAATGCGCCGTCGGTGATGAGTACGGAGTCTACATTCTCACGTTGTTCGACTACGTATGCGTAGGTATTGTTGAGCTCGGCGGGGAGCTCTGTAGCTGTAAGGACGAAGGTTTCTTTCTTGGAGTTACAAGCAGAGAAAACCATAGTCGCTGCTGCAGCGAGGATAAGTACTTTCTTCATAATTAATTTGTTTGAGTTGTATTTTCTTTTTGCAAGCTAACTTTGCCACAAAGTTAAACAATATATGGAGATCACCAAATAAAATCCTGAAAATAACGGCATATCCCGTTCTCAGTGTACTGCTTAGCCGACGAGGAGTGTATTGATAGTGGCGTTGTATAAGCAGGTCTTATGGTGTAGGATAATGGGCTTGCCCGGAAAGAATAAAACAAAACTTCCCCCACATGGCACCTGATTATGCGATGCAGGGGAAGTCAGTCCGCAAATGCTTAAATGCTATGGATATGGGGGATAATTCTATACGAAATTCCCCTAATTTTGCTCTTGCATGTATGAGTGTATACCTGCAGCGGCTTTTCGTCCGTCACCCATGGCAAGGATAACTGTAGCACCGCCACGCACGATGTCACCGCCTGCGAACACATCTTTGAGTGCACTCTGGTTAGTTTCGTCATCGACAGTAATAGTTCCCTTTCTGGTGACCTCCAGTCCGTGGAAATTTTGAGGGATTAGAGGGTTCGGAGATACCCCGATACTTACGATAACTTCGTCTACTGGAATCTCGACGATGTCGCCTTCGATAGGTCTTGGACTACGTCTTCCACTTGCATCCGGTTCACCCAATTCCATTCTCTGGAGGCGAACAGCACAGACTTTTCCATTGCCGTCGTTTATATATTCTATAGGATTGTGGAGGGTGAGGAATTCGACACCTTCTTCCTTGGCATGGTGCACTTCCTCAAGTCGTGCTGGCATCTCCTCCTCACTACGGCGGTATACAATCATGGCACGGTCAGCGCCGAGACGGAGAGCAGTGCGGACAGAGTCCATAGCTGTATTCCCGCCACCGACTACGACAACGCTCTTACCACGGGATACAGGGGTGTCGGCATCGGGTTTGCCTGCCTGCATGAGATTGACACGTGTAAGGTATTCGTTGCTGGACATGACACCGACGAGATTTTCGCCGGGAATGTGCATAAAGTTGGGAAGACCAGCACCGCTACCGACAAAAATAGCATCGAATCCTTCTTCCTTTAGCTCCTCGTAGGAGATGGTTTTGCCGACAATTGTATTTGTCTCGAACTTTACACCGAGTTCCTTAAGTTGATTGATCTCGAAGTCCACGACATCATTGGGAAGACGGAATTCAGGGATACCGTACCGAAGTACACCTCCGAGCTCGTGAAGAGCCTCGAAGACAGTGACATCATAACCATACTTGATGAGGTCACCGGCACAAGATAGACCCGCAGGTCCGGAGCCAACGACTGCAATCTTCCCGAGAGGTCGAGCAGGCTTATCCAATTCAGCTGGTGGAACATCGCCACGGAGGATAGCCTCACGCTCGTAGTCTGAGGCAAAGCGCTCAAGGAACCCAATAGCCACTGCAGGCTTTTTGAGACTCAGAGTGTAGACACACTGTGACTCGCACTGGCGTTCCTGAGGGCACACACGACCACACACCCCCGGGAGGGAGCTCGTTTCCCGAATGATGCGAGCAGCTTCAAGAAATTCTCCTCTCTCGATATTTTTGACAAATGAAGGGATGTGAATGCTCACAGGGCATCCATCCATACAAGAAGGAGCACCACAGTCGAGACATCGACGTGCTTCACTCTGTGCCATTTCTGCCGTCAGACCACGGCTCACCTCCTCGTGGTTACGTGCCCTATAAGAGCCTTCGAGCGAAGGCATCTCCACACGCTCCTGGGCTGAGCGTTCTTTGGGTTTTATACTCTTGCGAAGCTCTTCGCGCCATGGTTGCTGACGTCTCTCTTTGATCAGTTCGTTATTCATGTCGATTAGTTTTTTTGGAGTTCAGCATCTCGAAATGCGTTCATGCGGAGAAGCATCTCATTGAAGTCTACCTTGTGTGCATCGAATTCAGGACCGTCGACACATACAAACTTCGTCTGACCGTCGACAGTGACACGGCACGCACCACACATGCCTGTGCCGTCGACCATGATTGTATTGAGACTGGCCATGGTAGGCACTTCGTACTTGCGGGTGAGCTCGGCTACGAACTTCATCATGATCGCAGGGCCAATGGTCACGCACAGGTCTACTTGTTCACGCTTAATCACATCCTCAATACCTACGGTTACGACACCTTGTTTGCCGTACGAGCCGTCATCTGTCATGATCACAACCTCATCAGATGCAGCTCTCATAAGATCTTCCATGATGATCAGTTCCTTGGTTCGCGCTGCGAGGACCACGATGACGCGGTTGCCTGCTTCGTGCATCGCCTTGACGATAGGATAGAGTGGAGCGACACCTACTCCCCCGCCAGCACATACGACAGTACCGTATTTTTTTATTTCGGTCGCCTGTCCGAGCGGACCAACGATGTCGGTGATATACTCACCCTCATTGAGTGCACAGATTTTAGACGAACTCTTGCCCACACTCTGAACGACAAGCGTAATAGTGCCAGCTGCCAGGTCTGCATCTGCTATTGTGAGCGGTATGCGCTCACCTTTTTCTCCTACGCGGCAGATCACAAAGTGACCTGCCCTACGTGCCTTTGCGATTCGAGGTGCTTCGACCACGAACTTAACCACCTTTTCTGAAAGGTATTCCTTGCTGATAATTTTGTTCATAAAAACTTGTGATTTTTCAGTATTTGAGGCAAAATTACATTTTTATATGTGATTACACGACAAAATACGTAAGAAATTTTCTCCGAGGATCATTTTTACTTCATCTTCGGGGACACCAGACCGTAAAAGTTCGATAGTGATACGGATAAATTGACCAGTGTGACGACACCCGATCACCTCCCCGTCTCCGTCGAAATCCGTACCGATACCTACGTGGTTAGCCCCTACAAGTGAACGTATGTGGAGTATGTGGTCGATAAAGTCGAGTATAGTCGCTTGATCGGCTTGCTCCTTGACGAAACCCTTGTACATACATGCCTGTACCACTCCGCCTTTGTCCGCTATAGCACGAATGAGATCATCGGGTAGATTGCGTGGGTGATTGCAGAGAACGCGACAGGAAGAGTGTGATGCTACTACCGGCTGAGAGCTTAGCTCCAGTATGTCACGTATCGTCTGATCTCCTGCGTGGGATACGTCTATGGTGATGCCGAGGCGGTTCATCTCCCTGATTACTTCACGACCAAAATCACTGAGACCCCCGTGTGTTTTCTTGCTCTTACTCGCCGAGTCGCAGACGTCATTGTCTCCATTGTGACATAGTGTAATATACTTCACTCCGAGAGTCTTGAAGTGCTTTAGCAGACTGATGTCCTGCCCTATTGCATAGCCGTTCTCTATACCTTTGATGATGTATCTGTGCCCTTTCCGCACGTCCATGCTGTCGGCAGTTACAACTCTGATGTGGGGGCAACGCTGCATGACTGTATCAATGTCACGCAGGGTCTGATCCGTATAGTCATATGCCTTTCTGCGTGCTTCGTCCGACAGTTCTCCCTGTGGTATGTATGCCACCATCACACATGCATCGAGGCCACCGTTGATCATTCGAGGCTCATCCACCAATGCTCTTGTGGCAGGAACTCCAAAGTCATACGATTCCGCTTGCCCTCCAAATATCATTGGAGTATCAGTGTGTGAGTCCACGGCGATTGCATGACGGTGTAGACACCGAGCACGCTCGTATAACTTTGCTTCCTGTACTATGAAATTGAAGAGCTTATCGTGTGGTTGGCGAGCATCGCATGCCAGTGCTTCCGGGTGCCACTGTACTCCGAGAGCATTGTACTCCGGATAAAAATCCAGAGCCTCAACAACTCCATCCTCACTTATCGCACATGTGGTGGCACAGTCGGGGATGATCTTAACGGCTTGGTGGTGAAACGAATTGACTAGCACCTCTTCTGTGCCGAAGATACCACGCAGTCTGCCTTCTTCGGTGATCTGTACCCTGTGGCTTAGCTCATAGCGTGATGAGGTTTGCATATGCCCGATACTCCCAGGTTTTTCGGAGGGAAGATCCTGAAACAATTTACCGCCCAATGCTACCGTGAGCAGCTGCATCCCCCGACAGATACCGAGGATTGGGATATTGAGTTCTATCGCAGTCTCTATCAGGGCGTAGTCGAAGTAGTCCTTGGCAGTGTCCACTTGTCCTTGTTTACCCATGTCGGGATCTCCACTCCAGAGAGGGTGGGCATCACCTCCTCCGGATAGGATTAGTCCGTGACACCTGAGCAGCATCTGCCTTATCGAGGACAAGTCTGTCGTCATGGGGATAAGCAGAGGGGTGCCTCCTGATAGCCTAACGCTGTCTACGTAAGTATGTGTCAGCGTGTTCTCATCCACATGGTTGTGATTGCAGCTAATGCCGATGACAGGGGACGGCTCCGTCACGGTCCCCCGTACGTGCCGGCGCAGATTATCTATCGAAAAGTCCACCTGTAGTTCCCTTGTATAGCTGTTCGTTGTCATAGGCTCCTACTTCGTTTCTCCTACTCGCCGATGTCCTTATACATGCAGCAAGAAGGCGCTACCTTTCTCCCTTTGCCCTTACTTGCCAACTTGAGAGTATTGCAGCGCCTTTGCTTCGTTTCTTATTCGTTGCCTCGTTTCGCCGATCTATGCATCCACGGTAGCATAGGTAGCGTTTTCTTCGATGAACTCGCGACGTGGCTCCACGTCCTCACCCATCAGCATGCTGAAGATACGGTCTGCTTCTATGGCATTTTCCAGCTGTACCTGCTTCAGGTATCTTTGATCTGGGTCCATAGTCGTTTCCCACAGCTGGTCGTGATCCATTTCACCCAAACCTTTGTAGCGCTGAGTGACGATCTGACTCTCGTCGCCGTCGGCGTAGGTCTGTATGAAGTTGTGCCTATCCTCATCATTGTAGCAATACTCCTTGACGTCACCCTTGCGGCACTGATACAGCGGAGGGGTCGCGAGGTACACGTATCCGTCCTCTATCAGTACGCGCATGTGACGGAAAAAGAACGTCAGCAGTAGTGTGGCGATATGCGCGCCGTCCACATCGGCATCGGTCATGATGATGATCTTGTGGTATCTGAGCTTAGTGGTGTTGAGAGCCTTTGGGTCCTCTTCGGTGCCTATCGACACACCCAATGCTGTGTACATGGACTGTATCTCGGTGTTGTCAAAGACGCGGTGCTGCATTGCCTTCTCCACGTTGAGGATCTTGCCACGCAGAGGTAGGATAGCCTGATACAGAGAGTTGCGCCCTTGTTTGGCTGTACCACCTGCGGAGTCTCCCTCGACGAGGAATAGTTCGCAAGCCTCTGGATTGCGACTACGGCAGTCCGCAAGCTTGCCCGGCAACCCCCCAGAGAACATAGGTCCTTTGCGCTGCACCATTTCGCGGGCACGCTTAGCAGCCATACGAGCCTTCGCAGCGAGTACCACCTTGTCCACCACCATACGAGCCTCCTTAGGGTGCTCCTCCAGGTAGGTCGCCAAGGCATCCCCCACTGCGCTATCCACTACACTCACAATGTCGGAGTTACCCAGCTTCGTCTTCGTCTGACCCTCAAATTGAGGCTCTGCCACCTTGATAGAGATCACGGCAGTGAGTCCCTCGCGGAAGTCATCCCCCAGGACTTCCACCTTCTCCTTCTGCAGGATGCCGGAATCGTCGGCATACTTCTTGAGCGTGCGAGTCAGCGCTCGGCGGAAACCTGTCAGGTGTGTACCTCCCTCTATAGTGTGAATATTATTGACGTACGAGAAGACGTTCTCATTGAATGTCGTATTGTAGGTCATTGCCACTTCTACAGGGACTCCCGTGCGCTCGGTGACGATGTGGACTACGTCATCTATCAGCGTCTCCTTGGACGCATCGAGATAGCGGACGAAGTCCTTGAGTCCCTCGGCAGAGAAGAATGTCTCATGCTTGGGCGTACCGTCTTCGTCGCGCTGACGGTAGTCTGTGATGGATAGGTGGATGCCTGCGTTGAGGAACGATAGTTCGCGCAGACGATCAGCCAGCACCTTGTACTCATACTCCGTGACGGTGAATATGGTATCATCGGGGAGGAATGTGACAGATGTCCCATGCCTATCAGTATCACCGATGACTGTCACATCGCCCTGAGGAATACCGCGACTGTACTCCTGCATATAGATGTGCCCGTCACGGTACACCTCGGCACGTAGCTTGGTGGAGAGGGCATTGACGCACGATACCCCTACGCCGTGCAGACCACCGGAGACTTTGTACGAACCTTTGTCGAACTTACCGCCCGCATGTAGGACGGTCATAACCACCTCCAGTGCCGACTTCCCCATCTTTTCGTGCATGTCCACGGGGATACCGCGACCGTTGTCATGCACGGAAATTGAATTATCTTCGTGGATCTCCACCTCTACATGGGTGCAGTATCCGGCCATTGCTTCGTCGATAGAATTATCCAGGACCTCGCTCACCAGATGATGAAGACCTTTGGCACTGATGTCACCGATATACATGGCAGGACGCTTGCGCACCGCCTCCAGACCCTCGAGTACCTGGATGTTCGATGCCTTGTAGGCATGCTCATCGGGATTCAACTTATTCTTTTCTACTTCTTCACTCATGTTATCTTCGTTGTGTCTGTTTCGTTCACACCTTTCCCTCTTTTCCCCTGTGGCGAACCTTGGATATACGCGCTCACTGGAGGGCTTTTCCTTGGTTTATACTAACATACAAAGGTACCGAAAAAAACGTAATCTGCCTACAGTAGATGAGTACCTTTTGCCACAGCTATTCCGGAGGCTCTATGAGGGGCGGTCACGGTGCTTCGCGGATAGGGGAATCCCGACGACCCAGAGAACGACTGCGCGATGTCCCAGAGGTTGTGAAAAAAAGCTCAGGGACCTTTCGCCGGCGATGTCCCAGAGAAATTTTAATCAACTGGGAAGGACGATAAGGGACAGATCTGGGGGCTGCCCAATAATAATTACGATTGTAGGCGGATAGCTGCTCAGATGGAAGTACTCCTAAGATTCAGCCCTAAATTCAACGTAGAGAGGAAATAATTTTTTCTCCTGTCGCGTTAAACCAAGGTAAATTTAGCTAATCATAAAGGTGTTGAATGCCACATAGAATTTGTGGAGAGGGCACCTTGATGCATTGCACATTGCCCATGAAGTTAGTCCGGCAGGAGACGAGTCTCTCCTTCGGTTTGTTTTTGACGAATGAGTAAATCAAGTATGATTAGTCACAGTTTGTTTACCCCACAGCCCCTAGGGAGTCGTACTCGGTTCGGCTACCTCGGGATGATGTTGTTTTTGTTGCTTTTTGTAGCGTCCGGTAGTGGTGTGATGGCTCAGAGTAGTAGTCACACCATCACTGGTCGCGTTTTTGACGGTGACCTCAAGGAGTGGATCGTAGGAGGGAGTGTTCGTGTCCTGACCCCCAAGGACTCTACACTTGTCAAAGGCGCACTGACTGATCAGCAGGGACGGTTCCGAGTCGAGGGGATAGGGGGAGGGAGCTATATCGTGCAGGTAAGCTTTCTGGGATTTGAGACTATAGAGAAGAGTGTGACCCTTTCGGATAAGAAAGAGTACGCTTTGGGAACGCTGACCATGAAGACCTCTGCCACCAATCTTAAGGAGGTACAAGTCGTGGGACAAGCGACACCGATGACACTGAAGAAGGATACCGTGCAGTTCAACGCCGATGCTTTCAGGGTACGTCAGGGTGCGAGCGTAGAGGAGCTTCTGCGCCGTATTCCGGGCATGGAGATAGATGATAATGGGGGTATCACGTATAATGGAGAGACGATCAGCCGGCTGGAAGTAGACGGTAGGAACTTCTTTAGCAGCACACCGACCATAGCGACGAAGAACCTTCCCTCCAATATCGTTCAGAACGTACAGGTAGTGGACAAGAAGAGTGAGCGGACCCGAATGACAGGCATGGACGATGGCTCGAAGGAGAAGGTACTTAATCTCCAGCTCAAGGAGGATAAGAAAAGAGGTTTCCTGACCAATACCAATCTTGGCTACGGTACCAAGGACCGATACAAGGCCGATCTCATGGGCATATATTTCAATAACAAAACTCGGTATACTCTGCTGGCAAATCTCAATAATACCGATGGGGTGAGCCGTGGACGAGGGGATTATACGATGAAGAATATAGGGCTGAACGTGGACAATACGTTCGGCGATAAGCTCAATATCACTGCCGATGTGTCGTATAACGATCGTGATACTCGTACGATTACCAATACCAATACGGAGAATATCCTACGTAGCGGAGTGCGCAACTACGAGGTGAGTACGTCAGACAATCTGGGGAACAGTAAAGACATCGCGTTTAGTAGTCGTATCGAGTGGAAGCCTACTGATCGTACGCTCGTCTTCATCGAACCTTCGGCGAACTATGGAACGAGTAGATCAATTGCGGAGAGCCAGTTCGATACCAAAGATATCAGTGGTAGCGAGATTAATAGAGGGACGTCCTACAAGGAGAGTAAATCCGGGACTTTACAGGCAGGGGGACGACTATTCGCTCGGCATACCTTGAATGATGCGGGTCGGAATGTTTTCGGGCATTTCTCAGTCAACTACTCTAATGCTGACGGGAGTGGGTTCAGCAATAGTGTGACGGACTTCCTGTCAAACGGGAGCCAACAGGTGATAGATCAGCAGACGATGAACGATGAGCGTGGGATCCGCTATAGCACAGGTTTTTCATACTTGGAGCCATTCTCAGATAGGTGGGGGCTCCAGTTGAACTACAACTTTGACCTGAATGATCGATCCTCCCAGCAGTTGGCGTACAATAAGGATGCCTCCGGATCGTACACGGTACTGGATACGGATTACTCTCGAGGATCGCAGAATAGGACTGCTGATCATCGTCTGGGAGGGCAGGTGAGGTACAAGTTCTGGGACAAAAGTTTTCTATACCTGGGATTCGATGCCAATCCCTCCACCACTCATACGATTACGACCGATGGGGCGGTAGAGATTTTTAACCAATCTCGTACGGTGTGGAACTATGCTCCCTCTTTTAATCTAGACATCAATCCCTCTGATTCTGTCCGTATTAACATGAGATATAGTGGTCGTACAGGGTATCCGAGTATGACACAGCTTAATCCCGTAGTGGTCATCAGCTCTCCGCTCTCACGTGTGGAGGGTAATCCCGGTCTATTACCATCATTCACACACAATTTGGACGTACATGCTGAGATAAGTAACCGTTCACGCCGTCAGAGCTTTCAGGTATTTGGTAGCGGAGGTATCACGAATAATGCGGTGGTGTCTAAGCGTACGACAGATGAGACCACTGGTACCAGTGTGACGACATACGAAAATGTAGATGGGGAGTGGAATGCGTGGTACGGATTTACTGTAAGCACACCCATTGGTGGACCGAAGTCGAAGTGGAGTTCCTTCACGTTCGGCAATCTGATGTACAATAAGAACAAAGGATTCGTAAACGGCGAACTGAATACGAGTGACAACTTTGCCCCTCGACTTAATCAGAGATTCTCTTGGAGCGGAGATAATATACAGGTGACTACAGGCATCAAGGGGACTATGTCTAAGGTCAAGAATAGCATTTCTACCGATCTAAACCGAACGACCTATGACTACTGGTTGTACAACGAACTCGTGTGGAATCTTCCCTATGACCTTGTGCTTTCCAATCGTATAGGCTACCAGAATGCACATGGATACAACGATGACATCAAGCGCGAATTGCTCCTGTGGGATATGACTCTCTCATGGTCATTCCTCAGGGGAAAGAATGCGACTATAGAGCTCAGTGGCTACGACCTCCTCGGTCAGCGTACCAATGTCGACCGCCGTGTCACTGCCAATGCTATCACAGATACGGTAGTCAACGGTACGACATCATATGTGATGCTGACCTTCTCCTATCGATTCAATACCATGGGTAGTGGTGCTCCTCGATACGGGGAGTACGGAGAGAGCAGAGGCCCCCGTCTCCGAGGATTTGGTGGAGGGCGTCCTCCCGTCGGAGGAAGGCACTAAGAGGACGTGAACCTGAGGACAGAGACGAGATCTTCTGCTTTACTGCTGCGAGTTTTAACTTGCTGGATATAAGTGGATTATTGATGTAATTCATGGGGATGTATTGTATTCTGCCGAGCTGTGTTTCCCTTCGCTCATCCAAGACTTGATAGTACACCCCATAGAAACCTCTGGGTCGTCGATGAAGCGATGTTCCAGAGATCGTAAACAAAATCTCTGGGACATCGCTTCACCGACGACCCAGAGGTTTTGGGGGAGCGTTGCCAATAGATGGCCGGAGGAGACTATCATGAAGATAAATTCTTAGTGCGAATACACATCAAAATAGGTCTCCATAGTTCGGAAAAAAGGATAGGCGTATAGAAGGTTCTCTATACACCTATCCTGCGTTATCACGCCTTTCTGCAAACCATGCCCTAAGATTTGGCTATAGGTTTTTCAATCTTTACGAGTTCATCTTTGAGTAGGGGGATACTATATCTTTCTCCTATCTTGATAGTAATGAAGAATAGAGATTTGGTGTGGAAGTAGACTTTACCCTCTTCCTTATTGTCTGTGAAGTCTTTAGGATTCCCGGTAACCTCTACAATAAAATCCTCGTCACTGAACCCGGCATCTCTGAATGCCTTTCTCATCTGGGAATAGTCGAGTAGACCATTATTCTCCCTTGGAGTCTTTAGCCCTCTTTGTTCAAGCAATTTGCTTTCCTTTTCCTCAAGGAGTCCATCTCTGACAGCATCCATGATCGCAAAGCATATTTTGGCAAGACTCTGGATGGAGAGAGCATTATCGCTGATATCGATATTTTCTATACTAGCAAACTTGGTATCTCCGACCTTGATTTCGGAGATGGAATTATTGCGGACATTGAGTTTTGTAAGTTTTGTGAGTCCTGTTAGGTTTAATTCAGAGAGAGGTAGTGGTTGGTCTCTGTTTGCAGACTCCGCACCACGAGCGATACCGGGAATGGTTATGCTTTCGAGTGATTTGTAAGGGGAGAAGTCTGCTTTCGTGAGCTTCTCGTTACCACCTGCTCTTATTTCTCGAACACTTGCAGGAAGTTTGATATTATCGGTAGAGGAGAAGTCATTACTGCCGAGAGATACCTTTCTGAGACCCGAGATGGAAGACAGGTCTACCGTTGTGAGTTTATTGTCATCAAGGTCGATACTAGTGAGGGCCGGCGTGCCGGAGATCCTCGGGTTCTGTGTTAGACCGAGACCGGAAAGATTCGCATTCGTCAGCTTGGGAAGGTTAGTGATTGTTATGCTTTGTAAGCCATTGGCCTTCTCGACGTACAGATTTTCTAAGACTGGGAGACCGTCTATAGCGATAGGATTGGACTGGCGAATGTCCTTCACTCGTAGAGTCTTGAGGGATGGGAAATCTCCGCCCCTGAATGTCGTTTCTTTTAGTTTGCTATTGATGATGCTAAGATAGTCAAGAACCTTATTGCCCGGGAGTACGACCTCCTCGATGGAGACTTCACCTCCTTGAATGTAGAGGTCAGTGATGCCGGTGTCTTCCAAGCGGATGTACCTCAGCTTAGGCTGGAGAGATACTACCGAACTTGTGGCCTTGTCGTAACCTTCCGACAGGTAGAATTCACGATCTCTATCCTTTGATGTCACCAGATTGGGGAAATGACTCAGCGAAAGACTATCGAGAGCAGGTAGGATCCCGAGATTTGCTTTACCTAAAGTGGAGGAGACACTGCCGATAAGACTGAGTTTGGACAGAGACGGAAGATTGCCGAGTTCAAGGGTCTCCAGATTCGGAGTGGTTAACTCAATAGTGGTGAGATGTGGGAGATTATTTGTCTCATCAGTGAGTACCAGCTTTTTGAGGTTTGATTTCTCCTCTGTCCCTTGGCTGATCTTTCGTATGATGTACTTCTTCTCTTTTACTTTTTCCCAGCTGATTGTCATGTTGGTTTCTTTCCAATCCTTAGGATTGTCAGAAGCGAAGTCAGCTGCCCAATCATTGAGTTGGGCGAGGGCACGAATGGCTGTGATTTCTCCGGCATCTACCGAGTCGATGGAAGCTGGTTTGATCACCATTATTGATGCATCTTTCTCTTTCTCCTTCGGGGGATTGATAGGAGTGCTTGCGTTTGGAGAACAGGACTGAAGTAACCCTGTACTCAAGAGAACAAGGGTGAAAAGAATCGTTGTTTGTTTCATAATTTTGTAGTTAAAACTAAATTGTGTTGTGTTTTAGGAATGGTTTGAAATACTAAATGTCTGCTATCGGAAAAGAACTCTTGGAGAAATCGACAGAGTTCCTCCGGAGTGATGCTTCTTAGGAGCTCTTCGTATCGCTCAAAGTCCTCAAGAGCCTCTCCACTGCGGAGGATTGTGGAAATATTCTCTTGCCAGCCAAGAGTATTTTCTGGAGTAAGTACAGCTTTCTTATTCGCTAAGAACGAGCGTCTTATATCCTCTATCTCCTGTTCATCTACTGGTGAATTTTGGAGGTCGCTGATAATGTCTGTGATTATACCGTTGGCTTGATTAACATTGGTCGGTGATAGAGTCGTCTCCAGGATGAAGTATGCTTGTGGTTGAGGATAGTTACGGTAGAATACGTACGTATATGGTGAATAAACAATCCCCTCCTGAGTACGTAGCCGCTCTATTAGACGATTACGCAGAAGTTCACGAGTCAACTTGAGCTTGAGGTGATTCGCAACACAGGGAGTATAGCTGCCGACAAAAATATTGCGTAGGTCGATCTTATCCGTTGTATCCTCACTCTCGATTGTGAAGTTATCTGCCTGCATCGCATCCGGTATCAGTTGACGTATCGGCATTCGTGCCTTCCTAGGGAGTCTTCCCCACAGCCCGGAAATATCACCCACTGCTTTCTCTACGTCGAAGTCTCCCGTTACGATGATGTACATCCCCTCAGTACGGGTCAATCGATCTGTATGTGCATTCACCATTCGGGTAATGTCCAGTGCTTCTATCTCCTCTCTACTGCGAGGCTCGTGCAGCACCAACTGCTCCCCCATTGCCCGGTCTATTGCTCTCTGCATCATTCGCACGGGATCACGAGCTACCATTTGACTGAGACGATCGGGATTCTTCTCTTCCTGTGGCAGCAATTCACTACGGATGCTCTCCATGTCGTGGAGTGGAATCTCGGGATGTAGTATACGCTCATTAAGTAGTCGGAAAAACTCGGTAAGCTTATCTTTTGGTCCCTGTCCCACTATCCCATACCAGTAGGTGTCAGGGATAATTGTCATAGACATACGATTCTGCATCATGTACTCCGACAGTTGTTCTCTTGGCACTGTTTGTATCAGGCCCAACTCCATATACCCTCCTAAGCTCTCCAGCTGTATTTCCTCCTCTGGTGCCACAGATGCATGTCCCCCAGGTACAGATATGCTCACTTTTACTATCGAGTCACTCGCTGTTGTGGGCTTCAGTACTACATGAATACCATTAGAGAGGAATAGCTCCGTTAGTCCCAGTCCTTCTCGTTCCTTTCGCGAGAGAATCAGATCGGGCCGTGGTGCTACTGCATCCAGCAATATTCCCGGTGTGCTGATCTCTATGTGCTCTTCCCCGTCCGTCGAAGATGCGAATACGTACATGAAATCCTCCCGTTCTATCCCTCGTTTTATAGCCAGCTGGAGCGAATCCATGATCTGAGCTCCTGTGTATTTTTTACCCGAAGATGTATATGCGAGTAGGGCATTGCCTGCGGTGAGTTGCTGCCTGAGGATTTCTATGTATGGTCTCAATTGTTCCGGTGAGACACTGTCGAGTCTGCCGTGCAGGTCTTCCACCTCCTTCGCATTCGTTAGGGGATGGTCTCCGTGCAGAACTTCATCCACATAGTAATCTGTCAACCCTGCTATATCATCCGTCCGTACGAGAGGGTTCCATCTCTTCGCCTGTGCTATCAGTTGGGCCATCTCCTCCTTTGATATTGCCTTATCACCCCGTAGTGCCGTGAGCGTAGACGCGATTATCTCCATACGCCCCACCAACTTAGACACCGACGGAGCATCGACACTCAAGGTGAGGTGGCTCGTACGCCCCAGATACCAGGCATCGGAGAGATTGGTTCCCGTTGTACGATACAACCGATTCTTCCACGCTGTGAGTGCCATGCGAGCCAGAGCTGCATTATAGATCTCATCGAGAGTACGTGTCGGTAAGGTCTGATGTGGGATGATGTACTCAACACTGTATGTCGTAGTGAGATCGTCCCACCGCTCTGCTATTTGAGCGTCCTGTGGGTACTCAAGATCGGGTGGTGTGGGAAGGGGGAGCATATCCCCTCCTATCCCACCAAGTCTGTCCCTTATCATCTCTATGACTTCCCCTTCCGCTACGTCCCCCACGATCAGGAGGGTTGCATATTCAGGACGGTACCATCGTTTGTAGAATGCTCTCATCCTCTCTATCTCCATGGCATCAATGTCTTCCGTCATCCCCAATGGCATACGACGGCAGTGCAACCCCTTACCGATCTTGAGGTCATAGAATGGATCATCCTGTACCCAGACACGGATCTCTTCCTGAACGATTCCTTTCTCTCCCTCCAGTGTCTCAGCAGTAAGAGAGAGTCCGTTTATCCAGTCGTGTACGACGAGAAGGGCCGTGTCCAATACGTTGTACTCTACCGTTGGTAGTGACATCATATACATCGTATGATCATGAGTGGTGTATGCATTGAGTCCTATGCCATAGCGTATGCCCTTGCTTTCCGTCCACTTGATCATCCCTCTATGGGGAAAGTGCTCCGATCCACCGAAAGCCAGATGCTCCAGCATGTGTGCATATCCCCGCTCATCATCTCTCTCCACACATGAACCGATACCCATCACAAGTCTAAGCTCTGCGGACTTGGAGCCGTCAGCGGTGGAATGGATAATGTACCTCAGCCCGTTCGGCAAGTGCCCACGTATAGGATCTGTAGCATGCCCCCTGCATGCTACGGCTGCTCCGAAAAGCAGGAGTAACAGTTTTAGGTACTTCATTCAGCTAATGGCTTGCAGGTAATGAAGGTATTGCTGTAACGATCCGAATTCTCTACATAGAACGGATACTTGAAGGACATTGTATTCGTAGTGAAATCTATCTTACCCTCTGGGACGAAGAACTTAGAGTTATCCACTTCGGAGGTATCCTTCATTACACTTTCATGATTGAGTATGCTATAAAGATTCACATTACCACCATAAACAACGCCGCGGAACGTAGCATCCTTTTTGTACTCCTCTATCATGCGTCTCCACACCGAAGTCTCGAAGTGCAGAGGGACTACTATTAGTTTGTCGTCCATATCCTCATAGTACGCATAGTCTTTGCCATAGCGGACGGACTCTTTGATTGCACCGACAAAGGTGATTTCGCCAGTTTCTGGATTGAGACGAACGTTGTCCAGTTGTACATCAAAGGTCTCTTCTGAAGTCTTCTCCGGACTCCAAGCGATACGCTTCATAATCTCCGTGGAATAAGGGGGACGAATCTCAACATTTGGATTATTCCAATACGAGCGGTCAAGGATCGTCAGATGCTCCCAAAGTTCGCGCATGAATGCTGCTTGTCCGAGTGCATTGTGCTTAAATTCGAGGATAATCTTATCCTCCGTCGCGTGAGCACTGAGTCCTACGATCATCACCTGCTTCTCGACCAGTACGGTGCGAGCCTCTACGAGTTTGGGGTAACTTAGATCCATGTCCTTAAACCCTGCCCATTCGATACGACCGTCACACTGTATATTGCCGAGGAGAGGGAGCACGTCGATGCCCCAGCGCTTTTTGTAAGACTGGAGGAGTGACCTCTCACGATCGGTAAGCTCTATGGGCAGAGCTGTAGCGATCGTGATCTTGAATCCCCGAGTTGGTACTATGACGCTGGTAGCGGAAGTCTTTAGGGTAACCTCCGCAATACGCTCACCAGCGACCAGCAGGCGTATGTCTGGTGTGAGACTGAACCGCCCCTCGAAGGTCCCTTTTGCAATCTTCACCTGCACAGGGGTATTGAGTTTGAAGTCCTTACTTCCTTCACCACTCACTGTTACATCTATGGTGATATCCTCGGTGGCGGGAGAAGTGAGACGTACCAAGAAGTCTACAGTCTGCTTATAGGCATTGTCTATACGGAGACTCTCTCGCTCGTCGGAGAGGGTGAGGAATACGTTGTTCTGTCCCTTGTAGGGGTTACTGGGGGTATTCTTACTGCATGAGCTCAGGATGATCAGGAGCGCGAGTACGTCAAGAATCTTTCTCATTGTGGTTATTTTTTGTAGATATGTTATGTAGAATTATAGTGGTCGTCTTTTGTCTTTGAGGACATGAAGAACATTTTAAGGATAAAAAAGCTCTGGGTCGTCGATGAAACGATATCCCGGAGAAATCTTTTGAAAGCTCCGGGATATCGTTTCATCGACGACCC
>JBAKGE010000129.1:0-4035 GCA_037191085.1 Porphyromonadaceae bacterium | reverse complement strand
ATACGTGTGGGTATACGATGTAGAAAGCTCTGGGTCATTGATCTCTCGATGTCCCGGAGCTTTTTTTCACATCCTTTGGGTCATCGTTTCATCGACGACCCAAAGCTTTTTTAGTACACGCGTATGTCTAAGTATTTATCTAAAAGGCTATACTGAAAGTAATTGCCCTCTAGTGGTTCCGAGATTAAGTTCAGGCTTCATCTACAGTGTAGACCGCAAGCAATGGAAACCCAGAGAGTGAATGAGGAGTTATGATGAATTTTAAAAGATATTAAGTACCTTTGTGGGGACATAATGTAGCGTTTGCTGCTTATCCTCTACGCTTAGATCAAACCTGAGAATTTTTTCGAGCAGAAACACGAGGAGATAAGATGGCGAATGCCTGCGCAATAGCGTGGGCATGCCTGTACTTTCATCGTGTTTCGGGTAATCTCAGGACCTCATCTAGCGTGAATGACAGAGTATGTCCACGCTTCTTTTTGGGACAATCTGGAAGAATGTGCGTTGACGTGTGTTTGTGGGCAGTACTATCCAAGCTTTGCAAATTTTCCCTGTGCCTCTCCCCTGCATTTAGTTCTTTGCCTAAGAGTTGAGGATCAAGGGTAGTTAAAATTATATGAAAAAACACCTTTTGGGGAATTAGATACCCAGAACTTGAAAGACGATGTACGTGGCATGGCTACTTATTTATTTCCCCGTAATTCCACTGTTTATAGGGGGTTTTAGCACACATAAGCTACTTTAACTCTGCATCTTCTCTTATTGGGTTCAGTATACGATTTTATTTATTTAATATTTTTTATAAAATAAGGGGGGGGTAAAAAAAGAAAAATGTGTGTATCTTTGCTCGTCATTGTGAATAGGTAGCATCGCTACTTAATATCTTCGAGCTTAGATGGAACCTGAGAAATTTTATCAAGCAGAAATACGAGAAGATATATTTGGTGTACAGTCCCATGTTGTATCATGTGGAGTGTGTCACGTTCTCTTTCGTATTCACGTTTCAAATTTTTCTTCGTTCTTTTAGGCACAGGCACAAGGGGTTTGTGTTTCTTTTGTGTTCATCTCAGAGGTATTGATAGTGCGGTGTAAGCCATGAAAGTTCATCCGACATCGGGAGATGCAAGGCTTTTGTCCGCACTCTTCTTAGGGGATTATGCTTTGATGTCTTTGGTCGGTGTTTTTAGGGCGTCTATCGTATTCACGTGTGGTTGTTTTGGGACATTTTACAAAGCACTACAGGGTCTACCATATATGGTGCATGAGTGATCTTGTGGTGCGGGTAGGATGAGATGTTGAATGACATGCAGAATACTATTATGCCGAGGTACCTAGATTATTCTTCCGTTTGTGGCGCGAATTGTGTCCGGGTGGTTTGTACTCATGCTCGCGAGGAGTTGAGGTAGAATGATTGGTTTGCGTTGCGATAGATTTATCACTTATCAATAATTAATATGAGAAAAATAAGGACATTTCTTCTTCTCTTGCTTTTACTTGGAGGTTTTCAGGTAGCAAGTGCCCAGAAAGCGGCGATTAAGTCCAATCTGTTGTATTGGGGAGCCGTCGCTTCTCCCAATGTAGGAATGGAGTTTGCTTTAGGCAAGAGGACTACGTTAGAGTTGGGAGGCGGATTCAATCTTTGGAACCTCAAGGACGGAAAGCGATTCAAGCATTGGTTGGTGCAGCCGGAGTTGCGTTATTGGACGTGCGAAGCATTCAATGGGCACTTCTTCGGTCTACATGCACATGGGGCGCAGTTCAATGTGGGTGGATGGGATATTCCTCTCGGACGCTTAGCTGCATTCAAGGATACACGTTACCAAGGATACCTCTATGGTGCAGGTCTAAGTTATGGTTACCATTGGATACTGAGTCCGCGTTGGAATTTTGAGTTGAGTCTCGGTGGTGGGTTTGCGCGTATCCATTACGAGAAATTTCCGTGCGTCCATTGCGGTTCAAAGCTCGCAGAGGGGGATCATACTTACTTTGGTGTGACGAGAGCGGCAGTATCGCTTGTTTATCTCATTAAATAAAGGGTGAAAGATAGGATATGAAAAAGATAGTATTCTTATTGTACATTATGGTCGTGATGGCAGGTTATGCTGTCGCACAGTCTCGGTACACGGACGACGTTCGATTTGACCGTCTCTCGAGCATCGTGAAGGATGGACACTTGACGGTTCGCATGAACGTGCTTTTGGATGACCTGAAGCTCGCTCCCAATGATATGCTTATCATCACCCCTATTCTACGCTCCAATATCAGTGGGGAGAAGATCGCTCTGCCCGCGGTCGTGACTGCAGGTAGGATAAGGAACAAGGTCCTCGTGAGGAACAAAACTCTCAAGAATCCCACGGCGACACCTGCTGATACTTATACCGTCCTCGCACGAAGGAATAGGACTGCGCAATCCGTAGATTACACGACATCGGTCCCTTTCTCTCAGTGGATGCAGGATGCTTCGTTGGTGATGCAGGTCGTTTCATCCGGATGTGCCAATTGCACCGGTACACCCATGGATAAGATATTGACTAGAAAGGTAGTTGCAGAGCCTTACGAGCCGAACTACAAGCTGACATATATAGTACCGGAGGTAGAACCCGTTAAGGCTCGCAAGGATCGACACTCGGCATCCCTTAACTTCGAAGTGGATAAGCATGAACTGCTACGACACTACAAGAATAATGCTGCAGAGTTGGCACGTGTGGATAGAGTGATCAAAGAAGTGCGCGGCAATAAGGACATCAATATTACCGAATTTGCAGTTATGGGGTATGCTTCGCCGGAGGCCTTGTTTGAGTACAATAGGGTGCTCTCTGAGCGTCGGGCTAATTCTTTCGTGGATTACCTCATTGCCACTCATGGCATCAGACGCGAGCAGATCAAGTCTGTCGTCGGACATGGTGAGGACTGGGAAGGTCTTAGAGAGGCTTTGCTCGGATCGGGGTTGGCGACAGCCAGAGAGGTGATCAGCATCATCGACGGAACTGGCAATCCGGATGCCAGAGATGCCAAGATCAAAGCTATTGACAATGGCGCGACATATAAAATTCTGCTGGATCGCTTCTATCCCCGTCTCAGGCGTACCGACTACGTCATAGCGTACAATGTGAGAGCATTTGATGTAGAGGAGGCAAAGGTGGTTATCAAAACTAATCCCAAACATCTCAGTTTGAATGAAATGTACTTGGTAGCAAGAACTTATCCTGAGGGTAGCAGAGAGTTTAACCAAGTATTTGACATCGCCACACGATTGTTCCCCAATGACCCTGTGGCTATCATCAATGGCAGTGCGGTGGACATTGAGACCGGCAATCACCGTGTGGCACTGGAGCGGCTCCTCAAAGTGGCGAACCGCAAGGATGCCCTCAATAACTTGGGCGTAGCATACGCTCGTGTGGGCCAGTACGACAAAGCACGTGAGTGTCTGGAGAAGGCTGTGAACAACGGTGACAAGCTTGCTGAGCACAACCTGAAAGAATTGGATATAGTGGAAAAGCAAAACATGTGACGAGAATAGTAAAACAATACGTTTAGTAAAAGAAACGCAAAATATTATTCACGGATTTTTAATCTATTTTATTATCACTAAAAACAAAACAAAATGAAAAGAATTCTAAGCATCGGCGCGGCATCGCTCGCTCTGATTTTGGGGTTAACGTCTTGTAAGAAGACCAGCAATGGTGCCGATCTTCCGGAGGAGGGTAGCACCTATGTAGCAGTGTCACTTTCTTTCCCTGCTGAGGCCAGAGCGTTGCCTGACGACTACAACAAGGTAGGCGAATGGGCTGGGAAGGATAAAATTGAAAGTGTTGCTATCTATGTTGTTGATGTTACTTCTGGTGTCGTATCTACAGGCCAGTTTGAGGTTGGAGACTTTCAGTCCCTTGCTGGTGGTGTGTTGAAACCCAAGAAGGGCATTAAGACTACCAAGGGTCAAAAGAGAGTATATGCTCTTATCAATGGAACACCGGATATTATCAGCACCTTAGCGACTTCATTCACAGGCTGGAGTTCGGAGAGGTGTCCGGGCAT
>JBAKGE010000128.1:0-4183 GCA_037191085.1 Porphyromonadaceae bacterium | reverse complement strand
CCACAATAAATCTGCAGCAGATCGAACGACACCTGATCATTGGGATCAAGGACTTCGTCGGAATTATCCCCAATTTCATGATGCTTGACCGTGACACACCCCTCACATCATCGGTGTTCGTACGTGGGACCGGCTCTCTGCTGAGCTCTCCCATAGTAATGTATGTAGACGGAATCCCCCATTTCGAGAAGTCTTCGTTCGACCTGAACCTCAATGACGTGGAGAAGATAGATTTTCTCCGCGGACCGCAAGGAACGCTCTTCGGGCGAAATGCCATGGGTGGCACAGTTCTCATCCAAACACGTTCACCGTTTCGCTATCAGGGAACGAATCTTAGCCTGCGCTACGGCAGCTACAATGAATTAGTAGCTAAGGCATCACATCTGGGCAAGATTAATGACCACTGGGCATATTCCATAGCCGGCAGTTATCGGCACTTCGGTGGATTTATTCCGAATACTTTCCTGAATGAGATGTCCGACAAGGCGAACAATGGATCCGTGAATGCGAAGATCGAGTGGCGTCCTTCGGTATCATCTGTGTTGCGATTTACAAATAACTTCGACTACGTTCATCAGGGGGCATACACCTACGGTGTGGTGGATCCAGAGACAATGTATGTGAATGCGGTTAGTCTGGATCACCCTAGTGTGTATATCCGTAGACTTTATGATGCAGGATTGCAGTTCACGCACCATGCACGTCACTTTCTGCTCCGCAGTCAGCTGTCTATGCAGATATTGGATGGCAACTATGACGTGGATCAAGATGGGTCGAAGGAGTTTGTCTACAATGCTATTCGAGCAGAGCGTCAGCATTTGTATTCTGGGGAGATCTCCCTCATAGGCAATAGCACTGGGTGGTATAATTGGAGTGTAGGAGCATTCACGTTCTTCAACGACATGGATCGTATCGCAGACCTGGATATGGCAGCATCACATACGCATCGACTACAGGATGAGCATGCATGGGGCATAGCATTGTTTCATCAATCTACATTCAATTTAAACCGACACTGGAATGTCGATGCCGGGATTCGATACGACGTTGAGAGCAACGGACAGGACTATACTGTGAATGTAACCCCCAAGGGCAAACCGACTCAGCGCACAGCGAAGGATTACAATCAAATTAAATTCAGTCAAATAACCCCTAAGTTGACCGTACAATATCTGATCAATCCCACGGCTCACTGGTATGCAACAGTTTCGAGAGGATACGTAACAGGAGGTTTCAATCCCGCGTACGAGAATGGCGGTGAGCGCACTTACGGTCCAGAGCATAGTTGGAGCTATGAAGTGGGGGCAAAGGGTTGGATAATTCCTCGTAGACTGTATGCCGAGCTGGCTCTCTTCGCCATAGATACTCAGGACAAACATGTAAAGAAAATCCTCGATGGACAGGCGATTAACACCTACAATGCCGGTCGTACGATGAGCAAAGGACTGGAGGTGACACTAAATGCACAGTTGACTGATACATGGGACGTCAACGCATCCTACGGACTGACACATGCAACGTTCATTGACTATGTATACAGCAGTACTGTGAACTATACCGGCAATTTTGTTCCTCTGGTTCCTCGCAACACGGTGTTGGTGAACACACAGTACAGACTGCCGATAAAGGGTAGTGCTATCGTGGATGGTCTCACATTCAGAGTCGGATATAAAGGGATAGGAGATATATACTGGAAGGAGGACAACAACGCCAAGCAGAAGTACTACGGTCTACTGGATGCCAGCATCACCGCAAGCAAGGGCAGATTTAGCTACTCCGTATGGGGGACTAATCTAACGGACACAAAGTATTTAGGCTACTACTACAGTTCGATGAAGAAAAATTTTGGGAAGCCAGGACGTCCTCTTATGGCTGGGGTGAAAGTGAATTATTCTTTCTGAAACTCCGAATCAGAAGATGACGAAGCAGAAGAACTATAACTTATTTACATTCTTTACGCTCTACATAGCACAGTCAATCCCGATGAGTTTCTTCTCCGCAGTTCTACCTATTCTGATGCGTCAGGGGAACTACTCGCTAACGGCTATCGCTTTGCTCAAACTGATCAAACTTCCATGGATCATAAAGTTCCTGTGGTCTCCTTTGGTAGATCGGCGCACGGACGAGGTAAAAGACTACAAACGGTGGATCGTCGGCTCCGAGATCGTCTACGCTGTTCTGATCATCGCGGTAGCACTATTGGACATCGGACAACATTTCGGAGTTATCATCGGTCTGGTACTACTGGCTTTCATCATGTCAGCCACACAAGACATCGCTACAGATGCGTTGGCGGCGCGTGCTTTCGGGCATAGAGACAGGAGTTTGCTCAATAGCATGCAGTCAATGGGGTCCTTTGCAGGAAGTATGGTGGGCAGTGGTTTGCTATTGCTTCTTTTCCACCAGATAGGCTGGAGAAGCCTACTGCCGTGGGTGGCACTTTTCGTTCTCATCGCTCTTGCCCCCCTAGTCCTCAACCATAGGATGAAGCTGAGCAAGAGACACGAGACAAGGAAGGCTAATTGTCAAGATATGCTGACCTTTTTCACCAGGAAAGGCATAGGAAAGCATATGGTATTCCTGTTGCTTTTCTATGCAGGGATGATGGGATTGCTCTCCAATCTCCGTCCAATGCTGGTGGATTTTGGATACGATATGAAGGAAATCGGCTTGATTGTTGGTATCTTCGGAACCGCTATGGGAATCTGTGGATCTTTCGTATCAGGGGTGGGGATTCATCATATCGGCCGTAAGTGGATAAGCCGCACAGTGGCACTGATGATTGTGGTTGCAGCTGGGTATTTCTTCGGCACACATCTGCACGGTGTACTAAATACCAACACAGTAGCTGTGTATATAGGGATCGGACTCATCTGGTGGACCTACGGTATGGCTTCCACTCTCGTATACACGATCTCTATGGATCTCGTGCGTGATGGGAGGGAGGGAACAGACTTTACCCTCCAGATCGTAGTGACCCACCTGAGCTCTATGGTATTCGCTATCGTATGCTCGCGCATCGCTGATGTAGTGGGATATGGAGGGATGTTTGGCACAGAAGTCTTCATAGGCATCATCGCCACTCTGTATGTATGGCAGTACAGACCACTTGACAAGGAATTACAATGAGAGAAGATATTATCTCCAAATACAACGTCCCCGTACCTCGGTACACCAGTTATCCACCGGCTAATTTCTTCAGTTTTGATTTCGGGGAAGATGATTTGTTCAGCGCGGTACGGGAGTCAAACAGTCAGACCCCAAAGCATCTATCGTTTTATATCCACTTTCCTTACTGTCAGCAGCTGTGCCATTACTGCGGGTGCAACTCCTACCGTCGAAACAAGTACTCAGATGACGAGGCGTACATAGGCGCTGTACTGCAGGAGATAGAGATGGTAACCGATCATTTAGACCCAACTCGAAAAATCTCACAGATACACTTCGGTGGCGGAAGTCCGACGTCTACGGATCCGAAGTTGTTGGAACTGGTAATAAAACGATTGAGGGAAAAGTTTGGGAGCATTGAGCACCCAGAGATAGCGATAGAGTGCCATCCCGGTCACCTGAGACACGAAGACTATGAGGTTTTGCTCGAAGTGGGGTTCAATCGCCTTAGCATTGGTATACAGGATTTTGACCCTAAGGTGCTACGTGCGATCAACCGTGTGGAGCCTTTGATTCCTATCGGAGAGGTGCGAGCATTACTCAAGGAATACGGTGTGCCCGTCAACCTTGACTTCATCTACGGTCTCCCATTCCAAAGTTCCGATAGCTTCGAGCACACGATACAAAAAGCACTGGAACTTCGTCCCGATAGATTGGTAACTTTCTCCTACGCACATGTGCCAAGCATGTTTCCTCAGCAGAAGATACTAGAAAAGCATGGCCTACCCTCTCAGTCTGACAAGGACAGTATGTACCACCGCGCTCAGGCACTCCTCCTAGAGCACGGCTACAAACAGATCGGATTAGATCACTTTGTTTTACCTACCGATGAACTACATGCTGCAGCAGTGGGTAGGAGCCTTCACCGAAACTTCCAGGGCTACTGCACCCGACGGACGACCGGTCAAGTCTACGCATTCGGGGTATCAGCCATATCACAACTCTCCTCTGCATACGTTCAAAATACGAAGAAGATAGGTGACTACATATCCACCATAGGTACGGGACACGTTCC
>JBAKGE010000127.1:0-4208 GCA_037191085.1 Porphyromonadaceae bacterium | reverse complement strand
ATTCAATTATACCTCCATTTATCTTGCTGGGTATCAATCCATCCACCGCAGTACGGTGTCCCTGATCAACCTAAGCCTCATAAGGGAGATAAGAAATAGGTATCCGAAAAAGAAGACAAAAAATTTGGCAGGTTCAAAAAATTGTGTACCTTTGCAGAGCTTTTAAGAAAGACAGCGACTCCGTAGCTCAGTTGGTAGAGCAAATGACTCTTAATCATTGGGTCGTGAGTTCGAGCCTCACCGGGGTCACAGATAAAAGCAGTGAGCGAGGAAGCCGTTTGGCTTCCTCGCTTTTTCATTCCTTGCTGGGCAAATAATTTTCACTACACCTCTCCCCTACTCCCTACCAAGACCTTCCGGAGTATTTCCAATTCCTTTTCGCCAGTTCGCTCCAACATTGCTCCTCTCACACGCTCCTAAACATCCCAGAGTTTCCCAATTTTAACCCCATGAAACTCGATCAATCAAGATGCTATCCTGACCGTACCCTCCCGAGCCTATTTCACATTTAGCGTAGGATGTAGACTCCCAAAGCAGGACATCCGCACCATGCCACCTATTGGTAGTTACGGACACAGTCACCGAATAGCTGACACAGAGCTTTCTACACCTTCCCACATTGTGTAGTCGCATGAAGGGTGAGATTTCTCTGGGTCGTCGATAAATCGATGTCCCAGATGTCGATTCGGAAAGCTCCGGGACATCGACTTATCGACGACCCAGAGAAATCTCACCCTCATTATTGATGCTCTCGCATAAACGTCACGATGGTCGGAGTAAACAATGATGACACTTCGATGCTCCATTACCCTTCATGGTCACCAGAAATCTTCACACAGATACAATACATATTGTTATCTTTGTTGGTCGTTCGTTAAACAATCGCAGAAGGTAGGAAAATGCAATTTGATCTCATCTCAAAATTCGCCCCTATGGGTGATCAACCTGAAGCCATTCGACAGCTGGTACAAGGCATTCGCAGTGGTCAAAAGAACCAAACACTCCTCGGAGTCACCGGGTCGGGCAAGACATTCACGGCAGCCAATGTAATCAAAGAGCTAGGGATGCCTACGCTTGTATTGAGCCACAATAAGACACTGGCAGCGCAGCTATATGGGGAATTCAAAACCTTTTTCCCAAATAATGCAGTCGAATACTTCGTATCCTACTATGACTACTATCAGCCCGAAGCATACCTGCCCAGCTCTGATATGTACATAGAGAAGGACATGGCGATCAATGACGAGATCGAGAAACTAAGACTCAAGACAACAGCTGCCCTACTCTCTGGTCGCAACGACGTCATAGTCGTAGCATCGGTATCCTGCATCTACGGTATGGCAAATCCCAATGATTACTCGTCCAAGAAAGTCAAGGTCAGAGTGGGAGATATCGTGGAGCGGGATGAGTTACTACGAGATCTGGTCAATGCCTACTACACGAATGGCAATACAGAGTTTAAGCCCGGGACATTCAGAACCAAAGGGGACACGGTAGATATATTCCCGGCTGTCGAAGGCTATGAGGGCATAGCATACAGAGTGGAAATGTGGGGAGACGACATTGATCGCATCTCAATATTCCAACCCCTCACAGGGGAACTTATGGGGCATCTGGACGAACTCTTCATCTACCCTGCCAACCTATTTGTCACCACTAAAGAGCAGACTCTTATAGCTATTGAGAACATCAAGCGTGACCTCGAGCTCCAGGTAGAACACTTTCATCAGCAGGGACAGCTACTGGAGGCTGAGCGACTATATGAGCGCGTGACCAATGATATCACAATGCTACAGGAGGCCGGATACTGCTCCGGGATCGAAAACTACTCCCGATACTTCGATGGTCGAAATGCCGGAGAGCGTCCTTACTGCCTTCTGGATTACTTTCCAGATGAGTTCCTGATGATCGTAGACGAAAGTCATGTCACCATCCCGCAGGTACGAGGGATGTATGGTGGGGACAGGATGCGCAAGTCCAATCTGGTTAACTATGGTTTTCGACTGCCGGCTGCTACCGACAATAGACCTCTAAGGTTCGACGAATTCACCCGACTACAGGACAATACAATATACATCAGTGCTACCCCTGCTGAGTACGAACTGGAGCAGAGCGGTGGCACCGTAGTGGAGCAAATCATTCGCCCCACCGGGTTACCCGATCCGATCATAGAGGTACGCCCTACGGAGAATCAGATAGACGACCTTGTGGAAGAGATACACAAGCGCATTGAGCGTAACGAGCGTACCCTTGTGACAACCCTCACCAAACGTATGGCAGAGGAGTTGGCAGAGTACCTGTCTGATGTAGGCATCAAGTGTGAGTACATCCATAGCGAAGTGGTCACTATACGTCGTGTGGAGATCATGGAGGCACTGAGAGCAGGCGAATTCGATGTCCTCGTGGGTGTAAACTTATTGAGGGAGGGGCTGGATCTTCCGGAGGTGTCACTAGTCGCAATACTGGACGCCGACAAAGAGGGTTTTCTACGCAATCATCGCTCCCTGACACAAACGGCTGGACGTGCAGCACGTAACCTCAATGGGTTAGTCATATTCTATGCCGATCGCATCACACAGAGCATGCAATTGACCATGGACGAAACCCTGAGACGAAGAAAAAAACAGCTAGCATTCAACGAGGAGCATGGCATAGTACCCCAACAAATAGTCAAGAAGAGCGCTTCGATCCTCGACCTAACAGGTCCGAGCCGGGAACGTCCACAAGGATCATCACGTGATTATAAGATAGAGCAAGAGCATAAGGTAGTAACCGAAAAGACCTCCGAGTACATGTCAGCAGAAACTATAGAGGAGAAAATCGTCAAAACCCGCGAAGCCATGGAAGCAGCAGCCAAGGCTCTGGATTTTATATCTGCGACTCAACTCCGTGACCACCTCTTCGAGCTACAAGCAATGCAAGACGAGGGATCGCTCAATCAAACAGAGACCGAAAAGCAAGCCTCCTTACGCAAGGAAGCAAAAGAACACCACCAAAAAGCCAAACTCGCCAATAGGAGCAGCAGCAAGCGAAAACGGTAGAATGCACATATTAAAGAACAAACCTCGACACAGCCTACTCCTGTGTCGAGGTTTTATTATATCCATAAGTATTAGGATTCGATACATTGCCCATATTAACTGCCAATACAATATCTTCAGAAGCTCTTGATAACCGATTTATGCATTTAAATTTGGGTCGATTCAATCTCCATATTACACTTTCACAACATCGGAAGTACAAAAATTGCAATGTAAAGTTTCCAATTTACGAAATAAGAAGAATTAGACCCTAATTATTTAAAATTAATGCAATAAAAGTTGTGGTCATTCGAGAAATAATACTTAACTTTGACCACAAGTTAAAGAAGTAATGTATGACTGAAGCAGATTTCGTAGCGAAGTTCGACTCACAGACAAAAAACCTCTACTACAAGAGAAAAGTAGTGGAGCTTATCATTGACTTAGGACCAGAAACACTTCCCTCTATCGCAAAAGAGTTGGAAGTGAGTATCCCTACAGCAAGCAAGTTGGTGAGCGAGATGGTAGATACGGGTTTGCTCATGAACTACGGCAAACTTGAGACTTCAGGCGGTCGTCATCCCGTTCTTTTTGGTCTCAATCCCGACAATTGCTTTTTCGTAGGCATCGACTTCGAACCCGGTAAGATGAATATCGTCCTGATGAACTTCTGTGGCACACAGGTGCAGGAGAAGATGGGACGCCCATTCACTTTCGACAACACCCAGGAGTGCTTAGACGAACTGATATCTACCGTCAACAAGTATCTGGACGAGGAATGTATGGTGCAACGCGACAAGGTCGTGAGCATAGGTATCAACATATTTGGGCGCCTAAACCCAGAGACCGGTTACAGCTATACATACTTCAACTTCAGTGAAGTACCTCTGGGCAAGGTGCTCTCCGACCGTATAGGTATACCGACATTCATAGACAACGATTCCCGTGCATGTGCCTATGGTGAGTACATGATGCACTATAGGGATAAGGGGAAAAATCTTTTGTTCGTCAACTGTGTATGGGGACTAGGTCTCGGTATCATAGTAGACGGACAGCCCTACTCCGGAAAGAGTGGTTTCAGTGGTGAATTTGGTCACATACATGTGTACGACAACGAGATTATTTGCCATTGTGGGAAAAAGGGGTGCTTGGAAACAGTGTCTTAATGTGAAAATTGATGAACTGAGT
>JBAKGE010000126.1:0-4251 GCA_037191085.1 Porphyromonadaceae bacterium | reverse complement strand
GGTGAAACAGGAAGAGGAAAGACAGAGGGAGAGAGAGTGAGAAGGAGGAAGAAGAGGAAGTCAGGGAGGAGGAGGAAGTAGGGAAGTGGGATGCCGATAACTGGGACAAGTCCCAGTACCATCCCGATATTGATGGTCAAGTGGAAGAATAGGATGCAAGCCACACTGTACCCATATACGCGGGCGTAGGCCTCGCTCTGACGTTCGGCGATGATGATGAGTCGTACCAACAAAGAGAGATAAATGAGTAGGACGATGACGGAACCGACAAAACCCTGCTCTTCGCCTACAGTGCAGAAGATAAAGTCGGTCTCTTGCTCAGGGACGAAAGAGAGCTTGGTCTGGACACCATTCAGGAATCCTTTCCCCCACGTGCCACCTGATCCAATCGCAATGAGGCTCTGGCGGAGGTTGTAACCTGCTCCGGCAGGATCATCCTTGAGACCGAGTGAGACGAGAATACGAGTTTGTTGGTGCGGCTGGAGAATGCTATTGAAGAAGTAATCAACCCCCAAGTGAATACCGATGGATAGTATGCCGAAGAGAAATAGGAGCCAGACAAATTTTCCCCGCTGACCGATCGCCTGATAACCGATGAAGAATAGTAGTACGGCTAATGAAATGCCCGCAGGTACGGAGAAATCGATTACTGTGAAGATTGAGGCAATACCGAAAACCCCAAAGACGGAAGGTGCGATGATGAGTGCCCAAACATTGAGGTGTTGTACGTGGCAGTAGAGCAATGAGGCGATAATGATCGCAATATAGATCATCATGATGATGACCAACCATCCAGCATTTGTATCCCCCCACATGACACCGGCAAAGCGGAGAGAGAGGACAAATAGCGTGGCAAGAAAGATGCCAAAGTTGTGAACTGCACTCGTTAGCCCCTCCCTGTACAGGACGAGAATGAACGTGAGGAAGACGAGGGCTGAACCGGTCTCAGACTGTAGGATGATAATGAGTGCGGGTAGGGCAAAGATGAGAATGGAGACGAAAAGATCACGAGGATTCCGAATGTCGAACTCGTATCGGTCTCTCCACCATGCAAGCATGAGGGCCGTGGCTACCTTGGCGAACTCAGCCGGCTGCAGTCGTATACTGTCGGTGACGACGAGCCAGGAATGGGACCCTTTGATATCGGGAGCTAAGAAAATGGTAGCTATCAGCAGAAGAACGAAAGCGCTGTATAGATACGGAGACAGGAGCTTGATAAACTGGGAATCGATGAGAAGAACTACAATGGCGACCCCCATGGATATCCCCATCCAGACAATCTGTGAGGTGATGCGTCCTTCCAGTGCAAGCTCTCCACCTAGACTAACGTCATAACTGGCTGCATATATAGTCAACCACCCCAGTCCCACGAGAAGTAGGTAGAGAAAGATAGTAAGGTAGTCAAGGTTTTGGAAGAATCCGTTTTTCTGCTTTGACTTTACCATGAACTGTAGTTAATGCGGGCATTAATCATTTGCTCCTCCACGCCTTTGAGTTCGCTAGGAACCTCACCATTGCGGAGGTAAAACTCGAGCATCAATCTTCCAATAGGTACTGCGTATGTGGCCCCGAAGCCAGCATTCTCTACGATTAGTGCGATGACAATCTGAGGGTCTTCCATGGGAGCAAAGCCGAGGAATAGTGAATGATCTTCGCCATGAGGATTCTCTGCTGTGCCGGTCTTCCCACAGACGGCGATATCGGGAATGTTTGCTTTTCTGCATGTTCCTCCGGTTACTGCCATACGCATGCCTTGGATGATAGAGTCGAAGTGTCGGGCCTCTACGGAGGACTGGTGCCGTTCAATGTGAAGTGAATCAAGGGGGATTCCTTCTATTTCTTTCACTAAGTGTGGAGTCATGTAGTAGCCACGGTTGGCAATCACTGCACCTGCATTCGCAATTTGTAGTGGTGTGGCGAGAATTTCTCCTTGACCAATGGATATGGAAATAACACTTCCAGATGTCCACTTTCCATTAAATATCTTGTCATAGACCTTGGCATTGGGGATATATCCTCGATTTTCGGACGGAAGATCGATCCCAAGTTTGTATCCAAATCCCATGCTGACCGCGTGCCTTTTCCATGATTCAAAGGCCTCTTGGATGGATGAGTAACGTCTACGGTTATCTAGATATTCCCTTAGTCCCCAGCAGAAGTAGGCATTGCATGAGGTAGCTAGGGCGTGTGGTAGATCCAGTGGTGAAGGGTGTCCGTGACACGCAGGTTTATTGCGATAGCCGAGGGGATAACCATGATGGCAGGTGTACACAGTGGATGAATTTATAGCTCCTTCTTGTAGGAATGCTGCTGCCTGGACGGGCTTGAAAGTCGACCCTGGAGGGTATGCTCCGAGTGTAGCACGATTGAAGAGTGGTTTGGCTTTGTCACTCTGCAGGGACTGGAAGTTCTTTCCTCTGTTCTTCCCGATAAGCATGGCCGGGGCATAGGTGGGTGCTGCTACCATAGCGCGTACCTCTCCGGTTTTGGGTTCTATCATCACAATAGCACCACGCTTGTTCTTCATTAAGAGTTCACCGTACTCTTGCAGAGCTATGTCAATGCTCATCTTGAGGTTGTGACCGGAGGTTAGCTGTTCATCATATCTCCCATCCTCGTATTGACCTTGGACACGACCGTGTGCATCACGGAGCAGCACTTCGGTACCTTTATTACCACGCAGATACTTCTCGTAGTATTTTTCTATACCTGTTGTCCCTGCGTAATCACTGGGGACGTAGTAGGAGTCACGGTCGATGTCTTTTCGGCTTACCTCTCCTACGCTCCCGAGTACCAACGCAGCTGCGGAGGTATTATAGTCTCTAGTAGTACGGTGCTCTACGTAGAATCCTGGATACTTGTACAACTTCTCCTCCAACAGGCTGGCCTCAGCGGTACTTATTTGTGTGAATAGTAGCTGAGGCGTGTATGGGGAGTAGCCACGGTTTTTACGCTTATCTCTGATTTCGGCAAATCGAGTTCTGAGTTGCTCTATAGGAACATTCAGGATTGCGCAGAGTTCGAGGGAGTCAAAAGGTTCAATTTCGCGTGTGATTACCTGAATATTGGCAGTAGCTTTGTTGTATACCACTAGTTTACCCTGATTATCATAGATCAATCCACGCGAGGGGTAGAGTGTCCTGCGGAGGAAAGCTAGGTTTTCTCCTGCGGTCTTGTACTTATCTGAGAGAACTTGTATCTGAAAGAGACGCACCACGAATACAAGCACGACAAATATCATAGCACTTGCTATGACATACTTCCTCATGCTGTACTTATTGCTGTACTCCTTGACCATTTAGTATTAAATATCGTCGTCTTTTCTCTTCCGAAGAGCCTCAAAGATGAAGAAGAAGAGTAGGGTAATACCGATTGAACCTACAATATAAGGTATCGTATGTACGAATAGGTGGGTCGAGAATGCTTCTAGGAGCATGATTGAACTGATGTGGATGGATAGACAGATGAGGAGGTACGTAATAAATCTTCCTGCTTTCATGCTCCTGAATGACGGGATGAATGAAGTCTCATTCTCTTCTATGTCATCCTCGTCTATCAGTGCTCGCAGAGTCCCTTCACGGAAATACACCGCAGCGGTTACTGCAGCAGCATTGATTCCTGGAGTATTCATCATTATATCCATGATTAGTCCTGTGATGAATGCAATTAGAGTTAGGGACCACTGGGGCATCTGTAGTGGCATCTTGAGAAACGGGTAGAGATATAGTATTGGTAGAAAGAAGCCGAATAATCGAACGTTATTCACCACGACGACTTGAGCGAGAGTATAGAATACAACCTGTAGAATCAGGGATATGTAGTACTTATTCCACATGTCTGGGTGATCCTTATTCTTTGAGGATTACTTCCGGATCCTCGACCTCTTGTCGCAGCGGGAGCTCATAATTCTTTAGTACGTAGACGTACTTAATATTCTCAAATGTAGTATTGAGCTTAACGTTCAGGGCGTAGAATTCATCATTTTCAGATTGTGCCATACCATCAATGATGCCGACGAATATATGCTCGGGAAATATGGCAGAATACCCACTGGTGAATACCGAGTCGCCGTCGGCTATTGTCACATGCTTTGAGATGTTTGTGAGCTGACTGTGCTTTATACTCCCACCATTCCATCTCAGTGACCCTATCGCTCTCTCTTTACCCACAACACAACTGATGCTGAAGTCTGCATTGATTACTGGTATCACTCTCGAATACTTCTGTCCCACCGCTTCTACAACTCCCACG
>JBAKGE010000032.1:0-21260 GCA_037191085.1 Porphyromonadaceae bacterium | reverse complement strand
GGATCCAGACCACGTCAATATGGCTCAGTCCACCAACGATGCCTACCCTACCTTCATCCACCTCGGTCTCTACCGCACCTACCTATCGATGATTCCTCATATTCAGATGATGATAGATGCGTTGCGTGCCAAGGGAGAAGAGTTCAAGGATGTCATCAAAATGGGACGCACCCAGCTACAGGATGCAGTCCCCATGACCCTCGGTCAGACATTCAATGGTTATGCTGCAGTCCTTGAGGACGAGCTCGCCAACCTAGAGTACGCTGCCAAAGGATTCCTCGAAGTCAACATGGGGGCTACAGCAATCGGTACAGGTATCTGCTCTGAGCCAGGATACAGAGAAAATGTAATCGAGGCACTCCGACAGATCACCGGTTGGGACATCACCCTCGCCAAAGATCTCATCGGCGCTACTTCCGATACATCACAGATGGTAGGTTTCTCAGGAGCACTCAAGCGTATTGCTATCAAGATGAGCAAGATGTCGAATGACCTCCGTCTCCTCTCCAGCGGTCCTCGTACGGGCCTTCACGATCTCAACCTCCCAGCTCGTCAGCCGGGATCCAGCATCATGCCGGGTAAGGTTAATCCTGTAATCCCAGAGGTAGCTACACAGATAGCGATGAAAATCATAGGTAACGATATGTGCGTTACCATGGCGGGTGAAGCATCTCAGATGGAACTAAATGCCATGGAGCCGATCATGGCACAGTGTTGCTTCGAAAGCTCAGACCTCCTCATTCGTATGCTTGATAACCTCCGTGAGCTCTGCATCGTAGGTATTACCGCCAACCCGGAAACCACCGAAGCACACGTCAAAAACTCTCTCGGTATCGTTACTGCTCTCAATCCCTATATCGGCTACAAGAACTCGACTAAAATTGCCAAAGAGGCTGTAGCCACCGGTCGTGGTATCGTAGAGCTCGTTCTCGAAAAGGGAATCCTCTCTCAGGAGCAGCTGGATCTCATCCTCGCTCCCGAAAACCTCATCCAACCGGTTCATCTGGATATCAAGCCCCTCAAGGAGCTCTAAGTCCGGTACCTGATGACGTACAAAAAAATCGCCCACCGTATTCTACTGCGATACGGTGAGCGATTTTTCGTTAGATCGGACTTTTATTGACCGAAGTTTGCCCCAATAACCCTGCTAAACCATAATGTCCCCACATCATAGTGGCGTCGCAAAGTCAACCTGGGCGCAAGGTCCCGGAGTTAGCCAGGCATGGCAGGTAGGGTGTATAAAATATGGGTGCGGCGCCCTCTGGTGGTGATATGCCCTTGAGAACGGAATTGGCGCAATTCTTTGCCAGCCATCAGGATGCTGTGTCCCGTGAGATTAGCATACTCACGGATACTGATCAGGTGGTGTTCGCGTAGATAGTCGAGGAGTTGTGACAGTCGTTCTTCCACTGTTCCCACAGCTGCCGTCTTGCGTCTCATCCTTTTGATGCGGGACAAGTCACACTTCATATTGGTACTGATGATCAGATTCTTATCCGGTCGAAAATAAACCTTGGAGACCTCCACGCTCTGCGCATTGCGTCTCGTATCTCCCCCGATCACTTCACGCTCCACCCCCTTCTTCAATCCAAGCCCTGGTGCAAAAGAGCCGAACCCATCCACCTTAACCGAATACCCCATAGCCATCAGACTGCTCACACGGTCCGCGAATAGCTCCAAGAGTGCCTTTGCTTCAGCCTTATTGAAAGTAGTGCCACGAGACATATCTTCCACTAATTGCTCGGTTCCTATCTGCCCGAGAATACGCATTCTGGGGTACAGGTAGTGATTTCCGGTCCCGTTGAGGTCATTCATCTCCTCCATGTAATACTCTGCCATAATTATTTGCCTCCACTAATGATTGATAAACACGTTCATTAACCTCTCCCAAAGAGATCAATCTTCCCCACGTCTTTTCTCCAAATGTCGCTAAAATTCTCTACATACCAATAGAATGTATTTAGATTCCTGACAGTATTTATATGGATGCTATCAGAATGTATGTAAATACCGACGGTATGTAAAGTTTTTCTCTGTGACTTGATATCTTTTCCTCCGTTAATGTAGCCACTTATATCTCAGATATATAGTGTAATAGACTATGTGTCAACACTGTATAATAAGTATAATCTTTTAACGGACAAAAAGTTAGAAAAATGTTTGGAGTATTCGCAATAATGTGTACTTTTGCGCAAAACCGATAGAGATTATGTTCTTGTCTCACAGAGGTAAGTACCCCTACCCACGTGGGGAATAGTGTTAAACCAAATTAGAACCGATTATGTATTGGACATTAGAATTGGCTTCCAAACTCGATGATGCACCATGGCCTGCTACCAAGGATGAGCTCATAGACTATGCACAGCGCAGCTGTGCCCCTATGGAAGTCATTGAGAACCTTCAGGAAATCGAAGACGAAGGTGAGACCTACGAGTCCATAGAGGATATCTGGCCTGATTATCCCAGCAAAGAGGACTTCTTCTTCAACGAAGAGGAGTACTGATAGACACAGTCACTGCCTACACATTAAACCACATTACTCGATCAATACCATGGGAGAGAAACGTCGGAGATTCATTGATTGCATAGGTATCCTCACCTCTGGTGGAGATGCCCCGGGTATGAACTCTGCAATACGTGCAGTGACTCGTGCCGCCATCTACAATAATCTGAAAGTCAAAGGTATCTATCGAGGATTCAAGGGGCTGATAGAGGGCAATATCAAAGATTTTCAGACCGAAGACGTCAGCAACATCATCCAGCGTGGTGGCACGATCCTCAAGACTGCACGTAGCCAAGAATTTCGAACCCCTGAGGGGCGAACAATCGCGTATGAGCAGATGAAGAAAGCGGAGATTGATGCCCTTGTGGTAATAGGAGGCGATGGCTCCTTCAGCGGGGCGAAGCTCTTTGCTGATGAGTTTGACGTGCCTATAGTCGGGATCCCAGGGACCATAGATAATGACCTGAGTGGTACTGACTGCACGATAGGATACGCCACGGCACTCAATACAATCATGGATGCAGTGGACAAACTACGCGACACGGCCAGCTCACACAACAGACTCTTCGTAGTGGAAGTGATGGGACGTGACGCCGGATTTCTCGCCCTCAATGGAGCGATAGCCAGCGGGGCAGAGGTCGCTGTCATCCCCGAGTATAAGTACTCAATGGAGCAGATGAATACGATGGTCGGCAGTGGATTTCGAAAGACAAAAAATAGTGCGATCATCCTCGTGGCTGAGAGCGAAAAGACTGGTGGCGCCCAAGGCGTGATAGAGCGCATCAAAACGACCCATCCCGAGTATGAAGCTCGTGCTGTTATCCTCGGGCACATACAACGAGGAGGAAGCCCTGTGGCTCAGGATCGAATACTCGCCAGTAGAATGGGAGTCGCAGCTGTCGATGCACTTCTGGACGGCCAGCGTAACGTTATGATCGGTGTACAGAATGATCAGATTGCATATGTACCGTTGTCTCGTGCCATCAAGGACGACAAGGAGGTAATGCAGGAGGACTATCGGGTACTCGCCGTGCTGTCAATATGACAGGGTAAGAAATACCCTAAAGAACTCTCCATGAATACGATAAAGCCATGGTACACCTATGTGTACCATGGCTCTATCGTATCATCTGACAGGAGACGAGGTGCTGAAAGGAAAACTGACTGGAGACATTTAACGTAAATATGTCCAATTATTTTCATTCAAAGTGAGATGGTCCATGAGATATTTTTATTACATTTGTAAGGGGAGTGTTTAAGAATCTCTGAAGAACCTGTCTTAAACCACTCCTGCCAGTTAAAAGGCATAAAGAAGAAAATAACCCAAACATATTCGACCGTATTATTATGGACAATAAAATTCAAGAGCTTGCGGAGAAAATATACCGTGATGGTGTAGAGAGGGCTAATGAACAGGCTGACGAAATCCTGAAGCAAGCAGAGACAAAGCGACAGGAGATCCTTCGGTCAGCGCAAGCGGAAGCAGATGCTATCATTTCATCGGCCAAGAAAGATGCCGAAGATAGTCTGCAGCGCTCGGAAAGCGAGATCAAACTCTCAGTATCCAACGCTATGGAGGCGCTTCAGACTCAAATCACAGACTCCGTAAACGGTCAAGCGGTATCCCGGGGTATTGATTTAGCTTTTGCAAAACCTGATGCTCTGTACCAAACAGTGGCTAAGATGACCGAACAACTATTCGCCCAAGGTAGCAATGGAGTAGAAGTATCGACTGCTGATGCTAAGAGTCTGGAAGATTACTTCCGTACCCATGCTGCAGAACTACTGGACAAAGGTCTACAGATTAAGGAAGTAGTTGGCAAGTCTGCTGTATTCGATGTAGCTCCCAAGGAAGGTGGTTACAAGGTACAAGTTAGCAAGGAGGCATTTGTAGAGTACTTCAAGGACTTCATGCGCCCTCGTCTGCGCAAGATTCTATTTGGGGATCAGACTCAGTCCTGATGAGCTCTGACACAGATTTCGTATACCAATGACTATAAATATCCATTGTTCATATGGCAGAGTATTACACGTTAGGAGCTTCGCTTCCTACGCTAAAGTCTGATGACTATAAGTCCCTGGACTATTCTTCTGCATCTTTCATCCTCGAACTACGAGATCAGGCAACGGCAGCGGATCGAAGGCTCATAGACCTACTGCTCCTACAAGGGGACAATAAGGTATTGCTGTCCATACTGGAAGAGAAAACACCCCCACTCTCAGATATTCCGTTGGTTATCGGGGAGGAGAGACTACGTGCATTAATTGCAACCCTTAAAGATAAGGAGAGTGACGGCAAGGTCGTGAAGCTGGGGGACAAGAAAGTTTCCACGGACGAGTATCCCGAGTACATGGTAGGTTTTGTACGTGAGTATCTCCATGATCAAGAGATCGATCGACCAGCAGAGTATTTCTATGAAGATATATTGGCGAATGAATACTTCCGCTATGCTCAGAAGAAAGGAGATAAGTTCATCCGCACGTGGTTATCTCTGGAGCGCAATGTGTCACTGGTATTGGCTGCAATCACGGCGAAGAGGTTTAACCTCGATGCTCGTAAGATTATCATAGGAGAGAGCGAGCTGGTATCGCTACTCCGCAGTGGTCACTGGACAGAGATCAGCTTCCTTGAGGAGAGCGAAGTAGTAGATGCTGTAATGAAGATTAGTGAAGAAGAACATTTAGCGGTCCGTGAGCACAAGATAGATGACTTTAAGTGGGCTTTTCTGGACAATCTGACCTTTGCCGACACATTCTCCATCGATACAATGTTAGCATACTTCCTACGCCTACAAATACTAGAACGGTGGGCTGTACTGGACAAAGAGCGTGGCGAGCGAGTATTCAGAGACATCGTAGATCACCTCAACAAGGAAGGGAAGGAAGGACTAGAGAGGTATAAGGAAATGTCACGGAAGAAGAATAAAGGAACGCTCTGATGCGATGCTAATGCCCCCTGTGAATGAAATTAGTATAAAAATATAATAGAGCACACAACTTGTGGAAATGAAAACAAAAGGTAAGGTAGTAGGCATCGTGTCCAACCTCATTACCCTCGAAGTAGACGGACCTGTTGCACAGAATGAGATATGCTATGTCTCCGTACGTAATCAGAAGCTCATGGCAGAGGTTATAAAAATCGAAGGCAAGTACGCTAACGCTCAGGTATTCGAGAGTACACGTGGGATGAGGGTTGGTGACGTTGCCGAGTTCGAGCAGCACATGCTTGAGGTTCAGTTGGGGCCTGGCATGCTGTCCAAGAATTATGATGGGCTCCAGAATGACCTGGACAAAATGGAAGGAGTATTCCTTAAACGTGGGAACTATACCGATCCGCTTGACAGAGATGTGAAGTGGAACTATAAGCCTATAGCATCTGCTGGCGACACTGTAACCGCTGGTGATTGGCTGGGTGAGGTGGATGAAAATCATCAACCACACCGTATCATGGTACCATTCGTGATGACTGGCAGTTATATGGTAGAGAGCATTGCTGAAGAGGGTTCATATACCATAGATGAGACAATAGCTGTACTCACGGATAGTGAAGGCAAAAAGCACGAAATCACTATGGTGCAGAAGTGGCCTGTGAAACGTGCTATCACATGTTACAAAGAGAAACCTCGTCCGTTCAGACTACTAGAGACAGGTGTACGTGTGCTTGATACAATGAATCCCATAGTCGAAGGAGGAACTGGATTTATCCCTGGGGCTTTCGGCACAGGAAAGACCGTACTCCAGCATGCTATATCCAAGCAGGCAGAAGCCGATATTGTGATCATTGCTGCCTGCGGTGAGCGCGCAAATGAAGTGGTAGAGATTTTCAAAGAATTTCCAGAACTGGTAGATCCCCATACGGGACGCAAGCTCATGGAACGTACCATAATCATAGCTAACACCTCTAACATGCCAGTGGCTGCTCGTGAAGCTTCCGTGTATACAGCAATGACGATAGCGGAATACTATCGTAGCATGGGTCTCAAAGTTCTACTGATGGCAGACTCCACATCACGTTGGGCGCAGGCATTGCGGGAAATGTCCAACCGTCTGGAAGAATTACCCGGACCTGATGCATTCCCAATGGACTTATCAGCTATCGTAGCAAACTTCTATGCCCGCGCAGGATTCGTGTATCTGAATAATGGTAAGACTGGATCGGTGACCTTTATCGGTACAGTGTCTCCAGCAGGTGGTAATCTGAAGGAGCCCGTGACTGAGAATACTCAGAAGGTAGCACGTTGCTTCTATGCCCTAGAGCAGGATCGTGCGGATAAGAAGAGATATCCGGCAGTTAACCCCATAGATAGTTACTCTAAGTATCTTGAATATCCCGAGTTTGGTGAGTATATCTCTGGACTTACATCTCCTGATTGGTTGGACATGGTTCGTGATGCCAAGCGTCGTATGGTGCAGGGAAAAGAGATCGCTGAGCAGATTAACATTCTCGGAGATGATGGTGTACCGATGGATTACCACGAAGTTTTTTGGAAGTCTGAACTTCTGGATTTTATTATCTTCCAGCAGGATGCTTTTGATGATATTGACCAGTTGTGCCCATTGGAACGTCAGCAGGTAATGCTCAAGATGGTTATGGATATATGTCGTACAGACTTCGAATTTGAAGAATTTGCTGAGATTCCTGCATACTTCAAGCAGATAATCAACATCATGAAACAGATGAACTACTCGGAGTTCAAGAGCGAGCAATTCAACGTCTACGTGGAGCAGCTACACACCTTAATAGATAAGCATAAAGTAGCTACTGAGGTGGCATAAGACATTAGCAATAGAATATTAATATGAAAGCATTTCAGAAAATATATACTCGGATCTCCAAGATCACGAAGGCGACTTGTACCCTTCATGCTCAAGGGGTCGGATATGACGAATTAGCCACTATCGACGGGCGATTGGCTCAAGTAGTACGCATCTATGGTGACGAAGTAACTCTTCAGGTATTCCGTGGAACAGATGATATCCCTACAAATGCTGAAGTTGTTTTTCTTGGGCAATCTCCTACCCTCCGCGTGGGAGATAACCTTGCGGGACGCTTTATGAACGCTTATGGTGAACCTATTGACGGAGGGCCTGCAATTGAAGGTAAGGAAGTAGAGCTTGGGGGACCTTCAGTAAACCCTGTTCGTCGTGAACAACCTTCGGAATTGATTGCGACAGGGATATCTGGTATAGACCTCAACAATACACTGGTCACAGGACAGAAGATCCCGTTCTTTGCCGACCCTGATCAGCCCTTCAATGAAGTGATGGCGACGGTGGCTCTACGCGCAGAGTCTGACAAGATTATCCTGGGAGGCATGGGTATGACGAACGACGACTACCTATATTTCCGAAATACCTTCTCTAACGCTGGGGCACTTGATCGAATCATCAGCTTCATCAACACGACCGAAGATCCTTCTATCGAACGTATCCTAATTCCGGATATGGCGCTGACTGCAGCAGAGTACTTCGCTGTAGAAAAGAACGAAAAGGTACTGGTACTACTTACGGACATGACCAACTATGCCGATGCGCTTGCCATCGTATCTAATAAGATGGATCAAATCCCCTCCAAGGACTCTATGCCTGGATCTCTGTACTCTGACCTAGCGAAGATTTACGAAAAGGCAGTGCAGTTCCCTGCTGGTGGTTCCATCACTATTATCGCTGTCACAACGCTCTCTGGCGGAGATATCACACATGCTGTACCAGACAATACTGGTTATATAACCGAGGGGCAGCTATACCTACGCCATGATAGCAACATCGGCAAGGTTATCATAGATCCATTCCGATCATTGTCACGCCTTAAGCAGCAGGTAATCGGCAAGAAGACGCGTGAGGATCACCCGCAGGTTATGAACGCCGCTGTACGTCTGTACGCTGATGCTTCCAATGCTCAAACAAAAATGGAGAATGGGTTTGACATATCGGACTACGACCAGCGTGCCCTTGAATTTGCCGAAGAGTACTCCAATGCTCTACTTGCTATTGATGTCAATATCAACACGACAGAAATGCTTGATACAGCATGGCAGCTCTTTGCTCGCCACTTCAGCCCTGCCGAGGTAAATATCAAGCAAGAACTAGTAGACAGATATTGGCCAAACAACGAAAAGAGGGAAACTCAAACCGAGGAGTGATTTTTTTGTGTATGGCAATTAAATTTCAATACAACAAAACATCTCTACAGCAACAGCAGAAGGCACTTAAAATGCGAATGCGTGCTCTACCAACAATAAAGAGTAAGGAGAGTGCGTTACGCATGGAGGTCAAGCGTGTACGTACTGAGATAGAAAAGCTTGAGGAAGAACTCAAGCAAAGTCTCCAAAGATACGAAAGTTTGGTAGCGCTGTGGGGAGAATTTGATCCAACGATAGTCAGGGTCAGGGATGTGAATATGAAGATCCGAAAGGTTGCAGGTATTCCCGTTCCTGAGCTGGACAATGTAGACTTTGAAGTGCGACCTTTCAGTCTAATGAATAATCCTGTGTGGTTCATGGAAGGAACAGAGCTCATCCGAGACATGGCTACTGTCGGCATTCGTGCCGAAGTCGGTCGCATGGAGCTAGCTGTCCTTGACCACGCACGCCGTAAAACAACACAGAAGGTCAATTTATTCGAGAAGGTACAGATTCCCGGCTATCAGGATGCTATCCGCAAGATTAAACGATATCTTGAGGACGAGGAATCTCTCTCGAAAGCTTCACAGAAGATCATGAGGGCAAACCTAGAAAAAAAGGAAAAGGAGGTACAAATCGTATGATTACACAGATGAGAAAGTACTCTTACTTCATCTTTGAACCGGAGTACCATTCATTCCTTAAGCAGCTGCGTGAGTTGGGGGTTGTACACGTTCAGGAGCGCGATGACCCCAGCCAGGTCGAACATATACGAGCCATAAACGAACAGCTCAACGAACTCACCGAACTTCGCAAAAAACTGCTGAAACTTATCAGCACCACTGAGACCAATGATAGCGTTCTCCAGCAAGATGTAACCCTCCAAGCCTCAAAAATCAAAAGCTACGGAGAGCTTAAAGCGAAGGTTGAATCCCTAAGCAGTGAAATCGAAGAAAAGCAGAAGCAATTAGATAGTACACGCAGCCAGATTCGTGATCTAATGACATGGGGAGACTTTGATCCCAACCTGATAGACAAATTGTCTAGCAGTGGTTACTACCTGCACTTCTGGACTGTGCTTACCCCACAGTTCAATCCCGAGTGGGTAGATTTATTCAATGCTGATATCATCAACCAAGTCGGTCGATCGACATACTTCATCACTATCACCCGTGACCCTGAGGGCCCCGGACTGGAGTATGCAGAGCAGATCAAACTCCCACATACCAGCATTCGGGCATTGGAAGTCCGGGAGAATACCATTAAGAGTCAGCTGCACTCCCTCAATAGTCTACTATTGGCTCTGGCATACAAAGGTGATATCATTGATGCTAAGGAGATCGAATTAAAGAACGAATACAAGTTCGATAGCGCATACTATCAGGGCGAGAAACTGTATGACAATAAACTTGTAATCCTCGAAGGCTGGGTGCCCACCGAGCAAGTCACTGAAATGGAGCATTGCTTAGATAAATTGGGCTTTGCGTACAGTGAACTGGATATCACACCAGGCGAAAACGTACCGATAAAGCTAAAGAACAATCGGTTCAATAGAGTATTTGAGCCCATACTGGAGCTATTTTCTCTACCCAATTACTGGGAGATAGACCCTACTCCACTATTTGCTCCTTTCTTTCTTCTCTTCTTCGGAATGTGCTTCGGGGACTCCGGATATGGATTACTATTGCTACTCCTATCTACAATCTTCAAGCGCAAGGCAAAGCCGTCAATGAAAGGAATACTGGAGTTACTACAGTGGCTGGGAGTCTCCGGGGCTGTTGTTGGTTTCTTCTCCGGCTCTTTCTTCGGAGTAGAGTTGGTAAAAGTTCCATTCCTTCAGTCTATCAAAAGCTTCTTCCTATCCACGAATAACCTAATGGTCATCTCGCTCGTCGTCGGTGTGGTGCAGATTATATTCGGAAAGTACGTGGCGGCGGTCAAGACCAAGAAGCAGGAGGGAATAAAGGCTTCTCTATCCGGTTTTGCATGGCCTACACTCATACTGGTCTTGGCGGTTATGATCGGTTTGCCATTCCTCCATCTAACCCTACCAAAGCCTGTCGAATATCTCCTCATGGGTATTGCCGGTATCTGCGTACTGCTCGCACTATTCTACAATTCTCCGGGCAAGAATATTTTCATCAATCTTGGGCAGGGTCTGTGGCATACCTACAGCATGGTCTCAGGACTATTGGGCGATACACTCTCGTACATCCGTCTTTTTGCTATTGGGCTCACGGGAGCGATTTTGGGTCAAGTATTCAATACATTAGCCATGACTACCACGAGTAGCCTACCGTGGTATGCTGCCATTCCGGTTGGGTTCGTCATACTCATACTAGGGCATACGATTAACTTCGGGCTTACGACCATTAGTTCCCTGGTGCATCCTGTGCGACTAATTTATGTAGAGTACTTCAATAACTCCAAGTACGAAGGTGGTGGGAAGAAGTACGATCCTCTCAAGACTATTTCGTCAGACGGTAATTAATTCAAGAAATAACTTTATTAATAAATTTATATAACGGACATTTTCAATCTTATGCAAACAACACTATTCTTAGCATACTTAGGTATTGCGCTGATGGTCACACTCACCGGTTTCGGTAGTATTATTGGTCTCACGATTTGCGGTAAAACCGTTGTGGGAGCCATGAAAAAGGACCCTACAAAGATGGGACAGTACATCGGTCTGTCTGCACTTCCCTCATCACAGGGTCTTTATGGTTTCGTTGGTTTCTACTTCGCCAATGCCCTTGTTAGTCCCGAGATGAGCTTTCAGGTAGCTGTAGCTATTCTGCTCTGTGGTGTCACTCTTGGCTTGGTCGGTTTTTATTCTGCGGTTCGTCAGGGGCATGTACTTGCCAATGGTATTGCAGCTACTGCCGATGGGCACAATGTGGTAGCATCGACCATGGTAATGGCTGTGTTTCCAGAGCTTTACGCCATCCTCGGTCTGCTCGTAACGCTGATGATTATCTTGGGATTTTAAGTTTTTATCGTGTGGTCCAAGACCACACGGTTACCCATACGAGAAAAGGGCTTGTACTGGAGGGTAGTGCAAGCCTTTTTTTGCACCCTATATTATTTAAGTATCGTATCGGACTAATAGTTTGATACAATAAACTACCTTTATCCTGAACAATACTAATCGGAATAGTCCTCTTATCTACCTATACCGTGACACATACATGCGTTCGGAAAGCTCTGGGTCGTCGGTAATTCGATGACCCAGAGCTTTCTTTGACGACCTCCGGGAGGTCAGTTCATCGACGACCCAGAGGTTTCTACAAGGCATATCACATGTCTCGGATAAATGAATGGAAGTATGGCTGGGTACGGAATGGTTCACCCCCAAAACTTTCAGTAATCATTCGACTTAAAATCACTTGGATGAGCAACTTCTTCTCCGCCTGTGATTTCCCATCCCCTACATCGAACTCAGGAATCTATTTGCAACCAGAACAAGGGGATGATGAAGAAGAGCTGCCTTTTGCTCCATTCATAGGACACGAACTGCATGCGCTATTCTCCTTGTGAGAGAATATGCGCCAGAAAAATCTAAGAACAAAGAATGCCGTAACCACAAGTATAATGTATACAATGACCAGCTGTACCATAATCTATAGTGCACGAACTCTTGATTAAACAAAAACATTGGCGGCCAAGTAAGTCAACCATGCCATTACCCAAGCTGATATCGTCGAGTATACTGCCAAGAATGTAGCCCACTTCCACGACCCAGCCTCCTTCCCTATCACCACAAACGTAGCTATGCACGGGAAATATATTAAGACAAATACCATAAACGACAATGCTATGGCAGCATTAAAAACCCTGGTGCCATTGGGGTACGTAGCCGAGTGTAGCTTCTCTGACAGTGCAACTTCATTCTCTCTGTCACCCACATACAATACCCCCATGGTGCTCACTACTACCTCCTTGGCCGCGATCCCCGTGAGTAGAGCCACACTCACACGCCAGTCATAGTTCATGGGGGCGAAGATAGGTTGCACTACATACCCCAGCCTGCCGATATAAGAGTACTCCTGCTGTAGGAGAGTCAACTGCTGGTCCTCTGGGAGCGATATGAAGTAGTCTTTCTCCTCCTCGCTCTGCGCCTGCATAAAGCGGTCATAAGCCTGTTGGGTTTTGGCATCATCCATACCTCCCAGTCGAGGGAAGTACCCCAGTGCCCATATAGTTATCGAAGCTAACAGTATGGTTGTTCCCATTTTCTGTAGGTATTGCTTGGCTCTCTGCCACATGTGCAGGAGCACGCTTATGCCTGTAGGTATACGATATGGAGGTAACTCCATCACGAAAGGTGTATCCTTACCCGAAAAGAGGAAACGGCGGAAGAGTAGAGCACTCATTACCGCTATCAATATCCCCCCGAAGTATAAACCAAAGAGTACTACCCCCGCAGACTTGGGAAAGAACGCTCCCGCCAACAGTAGGTAAATCGGCAAACGAGCACTACAGCTCATAAAAGGGGTTATGAGCATCGTGATGATACGTGCATTGCGATTTTCTATCGTGCGTGTGGACATGATCGCAGGGACATTACACCCAAATCCCATCAGAAGAGGAATAAAAGACTTACCGTGCAAGCCTATCATGTGCATCAGTTTGTCCATGATAAATGCAGCTCTCGCCAGGTATCCCGTATCCTCCATTAAGGCGATACAAAGGTAGAGTATCACTATATTCGGCAAAAATACAAGTACCCCACCTACTCCAGCGATCACCCCATCCACTATCAAATCTTTCAAGGGACCATCCGACATCAGACTACCAATCCATCCACCCAGCCATGTCACACCCATTCCGATCCAGTCCATAGGGTACTGTCCAAGTGTGAATGTCAGCTGAAAGACGAGGTACATGACCACTACGAATATTGGCAGTCCCCATATCCGATGGGTCAAGATATGGTCTATTTTTCTATTCTTCTCGGTAATTTTGGTGTAGTCGGCGCTGTATGTCTCCAGCAGTGCACCGTGGACGAAGCCATATCGCCCATTCGTCACATCCTGCTGAAAGTCTGCCCCGGGCTTCTTCTCATACTCCCGAAGTGCATACCTCGCTCTTGCGATCAGAAATTCAGCCTTCTTTTGATCTTTGGAGCGCAGGTACTGAATCGTCGCAGGGTCTTCCTCCAGCAACTTGATGGCCACAAATCGTGGTCTCAGCCCCCAGCCCCTAGAGCTGCTATCTGTCACCTCCTCGGCTCCGGCTACCTCTTCACGTACAAATTTCACCGTTTTCTCTATCGTCTCATGATAGTGTACATCTATCATACGCCGTACATGCGACCTATTCTCGTACACAGTGATAATCTCACGGAGAAGGGATTTCAGTCCACGGCCAGTACGTCCCACGGTAGGCACCATAGGCACACCAAGGAGCTTGGAGAGAGCGACCACATCCAGTGCACTACTGCTTGCCTCCAACTCGTCATACATGTTCAAAGCAACCACCATAGGCATGCTACTCTCTATGAGCTGAGTCGTCATATACAAGTGGCGCTCCAAATTGGATGAGTCCACCACATTGAGTACCACATCCGGTCGAGATGTGTCATCAAGTAGGTAGTCGAGGACAAACTTCTCCTCCGGACTATACGACGACAGAGAGTACGTACCAGGAAGATCTATGAGCTCAAATGTATAGTCCCCAGAGTGGCAATACGCGGTCTTAACGTCCACAGTCACGCCACTGTAGTTACCGACATGCTCATTAGCCCCACTGGCAGCATTGAATAGCGAAGTCTTGCCACAATTTGGGTTTCCTACAAATGCCACACGGATCGTCTTGGCATTCTTTCGTTTAGCAGTACAGCCACCGGCGGGAGCCATGTCCTCGGATTCCTTGAAAAGGGTACTTGCCTGTACCTCACGTCTGGTTCCACTCTCATCAGCTCCCACGGGTATCACCTCGATGCTTTTAGCTTCCTCACGTCGAAGAGTGAGATCATACCCCAATATTCGGTATTCGACGGGATCCAAGAGCGGTGCATTCTTGACCACTGAAATCTCCTCTCCCGGAATGAACCCCATCTCCAGAAGGCGTTTGCGAAACGCTTTGTCTGAATGATGTTTAACTACGATACCTCTCTCTCCCGTATGTAAATCCGAAAGCCTCATCTATGTTCCCTTTTCTATTTTTTAAGTCCACAAATATAGACATGTACTCTCGATATTGCTATACCTAAAACGAGGTATTTTACATTCTCCTATCCACTTCACCACTTGGATCCGGTACACACTTGGGCAGTCAGTCAAAATAACCTACATTTGCAATTGATTATCTCTATCACAATAATGCAATTGAATTTACGCATGGCAAAGTATCGCTTAGGCTTAGCTCTCAGTGGAGGGAGTGTCAAAGGGTTTGCACACATAGGAGTGCTCAAGTATATGGATGAGATAGGTCTCAAGCCTGACATCATCGCAGGCACCAGTGCCGGAGCACTCGTAGGAGCTCTCTACGCAGACGGCTATACTCCAGCAGACATGATGAACCTCATGAGCAATCTCACACTGAGGAATATGACCTCCCTCCGCCCCATAGGGATGGCAGGGATGCTGGATACGGCTCCATTTCAGAAGTTCGTGGACGAGCACTTGGCCCACCACAAGTTGGAGGATTTGCCGATACCACTACGTATCGTAGCCACTGATTTCGATCGCGGTGAGCAGCATGTATTCACAGAGGGAGCACTTCCACAGATCGTTCTCGCCAGCTGCAGTATTCCCGTACTATTCCACCCGGTAGAGATAAATGGCACCACATATGTGGACGGTGGGCTCTTCCGCAACTTTCCCGCCTCCGTTATCCGTGAGGAATGTGATGTGCTCATAGGCATGAACCTCGATCCCTGGGAGAGTGACGACTACAAGAAATCCATCATCTCAGTGGCAGAGCGCTCATGGTTCTTTATGTTCCGACAGAACACACTCCCCGACAAGGATGTCTGCGATGTTCTGCTTGAATCAATGGATGTTCTGGGACATGGTCTCTTCAAGACAGAGGCGGCCACGGATCTCGCCGATATAGGCTATGAGGTCGCCAAAACACAGTTAACCCCTACCCGCCTACAAGAGCTCGGACTTATCTAAGGAAGATCCCTACACATTAAATCTATTTTTAATCCAAACGGATATTTTCTGAGCATAGTATTCAACCTTAAAAAAGCTCTGGGTCATCGGCACATCGATGACCCAGAGCTTCCGATGACAACTACCCAGTACTTTCGCAAGCGTTCTCAGGGAGGAATTTTTCATCACATCGGAGAATTACGGAGAGGAGACCTACTCCATGCATGTGTACAAGCACACCATATTACCTCTCTGCTACAGCGATCGAATCACCATATACAGGCATGTAATCACGTCTTCAAAGCTCAGATATGTAACCCCATGCTTCAACGATCGAAACCCACTGCTGTATGATATAAGGTGTCTGGGAAAAATACGTTACCTTTGTAGTAGGATAGCATTTACTATATGCCACTAAGTATGACGCCATCAAAGTAAAAATATATATGGGCAAGAAAATCAAGAGAGGGGAGCGCAAGACATTTCGCCCCAAGAGAGGTACGGTCACAAATACCGCAGGTTCCAAAAGGGCAAATGCCAAAAGCATGACACAGGTGAGGGGGATGATACTTCAGTACTTTCGGAATACCCCGGATAAAAATGTCAACTACAAGCAGGTTGCTGCAGGCATTGGAGCCGAAGGCGAAATTGCATACCAGCTCGTTCGTGATGTGCTGGAGCAGCTAGAGCGTGAGCGTGTAATCAAGGCTGGTGATAGGACTGGACGGTACAGCTTCCACGCTAAGAGTAAGCGCATGGAAGGGAGATTTCAGCGCAAGGCGGGCAAGGGGCACAATATGTTCTACCCCAATGACGACAGTGAGCCTATCCGTATCGCCGAGCGCAACTCCGCACATGCTCTCGACGGTGACCGTGTGGTGATACAACTACTGGCACACAGAAGAGGGCATGAACCAGAGGGAGAGGTCATAGAGATACTCGAGCGGACAGAGAGTACATTCGTAGGCGTGATGCAGATACAGAATGGCTACGCGTTCCTCCTCACAGACTCCAATAAGCTAAATAACGACATCCTCATTCCCGAACGTTCACTCAATGGTGCACAGCACGGGCAGAAGGTGGTAGCACGCATCACCGAGTGGCCAGAGCGAGCCAAAAACCCGGTAGGAGAGGTTCTGGCCGTCATCGGTACCCCCGGTGACAATGACACCGAGATGCATGCAATCCTGGCAGAGTATGGTTTGCCATACAGCTATCCGGAAGAGGTAGAGCAGTACGCGGATAGGCTGGATGAGCACAGAGCCTTTTCGGCAGAATATGAGCGTGAGGATTTCCGACAAACTACTACATTCACTATCGATCCGGCTGATGCCAAGGACTTCGATGATGCTCTGTCTTTCAGGGTCATCGGCAGTGGTAAGTATGAGGTAGGAGTTCACATAGCGGATGTGACTGCCTATGTACTCCCCGACGATCCTATAGATAAGGAAGCTGCCAAACGTGCGACAAGTGTATACCTCGTGGACCGCACTATCCCCATGCTCCCTGAGCGTCTGTGCAATGACCTCTGCAGCCTCAAGCCAAACGTAGATAGACCTGCATACTCGTGCATATTCACTATGAATGACGACGCAGAAGTGCTTGATTACCGGATCACACGTACCGTGATACACAGCGATCGGAGGTATGCTTACGAGGAGGCACAGCGAATCATCGAGGGTGCTGAGGATGGACTTAGGGATGAGATCCTAAAGATGAACGAATTAGCTCAGAAGCTGAGGAAAGAGCGATTCGACAACGGCTCTATCGACTTTGACAGATCAGAGCTGGCATTTCGCTTGGATGAGAGGGGCAAACCTATAGAGGTATATGTAAAGCACAGCGAGGAGGCGAATAAGATGATAGAGGAGTTTATGCTCCTCGCCAATCGTACAGTGGCTAAGCACGTGCAATCACTCGGGGGCAAGACCCCACCTACATTCGTATTCCGTGTGCACGACAAACCCGACGAGGCACGCCTGCAGGATCTGGCTGAATTCGTGTCCAAAATGGGTTACCGTCTCAACTATACCGGCACTTCCGACGTCATCGCCAAAAGTATCAACGATCTACTCGATGCCATAGAAGGCAAACCGGAAGAGGACCTGATACAAGTGCTAACAATACGTACCATGGCTAAGGCGATTTACCAGACAGACAACATCGGGCACTACGGTCTGGGCTTCGAGGACTATACGCACTTCACAAGTCCAATCCGTCGACATCCGGACATGATGGTACATAGGCTTCTCACCAGATATCTAAAAGGGGGCAGGAGCATGAATAGGGCTGATATAGAGGAGATATGCCGACACGACTCTGCTCAGGAGAAGCTAGCAAGCGACGCTGAGCGGACATCTATCAAGTACAAGCAGGTGGAGTATATGCAGGGACATCTGGGTGAAGTATTTGACGGAGTAATCAGCGGTGTCAAAGAGTTTGGTATCTTTGTGGAGCTCGAAGCCAACGGTTGTGAAGGACTAGTACCGATACGAGAATTGGATGATGACTTCTATGAGCTGGACGAGAAAACCTACTCTCTCGTGGGCTATCGTCACAAGCGTAGATATGCTTTGGGCGATAAGGTTCACATACGCGTGGCTCATGCCGATCTCGATAGAAGACAGCTCGATTTTGAGCTGGTGTGAGGGACATAGTGTCACATGGCTACGGTGTGTATGCATAGAAATCTCGGCAGTGAATGTATGACAGATGACGAACGTAAGATAAAGGGATTGGAGGAATTTGATATCCGTGGTGTGGAGCAGGGACTTACCAGACGGCCAATGCTCGACGGTCAGCAGGATCAGGATTCTTTGCTCAGACCTTTGACTTTCGATTCATTTCAAGGTCAGGGTGCTGTGGTGGAGAACCTCCGTGTCTTCGTGAAAGCCGCAAACCTCAGAGGAGAGTCTCTGGACCATACTCTCTTGCATGGTCCTCCAGGGTTGGGGAAGACAACACTATCGCAGATTATTGCTAACGAACTCGGGGTAGGTCTCAAGGTGACCTCAGGCCCCGTTCTCGACAAACCCGGTGATCTTGCCGGTGTACTGACCTCGCTGGAGAAGAATGACGTGCTCTTTATCGACGAAATACATCGTATGCCCCCCGTGGTGGAGGAATACCTCTACTCTGCCATGGAAGACTACAGGATAGACATTATGATAGATAAGGGACCAGGAGCACGGAGCATCCAGATAGAACTGGAACCTTTCACCCTAATAGGCGCGACGACACGCAGCGGACTACTCACGGCTCCACTGAGAGCACGGTTTGGGATTAATATGCATCTCGAGTACTATGACAACGAAACCCTCAAAGGCATAGTACAGCGTAGTGCAAGGATACTGGACATACCGTGTGACGAAGATGCTGCTGCCGAAATTGCCGTCCGAAGCAGGTGTACTCCTCGTATAGCCAATGCTCTACTCCGACGTGTGCGGGACTATGCGCAGGTCATAGGGACAGGTAAAATAAATCGAGAAATAGCCAACTACGCTCTGGAAGCTCTGAATATCGACCGCCATGGACTGGACCAAATTGACCACAAGATACTGACGGTAATTATGGATAAATTTGGAGGAGGTCCGGTCGGCATAAGCACTATTGCTACTGCGATAGGCGAAGATCCAGGAACCGTAGAGGACGTATATGAGCCGTTTTTGATCAAGGAAGGATTCATGAAAAGAACGCCACGTGGCCGTGAGGTGACCTCGCTTGCCTACAGACACTTCGGTAGAAGCTATGAGACTACACATCCCCAAACCCTCTTCGATGACTAAAAGACGTTTCGATGTATGAGCAACGGCATTCGATCGTTGGCCAAGGACACGGTCATCTACGGAGCAACCAATATTCTAAGCAAGTTCCTTAACTGGCTCCTCGCTCCTTTTTACATACGTATACTCACAGACTCTGCAGAGTACGGCATTGTGACCAACCTCTATGCGTGGGTGAGCGTTATCCTCGTCGTGCTGACATTAGGCTTGGAAACGGGGCTGTTTCGGTTCATCAATACATCGAAAAGGCCCCGGATGGTCTATGCGACGTGTCTGAAGCTTCTGGGCGCAGTGGTGGCTCTCTTCCTCACTGTCACAATCTGCACATCGGGAAAGATTGCCACGGCACTGCACTATCCTGATCACCCAGAGTACATAGCCATATTTGCAGTGATTACGGGCATTGATGCTATGATGTCCCTACCATTCGCATACCTGAGGTACCAAAGACGTCCGCTAAAGTTTGCGTTTTACAAAATCCTGTTCATTGGGCTGAATATCGGCTTCAATCTCTTCTTCCTCCTCTTGCTCCCCTACCTCAGCAGACAAGGGTGTAACCTCCCGTTGTGGCTGTACAGACCAAACTATGAGGTTGGGTACATCTTCATCTCCAATCTGCTAGCCACAGGGATAGAAGCACTCCTAATGGCTCCGATACTGCGCCACGGAATAAAGGGATTTGATAGGGATTTAATCCGCCCATTAGCAAATTATTGCTGGCCCTTGGTACTGCTCGGCCTGGCCGGAAACTTCAATAAAATGGCGGGACAGATACTGATACCCTACCTCTATCCCTCCCACGACGAAGGGATGAGTGCACTCGGGATATTTGGAGGCAATCTGAAGATAGCTGTGATCATGGTGATGTTTATGCAAGCTTTTCGGTTTGCATACGATCCCTTTGTCTTCGCCAAGATGAAAGCCAAAGACAGTGGCCTGGCCTACAAAGAGGCGATGAACTATTTCGTACTCTTTTCCATGCTGATCTTTCTATTCGTAATGTACGGAATAGATATCTTTAAGGTTATCGTCCGACCAGATTACTACTCAGGGCTTACCATCGTGCCATACATGATGGCCAGCGAAATTGCCTTCGGCATATACTACAACCTTTCAGTGTGGTACAAAGTCAGTGACCGTACTTACTACGGTGCCATATTTTCGATCATCGGACTCATCGTCACGCTATGTATCATCATACTGGGTGTACCAGCGCACGGGTTTGTGGCCTGTGCATGGGCTGCACTTGCGTGCAATATGGTAATGCTACTTCTGTCTTTTTCCTTTGGGCAGAAGCTGCACCCAATTGACTATGATCTCACGAAACTATTAGGTACCATAGGGATAGGGATTGCCTTTTACTACGGGGGCATGATGATCGATGTGGAGCCGATGTGGTTACGATTAACCCTCAGGATGCTGTGCTTTACAGCATACCTCACCGCAGAGATTAAACTTTTCTTCCCGGAGGTTGGTTCCTTCATCACTTCAAAAACTACCAAACATTAAGCTATGACAGAAACTGGTTCAAAACTCAGGAGACTGCTGTATACCCTCTTTGATCTTAAGGGAGAAAAAGAGGATGAACTCAAGACAATAGAGAGTTTAAGGCAGGACGTGGAATTCAAAGGTACGAAGATGTGGATCCTCATCTGTGCTATCCTCATCGCCTCTCTGGGGCTCAACATGAACTCTACGGCTGTCATCATCGGAGCCATGCTGATATCACCCCTCATGGGACCTATCATAG
>JBAKGE010000125.1:0-4291 GCA_037191085.1 Porphyromonadaceae bacterium | reverse complement strand
GACGGTAACCCGGGGCCAGTGCCTTCCCAAGTATTGCTCTGTCGTGGCTGTACCACGACGTCTGTGTTGGCAAGTGCGGCACGGAACAGGGGTTGACTGAATTCACCCCATTCCTCTATTGTCGCGTACGAAGCCCCCATATTGTTAAGGTATACTTCTGCTATCTCCACTTCAGAGTCCCACTTATCTCCGGCAGTGATCATCTCTTGTATTCCTGTGCCATACATGCCATTTATACCCCCAAATATACGCTTGGTCGATAGTGCACGTGCCCGCTTGGGCGCCACGCCTGCCTCGACGAGGAGTTTTTCTGTATGCAGAGTACCGTCAGCCACGTAGTTGTCATACTCTTCTTTGGGTGCTTGCGCTGCCATTTCGATAGCACGTGTAATCAAAGCGAGACGAGACGCAGCTAAGTCACGGAATTGCCCTGAGGTCTGCACCACTACATCTATACGGGGTCTACCCAGAGAGCCGGAGGGAATCAGCCGGAGATCGGACACTCTTCCGAAACTATCTCTCACCGGTTCCACACCTATCATATACAGCACTTGTGCTATCGATGTGCCTTGACTCTCGATGAATTCACTGCTCCAGAAAGTATAGCTCACCTTGGTCGGGTATGCACCGCCGTGGCGGAGCTTGTACTCCTCGATTGTCTGCTTTGCGAGCTTAACCCCCTGGTCCCATGCACGAGCAGAAGGGGTAGACTCCGCATTGATGGAGTAAAGATTTCGACCGGTGGGCACGGCATTAGGATTCGAGACAGCATCACCACCCGAACTCGGTGACACATAACCTCCACTGAGGGCATCCACCATAGAAGTCAGCTCCATACCGGGGCTACTCAGCAGTGCAGACCTGTAGCCGCTGACGTTGAGGATCGCTGTCTCCACCTCTATTACGGCATCACTCCACTCTTGAGAGTGACGCTGCTCGGGGAGTTGTTGTCCCTCCTCTTCGTCTCCCATTCTTGGCATACCGTGCGGCATACTACCGCCCATGCTTCTACCATGAGGTGCTGAGGATGCTGGAGAGTTCTTGGACGACATCCTCATGCCCGACGGCATGCCGCCCATGCGACTGGAAGCCTTTGTCTCTGAGTAGGTATGTGCTTCTATCATATCCTCAGCGCTGATGCCCAGATATTGACGTACCATAGGCTCGTCTGCTGCTCTCCCTGTGAGGATTGAGCGGACGAGTGCTGTAGCCGGAGCTATATATTTCTGCCTAAAAATACGCTTATTATTCGTGTAATCTACAGATTCCTTCTTATTCACCTGATCATACCTAGCCATAGCATAGGCGATAGGGTCTGCGCTCATCGCCATTACGGTGCTGTTAATCCGCTCAGCAGTGTATGGGATCCCCGTCGTATATAGAGATGCATTCACCTTCTCTGCTGCTATCTCTTCAGCGAAGTTATCTATCCGATTGATATCATCGCTCGTATACGTCGTCGCTGGCAGGCTGTCCAGGCGTAGCTCTCTGTGGATACCCATGGCGATTGTGTGTTTCTTCACCTCGTCAGCATACTTAGCCTTCGTGGTATCGTCTGTGGCATCATAGTAGTGCATGATTGCAGACTGCAGATCTGCATATATACCCCGTGCACCACTCTCGTTGAATGCTGGTGTGAGATACGATATGGTCGCCGCGTATGAGCGACGCTTTGCCATCATGCTCTCCCCGATATTACCGATTGTGTAGTAGTAGAAGTGTGGCACTGCTCCTATCAATTGGTCACTCCAGTCGGTATCACCGAGGGCTACCTGCTTACTTGGGGTAAACTCCAGTGATCCGTGAGTTCCGAAGTGTACGATCGCATCCGCACGGAAATCATTGCGAGCCCACAGATACGCCCCGACGTAAGGATAGGGTGGTGGCATCTTGGCTCCGTGGATGACCTGAAACTTATCCGTTCCGATTCCCGCCATAGGTTGGGGAAGAAGAACGACATTACCGTACTTTAGTCGCGCTACTATCAGGTAATCTGTGTCGTTCCGTGACTTGACAAAGTACTCACCCGGTGCAGTTCCATAGTCCTCTCTCAACTGTAGAGACAGCTCTGGATCCAGAGCCTTGTCTATCCACTTTTTTAGCGTATCACCAGGTACAAGGGCCGGAGCCACATGGTCTACGAACCTTGTCATATCGTGCTTCTCATAGCTCTCAAAGACGTCGCCCTGAGCCATGACCTCTCTCCGAAAATCTTCTATACTATCGGGTAGTCCATCTACGTTGTACCCTTCTGCCCGCAGATGGAGGAGGGTATTGTACAGAGAGGGAACTGTCTCCAATCCCTGTGCAGCCATGGCCTCCTGTCCCGGACCCTTAAAGAAAAATATAGCCACTCTCTTGTCAGCATTCTTCGCTCTCTTCAGCTTGAGGAATCGGTGTACCAGCTGAGTGAAAGCCTTAAGCCTTTGCGGCATTGCACGTGTTATCTCGAATCCTTCCTCCGTCTTCTCTTGGGAGAAAAGAGCGTACGGGTATAGTGCCCCGTCCAGCTCGGGCATCACCAGAGTCTGAGACATGAAGCCCCCACTCATTCCCATGGGATCCGCTCTCCACTCCTTTTCGCTCGTCAGCAGTGTGATTGGGGCAAGGAGTGGAACATTGAGCCGCTTTAGGTACTCTACAGCTCTATCGCCCTGCCCCATAGCCATGCGACCGTGGGGCATGTAGATGATTAGGTCGGGTTCTACGGATTGCAGAAACTCTATCCTCTGCATCATCGAAGAGATCGGATACACATTGAGTCCCGACTGCTCCAAAGAGTGGATCAAGCTATCTAAATGTGACTTTGCACCACCAAATGGATCCGTCAACCCACCTATAATTGCGATCTTAGGTGCACCCTCGTGGTAGAAACCATGCTCTTTCAGATACTGATCAAATGCCCTCTTGTCCTTGTATGCTACCTCCTCGTCAATGTGATAGAAGACATCCGACGGACTCTCTATCCACTCCTCCGGCTCGGGAGCAAACCATTTCTTCTTATCTATGTATTTGCGCACGTAGTAGGCGAAACTCTGATAGTTCCTTTTGCCATTGCTATCTATGTACTCCAGTACGCGCTGTGACTGTACGGAATCGAGACCACAGATGGCATTTTCAGCTACCGTCGGGTATATGACCTGTAGAGGAAATCCTTTCTCTGCCATTTTCGATATCTCCGCATGCTGCTCCGCGTTCCACTTCAGTCCCATCCCGAAGACAAGGACATAGTCATAGTCCATAAACTTCTGTATCTCGTCCTGCTTCAATGTACTGTACTTAACGTGCTTGGAGCTATTGGAGAATACTATCCCTGTGGATTGGAAGCCTGGAAAGTTGACCAGCGCTATGTGTGTAGCTGAGCCGAAGTGTCTCCATACTCCCCAGCTACCGAAGAGTAGGATGAGCCCCGTGATGAGCGCTACCTTTTTGTTCTTATGTGCCATGATATAGTAAGTATGAAATACGTGTCGGCTAGGGGAAGCTAACTGAATACTAACGTTGAATGTGTCCGCAAATCTATATAAAATATAAGATGACCAAAATACCTAAATGTTAGCATAATTTATGCTTTTGCGTACCTATTTGTGGGTATTTTAACCTTTGGGAAAGTCGCGTGTTGAGAGAGCACTTTTTGAGGAAGTTATGGAGAGGATATGGTGTCGTCTCTCTGGATTGTCGCTTTGGATGACTCTGTATTCTTGCGAAAAGTGGTGCCGAGGTAGTGAGAGATGAGCGGGCTCTATACATCCGGAAGGAGGGAGTGTACATCCCTGTCGAAAGCTCTGGGTCATTGGGATATTGATGTCCCAGAGCTTTCTTTTTCTTTCTCTGGGATGTCGCTTTTTCGATGACCCAGAGAAATTTTTGCTATCTCTATGGCGGATCAGAGTTTTTTCTGTTTTTATCCCACCACGTTCCCCGGCAGAGCATACTTTGGGGATGCGGTTGTCCTTTCTTCGATTTCAGGATCGCTGAGTTGATTTTGACCGGGAGAATGCTCCCAAAGCGAAGTTGTAGTCATGCCTTTGATTTTGGGGTTAGGAGCTAAATTTCTATCTTTGTATGAATTATATGCTATTGCATACAAGCTAAGCAGTGGAACCGAACGAATCAAAGCAAAATCAACCTTCTTCTACGGTCGAACCTCTCGATGTGGAGACCTCCCCAATCCCGCCCAAGAAGAGAAAAAAGTGGTGGGGTGTCCTCGTATCCTGGGTAGTGGGGATTATCATGAGTCTGGGACTCCTCCTGAGTATCGCTACGGTGCTACTGTATTATCCTCCTGTGC
>JBAKGE010000124.1:0-4318 GCA_037191085.1 Porphyromonadaceae bacterium | reverse complement strand
CAGTTTGAATCCGCTTTTCAACAACTCTACGAACTGGTATGAGTATATGTTTCGCCCCGCAAGGGTATTTAATGCCAACGTACAGGCATCAGGCGGGACGGAGAAAGTACAGTATCTGATAGGGATAGGGTTTTATGACGAGAAAGGAATAGCGAAAGGCTCTGACTTCTCTCGTATGAACTTCATCACTAATCTTACTGCTCAACCAGTAAAGAACCTCACGATAGATTCCAGAATATCCTTTTCTTACATGGGGCGACATCGTGGTGGCAATACAGGAGGTGCCCAGATTGAGTACCTCAGTGTGGATCCGCGTCAGGCATCTTCTCTGGCACCTGCCAGTGGCGCGATTCTCGACAAGATGCTGCAGTCGGTCAACGGAACTAACGAGAAGAATGAAAACTATGATATCCGCGGCTCCCTGAATCTAGAGTATCAATTCTTTGAGGGACTTAAGTTTCGTACCCAGGGATCGGCACACGTTTCTCTGCAGGGTGTGAATTTATTTCAACCTGCAACGATTACCAAAGAAAGGCTCAATAAGAGTAGTGGAGAACTTTCGAGGACACTCAATTTGGTGAATGAGAATATCCTCTCCTACAATAAGAGCTTTAATGGAGCCCACAATCTCGAAGTAATGCTGGGGCAGTCTTTCGAGAAAACTGTGCAAAATATAATCCTGGCGCAGGGTCTTGGATCCATTAGTGAAAAGATCCATTACATTTACAAGGGCTTTCCTCAGCTCCCACCAGCGGGATTTAATACCGATCTCAAGGTGCTACAGAATGCCTATACCGACCGACTAGAGCAGGCCCTGATCAGCTCTTTTGGACGTATTGCCTACAACTATAAGTATAGATACCTCGGGGAATTTACACTCCGCCGTGATGGATCATCTGTGTTTGGATCGAATAATAAGTACGCAGTATTTCCTGCTGCAGCTATCGGGTGGGGCTTTTCCGAGGAACCATTTATGGAGCGTGTATGGTGGCTGAACCAAGGTAAGCTTCGTCTTAGCTGGGGTCGCTCAGGTGAGACTTATCCAGATCCCTATCAGGCGTTCGGACTACTACTACCTGGGGGAGAATACTATGGTAGACCTACAATTAGGATCAATGACTCCAACCTAGGGGGGATGATTAATCGTGACCTGAGGTGGGTACTCCATAGCCAGTATGACGTGGGGTTGGATCTTGCTTTCCTTGATTATAAACTCAAGGTAAAGCTTGACTACTACAATCGTCGATCGTATGGCATTCTCTCCTCAGCTCGACTCCCCAAAACGATATATCTGTATACTAAGCAAATCGTTAATGCCAATGATGCAGCCAACGAAGGGATAGAACTCGAACTGCAGGCGGATATCTTTAGACCCAAAAAGGAGGGAGACTTCTCATGGCGCTCAAGATTCAATATCTCGCACAATAGAAATTATCTGGTTCGTACTTTCGACAACAAAGACGTAGGTCTTCCCAATGGTATCGCTTATCATATGCTCGGTAGACCACTGTACATGATGTGGACCTTCGTGGATGGCGGCATCTATGGCAGGACTGATGATATCCCGGTCGTTTATGACATTGACGGTAATAAGCACAGTCACTATCTTGCAACTAAGAGTTACCCATTTGGGGTTGGAATGAAAGAGATTGTGGATCTCAATGGGGATCATAAGTCTGATTACCTTGACCAATTGTATCAGGGGACAACACTGCCGTTGGCGTCGGGTGGTTGGTCCAATGAGTTTAGATACAAGAATTTTGATCTCACAACGCTTTTTACCTTTACCCTCAGTAGAAAGATGATTAATGCGGCTAAGTGGAAATCCATCTCACCCAATGAGGCTGGATCAGCACCAATTATGATGGACCTGAAGAAGCTAAAGTTCTGGGAAAAACCGGGGGATGAGAATATCCCTGGCGTTCTGCCAATGTTGTCCTATTGGGACGATGTGTTGTTGCAGTATTATCCTATTGTTTCCTCTAATGTGGAGAATGTAAGCTACATCAAACTCAAGAGCATGACCTTCGGATATACTTTGCCGGCAGATTTGGCGAAGAAGATCCATGTTGGCGGACTCCGTATTTTCCTTACGGGTGAAAACCTTTTTACCCTCACTAACTACTCAGGACCGGACCCTGAGACTGTGCCATTCATGGGAGCCCATGATGAGGCTGGTATCGACAATTACAAGGCTTATCCTTTGGCTCGAAAGCTTACCTTAGGTCTGTCTATTAATCTATGACGTATTAAAGTAATATGAAGAAGATCAAGAATATTTTTCGGAATATATTGGCAGGATCAATACTGGCACTTAGTGGATGCAATATTATTGATATTGTGCCGGAGAATGCACTGACGTATGAAAATGCCTTCGATACTCCTGAGGAGATGGAAGCTGCGGTGTCTACCCTTGAGGGTTATATTAATGTGGTAGTGGGAAGCACAGCTCCCCTTGAGGAGATTGGGATGCTCTATAATGGAGCCAATAAGAAAGAAGGAGGAGGGCAGAAGGGTGTGGCTGAGCTTGTCAATCACGATTGGCTCCCGTCAATGGGTATGGGTCTGCACAATTGGGAAGGCCATTATCAGATGATTGGCTATGCTAATCTGATCGAGAGTAATATGAAAGACTCGTATCCTCAGGATAAATATAATTTTCTCATCGGTCAGGCAGAGTTTGCCAAGGCGTATGCTTATTTCGATTTGGGTCGTAGCTACGGCTGGGCACCAATTGTGCCAGATAACGACTTCGAAGCCCCTGCAATTCCCACATCATCTCCAGACGATGTCCTGAAAAAGGCTGAGGAATATGGAGAGAAAGCATTCGCACACTGTCCAAAGTTTGCTGATTTGTACCATACCGACGGGACTAAGATCACGGACAAACAGTATGCTTCCAAAGAAATATGCGCAGCCCTGCTCGCATATACTTACGCTTGGCATGCCTCTATCACAGAGGTCAGTATCTCCGAATCAGATCGAAGATCTTACCTCGAAAAAAGTGAAAAGTACGCTTCGATGCTGATAGATGGAGAGCTAAAAGGATACGCACGTCTGGAGCCTTCTATAGAGGCATTGATGTCCAATACTCTTAACGGTCGACACGGTCAGGAGTCAATCTTCGAGATTGAGCTGGATCCTAAGTTTATCATCTCAATGCCCAGAAATGCTCTTTACACTGCCAACTATACCTTTGGCTATCCTTACCACCATGATATCCTTGACGAATCACGTGCACCTAGATATACGATTAGCTGTAAGCGGGTTATTGATCTTTATGGAGGGTTGGGCACGACTGATGATCGTCTGAAATTCTTCTTCCCGGAGACAGAGACCCGTTACGATGCTTCTAAGGATGAGGAGGCCACGGCATTAGATAAAAAGATGGTTACTAAACGAGTGCCCTGGGGACCACCTGCATTCGGATTGTACATGACCATATATGAAGGAGGATTTCCAGACGTAGCTCCTAACAGAGCCTACGTTCATAAGTTCAACAAGCAATTCATCTACTCCGATAGTCCGGACCGTCCAAAGAGCTTTGTCAACTTCGATACTAATAAGATTGTCTGGAGACTTGCCGATCTTATCCTCCTCAGAGCAGAAACTCGCAACTTCCTGGGCAAGGTAGATGGTGCTATCCAGGACCTCAATACGATTCGTCGTCGTGCACAAGCTGTTGCATACCCTGCGCCAGCAGATAGTGGAAAGGATCTGCAGCTTGTGATATTCCAGGAGCGTGAGCGAGAGTTAATCTATGAGAACCATAGGTTCTGGGATATTAGACGCAATAAAGACTATTACAAGAAATTCCTCCCTGCAGCCTATCGTATGCTTACCCAGCAGGATCTTAATAATGGAGCACTCTACTATCCAACCCCCGAACTTGCCAGCCAGTACAACGTCTATTTGACACCGAATAAATACTGGTTCTCTCGTCAAAACTAACTAGAACTATCTAAAGACTATAAATAAAGATATGAAAGTATTCAAGACACTTTTATTCATGATTGGGCTCATGAGTCTTGGTGCGTGCACTAACTGGAACTATATTGACACTGGTGTGCACAATCCCAATGAGTATGTAGAGACGTCTGCATTTGGTTACCTTAAGAAGAATGCTAATCAATTCTATCTTACGACGGCCCTTATAGAGCGAGCAGGTCTCACCGATCTCTTTGAGGGGAAAGATCCTCAGCACCCCAAAATTATGTTTATTGCCCCCACTAAGTATGCCATTATGGCTGGTATGATGAGGATGAACTATGCTCAGACTCCTCTGAAAGACTCGAAGGGTAATAGCGTAGACATTGAT
>JBAKGE010000031.1:0-21495 GCA_037191085.1 Porphyromonadaceae bacterium | reverse complement strand
GTGTCTGTCCGTCCTGCATTAGGAAAGGATAGGCGATGCTTCCACCGGGGTCTATGCCATTCACTTCCACAGTATGCATACCCTCCTTGTCCCACGTACCGTCGCCAAGGCGGTGTATGATGCCGAATGCGGGGTGTCCACTCGGTGACGAAAGAACCTGCCAGCTCATTGTACCGTCTGCAGTGGTGTACCTATCGACCTCCGTGGTGCCGAGGTGCGCCGTCTCCCGTCGGAGCGCAGACTCTATCACCTTGGTAACCCCCACGGTATTGCTGACCAGAGGAACCATGAATACATTGGACAACATACGCTCTACTTGCTCTGTCTGCGCCACCACTCGTGACAGATGCTCAAGCTCTTCCCCACGAGGCTTACCTTTGGAGAGGATTGTTAGCTCGCTTTGGGCCCTGTTTACATCAAGGGCATGCAGGTGCATCAGCGCACTAAGCAACCGAGCATCAAAGGTGCGTGCTTCCTTGCGTGACAGTCCACTTAGATAGGTCTTCACGGTGGATGTCTCTGCACGCGCCATCTGCCGGAGTGCAACCTCACGTGGAGATAGACTCCGTGCTACATCGACGGTATCCACCTCTTGTGCCTGTAGTGTGATGGTGGAGCAGACGAGGAGCCCGAGACTGATGATTATGCTCTTGGATTTCATGAATAATCTTTGGTTGGTCTTGATACCCAAAGTTAATCATTTCTGGTTGTAAGTGCAAATATAGCTGTGGTACAATAGTTATTTTTGATACCGACTTTGGGAGTGACTGTTTTGGAAAGTGCAGGGGGACGCGATAGGGGAGGGTCTTCAGGGGCGATTCGACTTGATCAGCAGGAGGTTTTGCCTCAAAGTATTTGTGCGAACTGCCGATTTTAAATCGTATAATGTATTGGAATTGAAGTGAATACATTATGTGTTGACATGCCGAACCTCCTCTATTTATTCGAGTCATGCGGATATCTCCCTAGAAACCTCTGGGTCGTCGGCAAATCGACATTCCAGAGGTCGTCACAGAAAGCTCCGCGTCATCGTGTCATCGACGACCCAGAGAAATCTGAAGGGATGTCTGCACCAGAGATGTACCCAAAAGGCCTGTCACGGCAGAAGTTTTGTACTACGAGAGAGTTACTTTTTACTATTCACAATAGTACCGATGGATGCAAGATCGGTGAATGAAGATGAGAGGAACTTCTGTAGCTGGTCGGCTTCTACATTGGTGATCAGCTCCTCACGATAAGCTATGGAGATCTTGCCCCTTTCCTCGCTGATGATGATGATACGTGCATCCGTCTGCTGTGACATCCCCAATGCCGCACGGTGGCGTAGTCCCATGTCCTTGGGGAGTTCGGACCCTTGTGCTACAGGGAGAATGCATCCTGCCGCAGCGATGCGATAGTTTTTGATGATCATGGCACCGTCGTGGAGAGGAGAGTTTTTGAAGAAAATGTTTTCTATCAGTCGCGAATTGACATCGGCATTGATGATCTCGCCCGTGTATCGGTAGGATTCAAGGCTCATATTGCCTTCTATGCAGATCAGTGCACCTGTTTTCTTCTTTGCCATGTTGATGCAAGCGAAGGTGATCTTGGCGATGTAGCTGTTCTCCATCTGTTCTTGATCATCTTTCTCTTTCTTGAAGAGTGATCTAATCTTTAGCCACCTATTGGTAGATCCAAGGACGTTGAGGAAGTGTCGGATATCGTCCTGAAAGAGAATCACCAGTACCAGTAGTCCTGCCCCCATGACATAGTCGAGGATCTGCCCCATCAGCCTCATGCTGAGGAGTGGTGAGGCAATGATCCATGCACCCACAAGCGCCATGATGCCGAGGAGTAGTGTGCTGCTACCTGATCGACGGAGGGCATTGAAGAGATAGTATAGCAGGACACCGAAGAGCAAGATGTCCAGAAGATCAATGATGGAGAAAGGGAGCCAATTCATGCGTGGAGAGAAGAGAGATGGTTAGTCTGCCTGTGGAGCATTGGCGGTGGTGTAGTGGCGTATCTGGCGGTACATCTCTACACATTCTACGGCCTCACGTACGTCGTGCACACGCAGAATATGTGCACCATGAAAGAGAGAATAGGTATTGAGGAACGTGGTGCCATTGAGTGCATCCTGTGGCGTGATGTCGAATAGTCGGTAGATCATGCTCTTACGGCTGATCCCCACGAGAAGAGGGTAGGGGAGAGCGGAAAACTTGCTGATGTCCGACATCATCTCCCAGTTTTGGGCGGTGTTTTTACTGAACCCGAAACCTGGATCGAGGATGATATTTTCATCACGGAGTCCGAGCTCCTTGACCTTTCTTATTTGGGGCATCATCTCATCGATAACCCCGTCGGCTACTCTGCCGTCGTAGTGGAGGAGCTGCTGCATAGTCTTGGGGACACCACGCATATGCATCAGGATGTAGGGAACTTGTAGTGCTGCTACAGTGGCAAGCATATTCGGGTCAATCGTACCGCCGGAGACGTCGTTGATGATATCAGCATCCCCCTCGGTGATACTTTTGTGTGCTATTTCGGCACGGAAAGTATCTACACTCACGATAACGTCCTGCGACACCTCTCGGATGATAGCAAGAGCCTCACGGACACGCTTCCACTCTTCCTCTGGACTAACGTCTGCGGCATCGGGGCGAGAGGAGTACCCACCGACGTCTATGATCTTCGCACCGGTATCTATGATCTCGTGTACACGTGTACGGATGGCAGAGTCCCCCTGCGTGCGACTGCCGGAGTAGAAGGAGTCGGGAGTGTGGTTGAGAATCCCCATGACGATAGGCTCTGAGGTGAGGTCGAAAACCTGGCCACGAACCTGTAGGGTGAAGTGTCTATCAGTAGTCATGAATGTGTATTTTAATTGCCTGCGAGACCATAAGCATTCGATCTCGAAGAAAAAAAGAGTCTCCAATGCTTGTCCCTCACAAATTTAGTACTATTTTTGCAGTATAGAAAATAAAACAATTGGATATGGAATCATACATTGATCGCCTGACGCTGTACGGGCACTATGCGTTGCATCCCTCTGTATGCACGGATAGTCGTGTGCTCAAGAGAGGGGACATTTTTTTTGCTCTTGTGGGACCTTCTTTTGACGGCAACGACTTCGCACTCCATGCACTACAGCAAGGTGCGTCGTTCGCTGTGGTATCACGTCCAGAGCTTGCAGGGCAGGATCCTCGCTGCTTGCTGGTAGAAGACACTCTGCGTGCCCTACAGGAGTTAGCGCATACACACCGAATGAAGCTGGATATTCCTGTGGTCGCAATCACGGGGACGAATGGTAAGACGACAACGAAGGAACTGTGTCACACCGTACTCAACCGGAGGTACAATGTACTGGCGACAGAGGGAAATCTTAATAACCATATTGGCGTCCCCCTGACCCTGCTGAAGCTTACGAAGGAGCATGAGATAGCCTTGGTTGAGATGGGTGCAAGCGGTCCCGGCGAGATAAAACTCCTGTGTGACATAGCACAGCCGACAGCAGGACTAATCACCAACATAGGCAAAGCGCACTTGGAGGGATTTGGGAATATAGATGGAGTACTGGCTGCGAAGAGTGAGTTACCCGAGCATTTGTCAGCTAAGGCAGCTCCCTTCTTCCTCAATGCCGACGACCAGATGCTGAGTGAGCGGTGGTGCGATTATGCTGCAATGAAGTATGGGGTGGAGGGGAATGATATGGAGTTGAATGTCGTGGGGAGAGTGGAGGGTGATCAGCCCTTTCTGGTGATGAACTGTCGTGCCGAGGGGATGCAGGAATCGATAGTGACACAGCTGACTGGACGGTATAACTACCAGAACGTGCTGGCTGCGGTTACTGTGGGGTTGTATTTCGGAGTAGAACCCAAGGACATCAAAGGTGCCATACAGAGCTACGCGCCGACGAACAACCGCTCGCAGGTGGTGCGTCTGCGCCGTAAGATTAGCGTAATCATGGATGCTTACAATGCTAATCCCTCCAGTATGCGTGTGGCTCTGGAGAACCTGTCCCTCGCACCTGAGTCGCACAAGGTGGCTATCTTGGGTGACATGAAAGAATTGGGGACATCGGCGCAGGATGAACACGCGGCTCTGGTAGGGTGGCTGAGGATGCACCCTGATGTGTATCCACTGCTGTGTGGGGAATCATTCCGTGAGGTCGCACCAGACGATTGGAAGGTCTGCGAGACAAATGCCGAGCTACTGGAGCGCCTGCGTGCCCTTAGCATCCCCGATGATACAGCGATATTAGTCAAGGGTTCGAGGAGAATGGCACTGGAGAGGTGCTTGCCTATCCTCGAGGAGGAAGCCCTTCGTGATACCCCTGACGATGAATCCACAGCATGGATATCTTAAAGAAAGGAACTGATTATGGATCAACAGGTACTGATAGCACTGGGACTCACGCTCTTCGCAGGGCTCTCTACCGGAATAGGTAGTGCGATCGCATTAGTGGCTAAGCGTACTAACTTTGCCCTCCTAGCGTCATCGCTCGGGCTTTCGGCCGGTGTGATGCTATACATCTCTTTCATGGAATTGCTGAGGGGAGCCATGGATACGTTATCCCAGATATTTGGAAAGCAGACAGGAGAAATATATGCAGTGCTTGCTTTCTTTGGTGGAATACTCTTCACGCTTCTATTGGACCTCCTCGTGCCAGAGGAGGAGAACCCCCATGAGGTACATGCACTGGAGGAGATGAATGCAGGTAAGCCTACTGGTCCGAAGAATGATCGTCTCCTCCGTGTCGGACTGATGAGTGCGATGATCATAGCGATACACAACTTCCCCGAAGGGATGGTGACGTTTCTCTCCGGTCTGCGCGATACGTCAATAGCGATACCGATAGCAGTAGCGATAGCGATACACAATATCCCGGAGGGAATAACGGTGTCTGTACCGGTCTACTTTGCTACGGGAAATCGAAAGAAGGCTTTCTGGCTATCATTTCTGTCAGGGCTGTCGGAGCCAGTGGGAGCACTGATTGCATTCCTATTGCTGGCACCATTCCTGACTCCCACACTCCTCGGTATCCTCAATGCTGTAATCGCCGGAATAATGGTATTCATCTCTCTTGATGAACTCCTGCCTGCAGCCGATAAGTATGGCAAGCACCATCACGCTATTATCGGTCTGGTGGTAGGCATGGCTGCGATGGCTTTCACCCTTGCTATCCTATAGAGGAGATCATGTCATACCAACCTATACACTTCGGAGGGTATTCCCTCCTCGCCCGATGAAATATAGGATCTTTGTTACAAATAAAAGTACGTCTAAGTATGGGAAGAGGGAGGAAAACACTCCAGTCATCGTAAGCTCTACCTCCTTCCATCTCCTCATGACATGCGTTTTATCCCCTCAGAAACCTCTGGGTCGTCGACAAATCAACGTCCCAAAGGTTGTCAAAGAAAGCTCTGGGACATCGAAAACTCGACGACCCAGAGCTTTCCGTAGGGGATGACCACGTATCCCGGGTAAATGAGGCGCAGTGTTGTTTACCATGGGAGTGGTTTATCTCGGCAAATTTTCTGTGTTAATTCATTTGAATTTATTGGATTAACCTACTATTTTTGGAGATACTGTCTCTTGTCTTTTTACGTCTAACTTATGCCAAAGTGGAGTCCGAGCTATCGTCTGGGCTAGGTGTACTTTCGCTGCTACGGTACAAAAGGTAAGCGTCCGTTGGTTCTCTCGAAACCAACGGACGCTTACTGTTTACTATCACTCCCTACTTGCGTTCGTAAACCCATGCACTGGCGAAGTCGGGATGGACTATTACCTGACTATTGAGATCTGCCTGCGCCGCCTCCATGCTGTCATAGACTCCAGTGAAAACTCTGTGCATGCCCGATGGGGTGACGAGTATACCTGAATGGGAAAAATACTTGGCAGGCTGGTATTGCCGGACGTATTTTTCTACCTGCTTCTCACTCTTGAGGCTCGCAATCACGACGTAATAGCGCGGCGTTCCCACTTCAGGTGTGACGACAGGGAGACCGGCGACTGCGATGTCGGAGGAGGGAAGTGTCGGCCCCGCGGCTTGGATAGTCTCGTGAGATATGGGGTGGGGAGCTTCTTCCGTCTTTTGGGGTAGGAGGAATCCTGCCCGATACTGAGATGCTCCCTCAGGAAACGAGAGCCTTTTTGTCGGGATCAGCAGTACCGCCAGAGCGAACACCGCTGCAGCCACACCATAGCGTATCGTGCGCAGATTGATGGGAAGGTAGAAGATGTCTGACTTCCTAGCTGTTGTCGAATTAGGTACGCGTGACGTCTCCACTACCTCTGGGAGCTGAGTCACGGGCATCAGTCCGTAGAAGTTTATGGAGTATGGGTGGTCGGAATTGGGGAGGAATGTGATGCGACCTTCAGTGCGGTCCAAGGTCAGGCGACCGATCGAACCTACTTGAATCAGACCATTCTGGTGCAGGGATTCTCGAAACTCGCGGATATCGCTTTCCAGAAGTGAGTGTGCTCTTTTATACCCCATAGAAAATGCAGACATGTACTGCTGCACGAGGATTCCGTCATTCTTCTGGATGGCAGAATTGAAGGACAAATCCGTGTGACCAGGGTATATGAGCCCCTTGCTACCGTCTATCGTCGCCGACGCATCGTGTCTGAGGAAAGCTCCTACTCCCGGCACAACCACGCACTCCTCGTGGTAGAGAACTTGCTCTATATTCTTTATCAGTCGTCGCATACTTGTCTGTATTTGTGATATCAACTACTCACAAAAGTACCAAATTTCCCCAATTCGTCCAAGCATCATCTGCCGGGTAGATACGAAAAAAGCCACTCGAGGAAATCCCAAGTGGCTTTGCATTAGTGGAGTTATAAATTTTTGCCTGCTTTGTCGGCATATCAGTCCTGATTCAGGTTGACACGTCTGAAAGCAGTTACGGTAAGGGTCTTGGATTCGCCCTTGAGTACTTCCTCTACGCTCTTCTTTCCATCAAGGATAGAAGTCTGCTGCAGGAGGGTGAATTCTTTGTAGTACTTCTGGAGTGCACCTTCGGCAATACGGTCAAGTATGTTTTCGGGCTTACCAGCCTGACGAGCTTTGTCACGTGCAATTTCTAGTTCCTGATCCTTGATCTTCTGGGGAACTTCATCTGGTGTCACTGCTACAGGATTCATAGAAGCTACCTGCATCGCGATCTCCTTAGCCATTTCGTCAGAAGTGCTTTCGTTGAAGCCTACGATAGCAGCAAGCATATTGCCTGGGTGGTTGTACGCCACAGTCTTGGCTGCCTTCACGAATTCATAAGCCCCGAGTTCCATCTTTTCGCCGGTCACGCCGGAGCGGTCGGTGATCAACTGTTCGACGGTACGACCACCTTCGAGGGTGAGGGCGAGGAGAGCTTCGGAGCTTTCAGGCTTGTTGGCCATAGCAGCCTTGAGGGTATCTTCGGTGAGCTTTACGAAGTCTCCGTTCTTTGCCACAAAGTCTGTCTCGCATTTGATAGCCACGATACATGCAAAGTCACCTTCGCTAGCTGCAATCACACAGCCCTGTTCTGCTTCGCGCTCTGAGCGCTTAGCAGCGATAGCTTGCCCACGCTTGCGGATCAGTTCGACTGCCTTTTCGTGGTCACCACCTGCTTCTTCGAGTGCTTTCTTTACGTCCATCATACCTGCACCAGTGAGGGTACGCAGGGTCTTGATGTCTTCCATGGATACTGCCATAGTTGTCTATTTTGTTTAAGGTTTTAGTTACGGGTTATTCTTCTTCACTTTGCTAAAGTTAAGGGATAAAACACCCTTTCTGCCCATAGGAGACGTCTTCTACAAAAGTCCTCTCTAATAGCAAAAAGGGTGCTATCACTTAGTTAATAAACGGATGTTCCGTTCTTCTCTGTAGCAGAGATTACTCTTCGTCTTCCTTGCTCTCAAACTTCTTAGCCACGCCTGCATTGAGGGCGGTATTGTCCTCTGCTTTGTTACGGCGTACCCCAGAGAATCTACGCTCGCGCTTACGTGGAGCCGTGTTGTCGTCACCGTCGTCCTTGCCTTCATCAGCACGTTCGATCTTACGCTCCATTACGCCTTCCTTGATGGCTTCTACTACCGCACCCATCACCACTTCGATAGATTTGGATGCGTCATCATTGGCTGGAATTACGTAGTCGATCCCACGGGGATTCGAGTTGGTATCCACCATGGCGAATACAGGGATACCGAGACGATGAGCTTCTTTTACTGCAATGTGCTCACGGCATACATCCACTACGAATAGTGCAGCAGGGAGCGTCTTCATGTTCGCGATAGAGCCGAAATTCGTCTCGAGCTTAGCACGTTGACGAGTGATCTGCAGCTTCTCACGCTTGGAGAGATTATCGAATGTCCCATCAGCGATCATTCGATCAATTCCATCCATCTTTGCTACTGTTCTACGGATGGTGGGGAAGTTTGTGAGCATACCACCTGGCCAGCGCTCTACGACGTAGGGCATACCTGCTTCCTGAGCGAGCTGGGATACCACTTCGTGCGCCTGCTTCTTGGTCGCTACGAAGAGGATGGTCTTGCCATTCTGTGCCAGTTTCTTCAGTGCTTCGGCTGCCTCGTCTATCTTGGCAACTGTTTTGTGAAGGTCAATGATGTGAATACCATTGCGCTCCATGAAAATGTAGGGCGCCATAGCAGGGTTCCACTTTCTCGTAAGGTGTCCGAAGTGTGATCCTGCCTCGAGGAGTGCTTCAAATGTAACTCTTGACATGTTTTTGTTCGTTTACTTTCTTCTTGTGTTAAGACATCAACCCTTATAAGCCATGCTCCCGGGGAAATATTAATGGAGAGCTTTGTCTACGGTAGGGGACTGTATGAGCCACTCCCATCCGGAGGGTTTAGATACTAAACGCGAGGTGAATAATAATATACTTCTCTGATTGAATCCAGACGTCATTAGCGCTTGGAGAACTGGAAGCGTCGGCGTGCCTTTGGCTGACCTGGCTTCTTACGCTCAACCACACGAGGGTCACGGGTCATGAAGCCTTCAGCGCGGAGAGCAGACTTATCCTCAGCGTTGATCTTCACGAGAGCTCTGGCGATGCCGAGACGAGCCGCTTCGCTCTGACCGGTATAGCCACCACCGTGGAGGTTGATTTTGATGTCGTACTTTTCCTCGACTCCGAGTTTTGCAAGTGGCTGCTTCACTACGTACTGGAGCAGAGGATTTGGGAAATATGATTCGAGATCCTTCTTGTTGATCGTAATTCTGCCACTGCCTTCTTTCACATAGACACGTGCCACAGCCGCTTTACGACGACCCAATGCATTGATTTGTTCCATATCTTTGTAGAGAGTTTAGATGGTTTTGATTTCGATCTGACGTGGCTGTTGTGCTTCGTGCTTGTGCTCAGCACCTGCGTACACGTGGAGGTTATTGATCAGCTGGTTGGCGAGTTTATTCTTCGGGAGCATACCCTTGACAACCTTGCGGAATAGACGGTCAACGCCTTTTTCCTTCAGGCGAGCTGGGCTCAGCTCTTTCTGGCCTCCGGGATAGCCAGAGAATGTGTAGTAGGTACGATCGGTCCACTTAGATCCCGTCAGTACCACTTTGTCTGCATTGATAACGATGACGTTATCTCCACAATCAACGTGTGGGGTAAAGCTTGCTTTGTTCTTGCCACGCAAGATCTTCGCGATCTCGCTGCAGAGACGGCCCAGCGAATGCCCGGTAGCATCCACGAGAACCCACTCTTTTTGCACAGTTGCCTTGTTTGCAGAAATGGTCTTGTAGCTTAAAGTATCCATTCTTTCTTGTTCGATAAATAATTGTTATTCTATTACTATTCTCAATCCGGATAGACAAAAACAAGGGCAGGGAGTGGCGGCTGCTAATCACACGACCAAAGGCGGACACACCCTCTTCGTGGGGATACCTCTCTTCTGCCGGACTATCCTTTTCTTGGTAATAATCGGCGCGCAAATGTACGAATTTATTCACTATCAACCAAATGTTCTGCCATTCCTGACTTACGTGTTTGGGGTGCAGAGAGTGAGCGTGTAGCCGGAAACCTCTTCTACCCAATGACGGAGAGAAAAGGGGGAAAGAAGTATAAGTTACGTTACCACTTTTGATGTGAAAGAAATCTAAATGCCCGTAAAATCAGGATTATCTATTTTCCGTGATTTGTTTATGTGTGAAGCACAAATCGAATAATGCGTTTTCCTAAAAATACAGTCCCTATTTTGCATGAAAAGAAGATTATTGAGAGGCGTGGTATCGGTCGTATTGATGCCGTGCTCGTCCTCCCTATGGGCTTAGAAAGTGGGACACAGTCACGAGAAGCGTCTGTCATTTTTTGTCGGAGGATTAGCGCTCCGCTGAAGTAATCTATCAGGCAAAATGCGTGCCCTTCATCTCGAGCCAGAGGTGAGGTATTTCGTCGGTCACGATTGGGTGATAGGATTGGCATTAGGCTTTGAGCGAGAAAGTGGTAACGGCGAAGGAACAAAGTGAATTCAGTCGTGAGAAGTTCTCCCATTTGTTCGCTACCATTATTTGCATCGCTATATATTCAGTCTCTGCTTCGATGCAGGTGCGGGGGGATTTCTCATCGCCAATGGTGGGGTGCGCTCGAGCTTTCTCCAAGGGCTATGAGGTGGAAGTTCGCTTCGGAGCTTGTGCTGACCTTGTGGAGGGGCTTTGCCTGTGCTTTCGTATGTTTTTTGTGGAATATTGTCACCCCTGTGGGCTCGGAAAGAAGGAGAGCTTTTTGGCAAATGGTTGTGGACTGAGCTTTGCTCCCGTGGAGTTGATGGTTGGGATTGGAGCTCGGGTTTTGGTGATTTCTTTATCTGTCTCAAATCTCATGGCAGAGAGGAGAGGGTTGCTTTTCTGCGTGTTGAACTTTTGTGGGTATTCGATTGCCCCCTACTACTTGAATTTATGACCTCTGTCTCATAATCTGCTGCCGGAATAGCCCTTTGACGATAAAATTTAGGTGCGACACATGTGCTCAGAAAGCTCTGGGTCATCGGAAAAGCGATGACCCAAAGCTTTCTCTGACGACTTCCGGAACATTGAATCATCGACGACCCAGAGCTTTCTGCGGAGTATATCGATAGGTCTCTGATGAATGAAAGAACTACGCTCACATACCTTATGGAGACGTCGCTAAAATTTTTTAACTTTGTAGTTAGGTAATAGTATTATTGATTGGTTAACGTCATTTTGGGGTTTAATTATTATGAATCAACAGTTTGAATTACAAAAGTGGATTGTGGCGACTCGTCCTTGGTCCTTTCCTGCATCAATGATGCCCGCATTGATTGTCTTTTCCTATGTCTTTTATCTGTACCGGACCATTGGGGTGAGTGGAGTGGAAGTTTCAAATGGTCTATTTGCACTCTTTGGGGTCGTCCTGTTTCAGGCATCGGGGAACTTGATTAGCGATTACTTTGACTTCAGGTACGGTGTGGACCGAAAGGATACATATGGCTCCAGCCGTCTGATAGTGGACGGACACTTCCCACCCCGATCTATTTTGAGGTATGGGGTCGTGCTTCTGGGTATTGCTATTATGATTGGAGTAATTCTCCTGGGAAAGACGGATCCCAGACTATTGTACTTTGGCTTTGCCGGAGTAGCAGGTACTTTCTTTTACTACCAGTTCAAGTATCATGCTTTGGGGGACTTGCTCATATTTGTTCTGTACGGTTTGTTGATAGCACTGGGTACCATGTATGTAATGACCGGGGAGATGCGTTGGGACATCCTATTCTTATCAGCTCCCGTCGGTTTGCTGATCGTCAATATCCTTCACGCTAATAATACTCGAGATATTGAGTCGGACAGGCGAGCAGGGATCTCTACTTTGGCGATGAGACTGGGCTTGCCGGTTTCTAAGGCTTTGTATATGATTCATGCCACATCGGCATATTTGCTTGTGCTGATCTTGATTCTTGTTGGGATATTGCCGTACCCGTGCTTGCTGGTGTTTTTGTCTGCTCCCATATCTTTTCAGAATATGAAAATTATATACCATGTGGAAGAAGAGCATTCTGAACTGATTAAAGACCTGGATAAGGGATCTGCCAAACTCGTTCTCGTCTTTAGCATGCTGTTGATTATCGGAAATGTTATCGCTGCATTCTTATGAGGAAAGTCATTTTGTCTATAGCTGTTACGGCAGTTTTGTGGTTCGTCATGTTTTCACCATGGACGGCCTCTTTTCTCAATTTCTGGATTACCATGTCCTGCTCTGCGGTATTATTGGGGGGTATGAGTCTTACTTTTGGAAAAGGATTGCAGAGACATCTTTCTGTGAACGTCAAGGATATTGCTATCGGTGTCGGTTCAGCAGCCTTGCTTTGGGGAATATTTTACCTTGGGAATTGGTTGTCTTTGATGATGTTTGACTTCGCCGATCATCAGGTGAATTCTATTTATGGGATGAAGAGTGGGATTAATCCTATTTGGATTGGAGTTGCTCTTCTCATGCTGATAGGACCTGCCGAAGAGATCTTTTGGCGGGGATATGTACAGCAGGCTTTAGAGGAAAAGAGGGGGAAGTGGTCTGCATTGGGGATTGTTTCGATCATCTACGCATTGGTGCATATCTGGTCATTTAATTTTATGTTGATTATGGCGGCACTGGTCTGTGGGGTCTTTTGGGGGTTACTCTATTGTTTCAATAAAAATCTACTGACCGTCATTATCTCTCATGCGGTCTGGGATGTAGCTATATTCCTGTGGTTTCCCATAGTTTGATGGTCACTATTCTTTTGACCAAGTAAGAGTAGGAAAATGAAATACCGCCACCGAGAAGGTATCTTCTCGGTGGCGGTCCTGTTTCTAGTATGTCTTTCCTCTTTTAGCCAAGATAGCTACGGAGTTGGGTTTCGTCGCTATTCTTGCGGAGTTGACGAATCGCCTTCTCGCGTATCTGTCGTACGCGCTCGCGGCTGAGACCTACCTCAGCACCAATCTCATCGAGACTCATTTCTGGTGCACCTCCGAGCCCAAAGGTGTGGCGTAGTACGAACCGCTCTCTGTCACTTAGGCTCTGCATTGCTACCTCTATCTCACGGCTGAGGGATTCGTCGATGAGACCACCATCTACGCGCGGCGCATCCTCGTCAGTCATTACATCCAATAGCGTATTGCTTTCTCCGTCTTCGAAGGTCTTGTCCATGCTGATCTCTCCCTTGTCGATCTGAATGATGTCAAGAACTTTTCCCAGCTCCATATCAAGTTCATCCGCCAATTCTTCTGCAGAGGGTTGACGTTGGTGGAGCTGCTCGAAGCGGTCACGTGCACTCTTGAGCTTTGTCACGTTGCCTACCTGATTTTGAGGCAAACGTACTATACGCCCCTGATCTCCGAGTGCTTTGAGGATACTCTGACGAATCCACCACACGGCATATGTGATGAACTTGAAACCTCGACTACCATCAAATCCCTGTGCGGCACGTATCATACCAAGGTTGCCTTCGTTGATGAGGTCGATGAGGGGGAGTCCCAGATCTTGATACTGTTTGGCCACACTGATGACGAAGCGGAGGTTGGCACGTACGAGACGATCCACAGCAGCAGCTGACTCCTCGTCATTGCGCTGTATCTTCATCGCCAGCTCGGCCTCTTCCTCAGGAGTAATCATCTCCTCCTTTGCTACTTCCTTCATGTAGCGGTTCATGACAGCGTCGTCACGGCTGGTAATCGACTTCTCAATCTTTAATTGTCTCATGCTTATCTTTCTTATTTTCTGCTCTGTCCGTTACTTCTGCGGCGAGGGGACGCTGATGGATCAACGATCCATTACGCCCTGCAAAAAATGGTGTGCAAAGATACTAATTAATCTCCAATTTTAATGATTTTGTTCCCATTGCTCTGCCTTGTTCCACTCCAGTAGTACAGAAAATGAGTTATGGTAATGGACCAAATAGACTCCACACAATTACAACAATCATACTCCTTTATTGTTCATCTGGTATCATATATAGAGTGATAATTACATTATTTTAGTAGATTTGCAGTGTCGTCGGAAGGTCTAAAATCCTCCGAGGTTTGTACTGTGATTCAGTGTGTGGATGATATGGATGAAATGACCCAGGACACCTTATGGGTAGAGGTGTATACAACACGTGAGATGACAAAGGTACCGCTGGTAGAATCCCTGCTCAGTAGCGAGAGGATCCCCTTGAGGGTCGACGGTGAACTCACGAACCAAGTCTTTGGCGGTGCTATCGGTGTTACTGAAGGAGTGTCCATCTTGGTCCCTCAACCTCATGAGGCCGAGGCTTTGGTTCTTCTCCGCAGTGCCGGCTACATTCCTGTGGCTGATGCTGAGGGCGTGGAGTCTGTGCTTTTACGAGGACGTAGCGGAAAGTCGCTCTCACTCTCCAGACTTGTCTGGACCGTCATAGCTGCAATGGTCCTTGTGCTTGTGGCACTGGGCACCTACGTATACATCCTTACAGCATGATACGACAAACTGATCCTCCAACTCCCTTGAGCAGGCATAAAAGACTCTCTCACAGGCAGATTTCCTGTTTCGTGCTACTGTGGTTTTTCCTTGTGTATATTATCTTGACGTCCGGGAAACAAATTGATGGATCGCTCGTGCTATCTATATTGTTCAGTGGGATCATTGTGGCTATCCCGATATTGAGGGAGCTACGGGAGCGTCGCGGCATCAGGCATCCGAAGAGTGAACCTTCTCCACCTCGATCAGGAGAGTCCTAAGCTATTCTTAAGTTGATCTATGTGGTTGTCCCATAGTCGAGCGAGGGTTGATGTCTCCATGGAGATATCGTGATCCTCTACGATGAGTGAAGTTACTCCCGATAGCTCAGTGACCACTATCTCAAAGATCATGAAGCTCTCTGGATCATCATCCCATACCCATTTGATGAGATGCTTGAAGTCTGATTCCGTAATCGTGGCGCGACGGTCATCACCCTCCTCGTCCCAGAATACATGTATCTCATCACCGACAATATCGACGCGTGGTGCGAACCATTCGGATAATCCCGTAGCGGTAGAGATTTGATTCCAGATGCTCTTCGGGGAAGCATTGTCGAGCAGAAATTCGTGTTTGAAGCCTGCTCTGTCGGCTGGTGTATTCGTTGTCACGCTTGCTTGATTCATGTCGCTATATTTTTCTTCTACCTCACGAATAAGTAGGTTACTTATTCTTCTCGCAATATACATAAAAATCAATACCTTTGCAATGATCTCATCCACTCCTAGTTTTGTATCTGCTACGAAGCAAGGGTTGGTTACTTGATGCATCCAGAGTATATAGTTGACATTAAAAATCGAAGAACGTCATGAAAACAAAAAGTGTACTTCTCGTCTTTGCCCTTCTTGTCCTTGGATCGTGTAGGATGACAGATGGGGGCGATGACATCATCTGGGACATGAATCCTGTAGTCGTACGGCTCACAGTTCAGGATACTAAGGGTACAGATCTCATTGCCAATGGTACCTATGATATTTCTAAGGTGAGTATAGTCACGGCCGGTAAGACCGTGGGGGTATATACACAGGAGGAGATGCGGGATTGGAATTACGAGAAAGGAGTCAAGCCTGCCCCTACCACACGCTACTATATGCCACACCGGTATGGTGCATACGTAGAGAAGGGTAACGACGGACGTTGGGTGATCTGTGTTGGTGAGTACGATGGTGCGAAGAACTTCAAGGACGAAATGATCACCGTTATTTGGCCCGATGGGAGTAAGGATGTGATTACCTTTAGTCGACGTGTAAAGTTTGGACGCAAGGATGTAGATGTTCGAATGGAATGGACACTTAATCACGAGAGGGTCAGCGAAAAGAACTCCCCAATCCTGCGCATCGTGAAGGAGTAATCTGCGACTTTCGATAGAGAGGAATCGACTAACGTTCGGATTTCTCTGGGTCGTTGATGTTTCGTTCTCCGGGAGAAGTTTTTTGGGACTTTTGGGACATCGAGAGAGCATTCTCTGGGTCGTCGTCAGCGGCGGTACCGCATGTGTTTCGTACTTACTCCTATTGTAGATTGTCGTCCCGCATCCATTCCCATCTTGAAAACTTGTGTTCTCTGAGATGAAATATATACTCTTGCACGATGAAAGCCCGCCCCTTAAGAATATTGAGGGGCGAGCTTTCATCGTACACTTTATTATGTGTTGACAGTGTTCTTACGTGCCGCTTAGCGGTCTGCATAGTGCCTACTATGCAAAAATAGGTCAGTGGACGATACCTGAATGGTATTCCACCGACCTATTCTTATCTATATCGGATCGCTGACGTGCTCTGTTTAGCAGCAGGAGTAGGTGGCTACTAGGTTACGATCTCCGAAACCATTGTCTATACGACTGACATTCACCCATAGCTTTTCCTCGGTGAGGTATGGGAGAGCGAATGCAGCTTTGCTTCGTGGGTATGAATGGTTCCACTCATCAGCTGCCACTTCGTACTGTGGATGTGGAGCATTCTTCAGTACATTGTCAGCTGCATCGGCCTTACCATCGATGATCTCCTGAATCTCGGTACGAATGGTCTTCATCACGCTGATGAAACGATCAAGCTCGAAAAGACTTTCGCTCTCCGTAGGTTCGATCATGAGGGTTCCGTGTACAGGGAATGAGAGCGTGGGAGCATGATATCCGAAGTCCATGAGACGCTTGGATATGTCGCTCTCGTCTACTCCACTCATCTCTTTGATCTTTCGACATTCGAGGATAAGCTCATGACCTACGTAACCAGTAGCACCTTTGTAGGTAATGCCATAGTCTGCTTCGAGTTGGCTTACCAGATAGTTTGAGCTAAGGATAGCGACAGCCGTCGCTCTCTTGAGTCCCTCTGTGCCGAGCATACGGATGTACGCATAGGTGATACCAAAAATCACGGCGCTGCCGAACGGAGCAGCAGACACAGAGATATTGTCATGACCATAGTGGAGAGGATGGCTGGGGATGTACTCAGCCAAGTGATCTGCCACACAGATAGGTCCTACACCAGGACCGCCACCGCCGTGAGGGATAGCAAAGGTCTTGTGGAGGTTGAGGTGGCAAACATCTGCTCCGATAAAGCCGGGATTAGTCCATCCTACCTGTGCATTCATATTGGCGCCGTCCATATACACCTGCCCGCCGTATTTGTGTACTGTGTCAACGAGCTTGCGGATCTCCACCTCGAAGATACCGTGAGTACTAGGGTATGTGATCATGGTGGCAGCTAAACGATCCTTGTATTCTTCTGCTTTCTTCTCGAAGTCAACGACGTCAATATTTCCGTTTTCATCTGAGTCAACAATGACGATATCGAAGCCTGCTTGCACTGCAGAGGCAGGGTTGGTACCATGTGCAGATGCGGGAAGGAGAACGATATTGCGATCTTTGCCACCATTGTGGTTGAGGTACTCACGGATAGTACGGAGACCGGCGTATTCGCCCGAAGCACCGGAATTGGGCATGAAGCAGGTGGTGTGCAAACCAGTGATTTCACCGAGATACTTCTCCAGATTGGAGAGCATTTCCTGGTAGCCTAAGGTCTGATCAGCAGGTGCATACGGGTGAATGAGAGAGAACTGAGGATTGCTGAGGATGAAGAGCTCGGCAGCAGCATTGAGCTTCATGGTACATGAGCCGAGGGAGATCATGGACTGAGCCAGAGAGATATCCTTGCGCTCGATACGCTTGATGTAGCGCATCATGTCGGTCTCGGTGTGGTACTTATTGAAGACATCTTGTGTGAGGAAGTCTGAGGTACGGCGGAACTTCTCATCCATAGCCACGTACTCAGCAGGGAGTTCGGCAGTGGGGACATCACTGATGCCTTTGGCTTCCGCAAAAATGTAGAGGAGGGTGCTGAGATCACTCAATTGGGTCGTCTCATCGACACTGATACCGATGCATCCGCAATCGAAGTAGCGGAAGTTGACTCGACAGTCTTCGGCGATGTCGCGGATCTTTTCCTGCTCATCTTTGGAGAGTCCAGAGATCTTGAGTGTATCGAAGTAGATCTTATTGTCCTGAGTATATCCGAGCTGCGTGAGGTACTTGTCTAGTGTGACGGCATAGGTATGGATGCGCCCCGCGATATCCTTAAGCCCCTCGGGACCATGGTATGCGGCGTAGAGACCGGACATGGTAGCGAGGAGAGCTTGCGCTGTACAGATATTGGAGGTCGCCTTTTCGCGCTTGATGTGCTGCTCTCGTGTCTGAAGGGCAAGGCGGAATGCAGACTTACCATAAGTATCCTTACTGATGCCGACGATACGACCGGGGATGACGCGCTTATATTCGTCCGTAGCCGAGAGGTAACCGGCCGATGGCCCTCCGAAGTACATGGGGATGCCAAAGCGTTGTGCGGATCCAAAGACAATGTCAGCTCCCCATTCGCCTGGAGGGGTAAGGAGCGTGAGTGACATTAGGTCGGCGGCAACTGCAACACGGATGCCTGTCTCTTTGGCTTTGGTGCAGAAGTCACGGTAGTCCTTGATTTCACCGTTGTCGTTGGTGTATTGGATGATTGCTCCGAAATACTCCTGTGAGAAGTCGAACTCCTCGGCTCTATCTACCACTATCTCTACGCCCCACTGTGATGCACGAGTTTCGATGACGCGGCGTGTGGATACAAACACATCATCAGCGATGAAGAGTTTTTTTGCTGTTTTCTGCTGTGCGCGGCTACGGATGTGGTAGAGCATGGCTGCAGCTTCGGCCCCTGATGTTGCTTCGTCAAGGAGAGAACAGTTGGTGAGGAGAAGGCCGGTTAGCTCGGTGATGACTGTCTGGTAGTTGAAAAGAGCTTCGAGACGTCCTTGGGAAATCTCTGCCTGGTAGGGAGTATATGAGGTGTAGTATCCCGCATTTTCAAGGACATTCCGCTGAATGACAGCAGGAGTGTATGTATCGTACCAGCCCATCCCGATATAGGAAGTGAATACTTTGTTTTTATTGCCCAGCTCGTAGATGTGCTCGATGAGTTCGCGTTCTGTCATAGCTTCGGGAAGATCCATCTCTTTGGTAAGAAGAATGTCGTGAGGAATGACCTTTTTGATGAGTTCATCCAGGCTGCTTACGCCTATGCTGCGTAGCATCTTTGCTTCATCTTCCAGCTTGGTTATACCGACGTGGCGGAGGGTAAAGTCGTTTGTGTTCATGTTTGGTGATAAAGGTGGTTTATTATTGTTAATCAAATGATGTCTTTATAGTATAAACAAAGAAAAGGGTCGAAAGGTTTTCTTTTGATTGATTTAGAAGTACTTCTGCTCCTGTGCTATGGTAGTTTGAGGACCGTGTCCTGAGCAGATAACGGTGGCGGAGGGGAGCTGCTTGAAGAGGATTTCGGATATAGAGTTCATGAGCTGTCCGTAGTCACCTCCCCAAAGGTCTGTCCGTCCTATCCCTCCTGCGAAAAGGACATCACCTACAAAAGCGATACCATCTCCCTCTGCGCAGTAAAAAGTGACGTGTCCGGGCGTATGCCCAGGGGTCTGTAGGATGTGAAGCTGGCTTTTCCCGAAGTGGATTAACCCATCGTCTTCGGTTTGTAAGGGCTGCCCCTCTGCCTCACTCACATTGGGAGGTAAGAGCAGACCAAAACCCTTGCACTGCGACTCTAGAGAGGGCATCTCATCTAACTCTATGGTGTTATACTCAGGTGATATACCCCATGTACGGTGTATGAATCCAGTGCCCATGATATGATCCAGGTGTCGGTGTGTGCACAGACACCGAGTGAGCCGTAGGTTTTTGTCTGACACAAAGCGGATAAAATGCTCTTCCTCCTCTGACGTGGAGAAACCTGGATCAATGATACAGGCACTCTTGCTATCATCCCAGAGGAGATAGCTATTCTCCATGAATAGATTGACGGTGAAAGGTTGGTAGTGGAGCATAGTAGTCAGACCGGAATATACACGATTTTTTTTGTCTCAAAGAAGGGTAAATCTGAAAGGTAGAGAGATACATCCTCGACCATACATGTTTTGCGAAAAGGGCGTAACTCTTCGGTAAGATCTCCTCCTTTGAGAGCTATGAGACCGTTGGGCAAGGCATTAGTACATTTCCGATGTACTAACTTTTGTGCAATCGACATGAGATTGGACGCTGGCATGGCTGCTCGACTGACGATGAAATCGCACTTCATACTGAGTTCTTCAGCTCTGGCATGAAGGCAGGTGACATTGGTGAGTCCAATGGCATCTGAGATAGCTTGGGCAACACGTATCTTCTTGCCGATGCTGTCAATGAGGGTGAAATGTACTTCAGGGAAGAGTATTGCTAAAGGGATGCCCGGGAAGCCCCCTCCTGTGCCTATGTCGAAGATATCCGTGTCGGCACGGAATTGTGCAAAGAGACCTATCGTAAGGGAGTGCAAGATATGGTGTTCGGCGATATGATGGGTGTCCTTACGAGAGATAACGTTGATCTTGCTATTCCAGTCGGTGTACAACTCAGGTAAGGCTGCATACTGCTTCCTCTGCGTTTCGGACAGGCGTGGAAAGTAGGTATCTAATAATTGGAGAGTAGGGTTTAGATTCATCATGATCCTAAGAGGGATTACTTCACAATTCTTTTGTAATCGTCTTGTATGTAGTTCCGAATCGAAGCGTAAGGGAGTGTGAGCTTGATCGTCCCAAGGAAGTAAGCTCCAATCTCGTAGGGATTGTAGTAGAATGTTATCCCTTCTTCGGTGAGGAAGAAATTCTCTGCAACTTTAGCATTCTCATAATTGTAGACTCCCTCTCCCTGCAGATCTTCTGGGCGTGTTACTCCAAAGGATAGCAGCAACTCTCTCTGCACCATCTGATTGATAGTATCCTCGTAACCAGGCACGAAGAGCAGACCGAAAGTGATGCATTTATTCTGCTCTAAATCGTAATTGAGTGCCGACGCACTGCTTATACCATGCGCTCCACCGGTAAAGTCTTCTAGACGGGAAACGAGGGAGAGAACATTGCTACGATTGAATGTAATACTATCCGTCATTGAGTGTTGATGGACGAATAGGTGCAGGCTTGATCCGATATCTTCATGCTCGTAGGTTGTCATCTTTTTTGCTTGCTCGAGGTCCGCTTTGTACTCATCCAAGAGGTTTGTGATATGTCTGTCCACAGCCTCCTCTACCGAAAGTACGGATGGCCTCTCACTAACTATTCGGTTCATGATCTGCACCTTCAGACTGTCCACTACAGGCTGTAGACTGCGGTTGCCAGTGGAGGGAGAGAATATCCTCATCTCAGCACTGAATGCCGGCTGTCCTAATCCTATGGTATCCTCGAATGCCAACAGTTCCTCGTCGGTATAGCTGGAGCTCCTATTCACCTCAGTCCACTCTATCTGTGCGTTGAGGTCCTCCCTGTCCTTCGGGTGACATGCCGTCATCAGAGCTATAAATACGGACGTACCGATGAGTAGTGTGTACTTCTTAGTTTCCATATCAATTGTAGGCTGTACTCTGGATCTTTCTCTCCTTCCCCTATTTGTCAGTTGGCCATCTCTGAGATAAACTTGATACGTATCAGGCGTATCTCGTCCTCTTCGTAGTCGCCTAGT
>JBAKGE010000030.1:0-21530 GCA_037191085.1 Porphyromonadaceae bacterium | reverse complement strand
GGCCTTCAATATTAAGACCTAAATTTGCAAAAAACTTGGAGCTTGGTTTTTTGTTTTGTTTTGTTTTGTTTTGTTTGATGGGTATACAGTAGATCTCCGATGTAAGAGAAAAATTTGAGTCATCGAATGCAACACCATAGTCACTTCATACTCCTCTTGATTTGTGCACTAAGTATTTCCTCTTGCACCAAAAAGGCGTACTATAGCATAGATACCCGTACTGATATACGGGAGGGTAACTACGTCATTCGCTGGCAAGTTAATCCGGGAATGAAAGGTGATGTAGAGATCTATGCCTCGAACGATGCAGTTAATTATCCCGTCAAGCCTTTTGCAGTCGAGTCAATAGGTAAAGAAGTGGCGACGTATCAGTATCAGACAGATGATGGGATGTACGCTCAGCAGTTCTTTCTTCTCGTCTTTGCAGGACGAGAGATGCGCGTGGTGGCACATCGAGAGGTACCTACTATCGGTGTTACAAACCTCAGAGATTTCGGTGGCTATATGACGACTGATGGTGAACAGGTGAAGTGGGGACAGCTCTATCGGTCTGGAACTCTTGCTGAGATTACCCCTCATGACTCTGCTGTCATTGAGAGCGTCGGAGTGTCTCACCAGCTCCTGCTCCTGGATACACTCAGTAGCAAATCCGGAAAGAGTAGGATTCCGTCAGTAGAGGAGATTGCTCTCCAGCCTGATGTAGAGACGAATACTGAATTCCTCCGTCAGCAGATTTATGACCTCCAGATGGATGCTAAAGGGGTTCAGGGTCTTTTCGGTCAGCTCTTCAGTAGCTATGCTTACGAGAATGTCAATCAGTTCAGTACCGCCCTTCACTACATGCTCGATCCCGCTCATTATCCCATCTTACTCACCGATGAGTGGGGAAAGGATCGTACCGCGTTCCTCGTTATGCTTGTACAGAGTGCTCTCAATATGAGTAGAGCTGATATCCTCAGTGATTTCCTTCTCTCCAATCAGCTTCTTCTCGTGGAGCAACTAGAACCACATGGATTCGCCTACCCACCTGTGGTGCAGGAGGCAATCACAGAGTTCTACCGCAGTCGTGCTAATGACCTTCATGCAATCATGTACGACATCGAGAACCGCTACGGCTCCATCAGTGCATACATGGATAAGGTGCTTCATTTCTCCCCTCGAGAGCAGGCACAGTTACGCAAACTCCTCCTATACTGACAATTTTGTCCCTCCTATCTCCTCGTATCCTCTGCTGAAGTAAGCACGTCCATAGTCTTTGGGGCGGAGGACCTCTTTATCTCGCACCACCACATCCAAGTCCAGTGTCACCTCGGATGGAAGAGTACGGTCTCGATTCATTTTGGCCTCTATCCCTTTTGTCAGCACTATGAGCTCCTCTGTCGTTCCCTCCCACTCGATACGTAGTACAGCATTCGTGTACACGGTGTCTGTTCGACCGGTAGCGTCCTTGGAGTGCGTAAAGGAAGAAAGCTTACCAGCAGGAAAATGCTCCTCCAGCACCCTTGCTATGTGCTCCTCCCAGCCATTCATGGTGCTACCTACAGAGAGAAAATATGTGTGCGTGAAAGGGCCCCCCACGCCCCTAATCCTACGAAGTAGTACCAGCTGTGCTATCCCTCTGACCAGTAAATAGCTCACGAAAGCCAACCAGAGGGCATCATTGGGATGCTCTGTCGGGATACCATAGTAGAGTCCAAAGAAGACTATTACTGCCGTCAGCATGCTCCAGAGCATCTCTCTCGTCGCTGTTAGGCCAACGAAGATACCGTCCATCAGAAAGGCAACAAATCCAGTCAGTGGTAACAGATAAACCCACCAAAGATACTCGTGCGCATAAGCAAGTACATCAGGTTGGTCAGACAAAAGATGTAAGAAGGAACTTCCTACAATCATATACACTGCACTCACAGCTACCGCTAACCCAAATCCCCATGCTGTTACCAATCGAACTGCTCGAAACAAACTCTTCCTGTCCTTTCTCCCATACGAGTGCCCTACGATGGCTTCTGCTGCGTATGCGAAGCCGTCTATGAAGTAACTGAAGAAGTTGAAGAATTGATACAAAAGAGCGTTTGCTGCCAGTGGTAGAGGTCCCATCTGCGTACCTGCATAAGTAAAAAAAGCACTTACTATCGCCAGCAGGAGCGTCCTTAGAAGAATGTGCACATTGGTACCAAAATAACGCCTAAATCCGATGCAAAGTTCAATAATGCTATGTGCAAGCATAATTTCTCCGTATCTGAGGAAAAACGTATACACTCCTCCGAGTAGCAAGAGCACTCCTATCCACTGTGCTATCAGAGTACCCATTGCCACTCCGGCTATCCCCATGTCTCCCCATAACACCAGCGATGTACTCACCGCGATATTTGTTACGTTTGTCACTATACTTACTACCATAGGCCACCAAGCATTTTGCATACCTATAAGCCAGCCGTTCAGGGCATAGGTACACAACATAGCCGGTGCTCCCCACACCACGATGCCAAAATAGGTATGGATATATGGGACAAGCGATATGTCGGGGCCAAGTGCCAGAAGGGCAAGATCTCTTAGTGGTCTTTGAACCAGTAGTATCACTACTCCTGCCAGGAATCCTATCAGCAGAGACTGTGATAATATCTGTCCTTGTGCTCTACCGTTACCTGCCCCCAGTGCCTGTGCCGTCAGTCCTGTAGTCCCCATGCGGAGGAATGCAAAGCTCCAGTATATCAGCGAAAAGAGAGTTGTCGATATCGCTATTGCACCTATAGCAGAGGTGTCATCAAGGTGTCCAGTTAATGCCAAATCCACCATGCCAAGGAAAGGAATGGTGATGTTGCTGAGGATATTAGGGAGAGCAAGTCTGCATATCCTGCGATTCATAGAAGTTATTGTAATCGCCTGCGCCATCTTCGTCCCCTTATCTCCGCTCAAGAATGGAGCTGTCCCCATAGCTTAAGAATCTAAATCCATGCTCCAGTGCATATCTGTAGATACGATGCCAATCATCGCCTACAATCGCAGAAATGAGCAGGAGGAGCGTACTGTGGGGTTGGTGAAAGTTGGTGATCAGTCGATCTACAAGCCTAAATTCAAATCCTGGTTCTATGACGATGCGTGTAGCTCCTATTAGCGTCTCTGCCCCCCCTACACGCAGGTGCTCTATCAGTGCCTCTATAGCCTCCACTGTCGATACCGTGTGCTTCCGTTCGTAAGATTCCCACTGCTCTACCACAAAGGGTTCTTCTTTTCCTTCCAGTAGATGCTCTCCCATGTAGTACAGACTCTCCAGTGTACGTGTGGAGGTAGTTCCCACAGATACGATGATACCCTTGGTACGTAACTGTTTCAATAGCCGCTCCAAAGTCCCTATTTGTATCTGTATCACCTCTGAGTGCATTACATGTCCAGCCATGGTCGGACTCTTGACGGGTTTGAAGGTCCCTGCCCCCACATGTAGCGTTACGCTGGTAAGATCTATCCCTTTTGCCCTCACACGCTCCAGCACCTCTGGAGTGAAGTGTAGCCCTGCCGTAGGAGCTGCCACGGATCCATCCAGATGCGCATACACCGTCTGGTACGTACTTAAGTCGCTCTCCTCTGTTGCTCTCCCCAGATACGGAGGTATCGGCAATTCTCCCACCGACTCCAATACCTCTCCGAATGTCTGCTCACTCGTCCACCTGAAGCGTACTGCTTCTCCCTCCTCTATCCCTTGTTCCGCCACGCGCTCCACTGTCAACGTCTCCCCCGACTGCAGAGGCCTCGTCAGCTGTGATTCTTTCCACTTCTTAGCATTGCCCACAAGACAGTGCCATGTCGTCTCGTGCTTAGCAGCCAAAGCCTGCTCGTACAGTGCAGGATTCAGAGGGTCAAGACAAAAAACCTCTATCCTACTCCCCGTAGTGCGCCGAAAGGACAACCGAGCCCTGATCACACGTGTGTCATTGACCACGAGTAGGGCACCCTGCGGAAGCAGGTCAGGAAGATCGTAGAAGTGGTACTCCTCGATCTCTCCTCCGGCATGCCTCAAGAGCTTGCTTTCCGAGCGTTTCTCCAGTGGATACTTAGCTATCCTTTCGTCTGGTAGGAGATAGTCGAAGTCCTCGATACTGATATTCTTGTATTCGTTCATGGTTGGATCGTCATTCAGGTGTAAAAGTAATAGCACAATAGTGTGGAGCAGATCATGCCCACAAGGTCTGCGACCAGACATATACCGAGAGTGTATCTGGTGCGGCGTATGGCGACACTGCCGTAGTACAGCGCAAGGATGTAAAACGTGGTATCACTCGCTCCCTGCACCAGACAGACAAGCCTGCCCACGAATGAATCTGGACCATTCTCCTTCATCACATCCAACATTAGCCCTCTCGCTCCACTGCCGCTGAGGGGCTTCATTAGCATGGTCGGCAATCCCTCCACCCATGCTGTATCGATACCCATGGCGGAGACCACATACGAGAGTACCTGCATCAGATAGTCCATAGCTCCGCTAGCTCTGAAGAAGCCCACTGCTACCAATATCGCCACTATATAAGGGATAATCTTCACCGCAGTCCCAAACCCCTCTTTCGCACCCTCTATGAAGTCCTCATACACATTGCGCCGCGCCCGAGTTCCACTGCCTACCAGTAGCACTACCATGGTGACAAGAATGACATGACTGATGAGAGTGGAGTAATGTGTCAGCTCCGCCTGGCTGAGGGAGCGAGTGCACCACCATCCTCCTCCCACCACCAGTGCCAATACCAACATCGGCATCACAAATGCCGGTCGGAGGAGGTTAACCCTCTGCTTCAGTGCCACCAGCAGGATAGCACAGAGAGTACTTGCTCCTGTGGCAAGCAGAATAGGAAGGAATACATCTGACGGGCTCACGCTCCCGAGCTGGAGCCTATACATAATGATCGTAAGCGGAATCAACGTCAGACCGCTTGCATTGATACAGAGAAACAAAATCATCGCATCCGATGCCGTCGACTTATCCCTATTGAGCTCCTGTAGCTCTCTCATTGTTTGTAGCCCCAAGGGTGTCGCGGCGTTGTCCAATCCCAGCATATTGGCAGAAAAGTTCATCAGCATCGTGCCCGTGACGGGATGCCCTTTGGGAATAGAGGGAAAGAGTACGCTAAAAAAGCCCGATGTCCTCCGCGCCACCGCACTCACAAGTCCACTGCGCTCACCGATCTTGAGTAGCCCCTGCCACAGTGTCAGTACTCCTGCGAGACCAAGAGAAATCTCAAATCCCGTAGTGGCAGATCCGAAGAGTGAATCGACCATGCGCCCAAAGGCCTCACCGTCCCCCATGATCATCCGCACAATAGCGACCACAAATGCCAAGACGAAAAATCCGATCCAAATATAATTGAGTAGCATACTCTGTACTATCTATACCTATTATATGACGATGTGCAAAGTTACCTAAAACTATCCTTTCCGTTAGTCCGAAGAATTAATCCACAAAAAGCCGCTCAAAAAATACAGAGTAAACTTTCCTTTGTACATAGGAAACTATCCTCTGTACAAAGGATACTATCCTCCGTACAAAGCAAACTTTCCTCTATACTTTTACATTGGGACTTTCCCATTTTTTGCCCAAATCATGTAGTAAAAAGGCTTGATATTTTTGTGCAATAGTTCTTGTGCGATAGACTCAATATTTGTCGAAAAATAAAAAGCCAAAAATGTATAAAGTATAGAGAATGGATGTGGTAGTATCATTTATTTTTTGTAGATTTGGTAGGTTAAAAGAACGCAGAAGGGATTTGCAAATGATAATTCTATGTGTGATCGGCTCTCGTTGCTTTTTGAGATTTAAACCATTACAAATGTAATTTAATTACAATATATAGAGTATGAATGGACTAACGCTGACCACCCACAAGGGCGGGATAGAAGATAGATTGGTACAGCTCCAAGCTAATATGTTTAACTTTGCTCTTTCCCTCACTGCCGACCGTGAGTCTGCCGAGGATTTGACACAAGACACTTCACTGAAAGTGCTGACGAATAAGGATAAGTTTCACGAGGATACCAATTTCAAGGGGTGGGTGTTCACTGTGATGCGTAATCTTTTTATCAATAACTATCATCGCGTTGCCCGTACACAGACAATCATAGACACCAATGCTGATATTGCGTATGTAGGTGGTCAGAGTGATAGTGAGGGTCTCGTGGCACCGGACCGCGAGATGAATCTGCAGGAGATCAATCAAGCCATTGACGCCCTGTCGCAGGATATAAAAGAGCCGTTCTCTATGTTTGTGAGCGGATATAAGTATAAGGAAATAGCAGAGACGTTAGATTTACCGATAGGCACAGTGAAAAGTCGCATCTTCTTCGCGCGTAAGCAACTCCAAGAGGCACTGAGAGATTTCCGTCACGATTTCTAACCAAACGACTTTTCTCAAGCGATATATGTAGAAAGAGTGGCAGAGCACATATTGTGCTCTGCCACTCTTTTATTTTTATCTCCTCATCCTTTGGATGGACAGAAATGGTCACACCTCTCCTTTCTCCCACAATACAAATCCAGAATATTTATTACTATTATCCGATCCAAGTATTAAGGAGGGAGGGAGTGTGTCGGACTGCGTGGAGGGCATGGCGTGCCGCATCCTGATGCGCGAGTTTTTTTGAGGTACCGGAGCCTTGACCGGCTATCTGCATTGCACGTCCGACACGTAGCTCACAGGTATGAATGAGGGCGCCACTCTCGTCAGTATGACTGTCGGTGTAGACAAACTCGAAGGGTATCTTGTGTTTCTGCATTAGTATGATGAATGCAGTCTTGGAATCCTCTTCTTTTTCGTAAGATTGATCTAAGTTTTGGCGTGAAACGATGAGTTTCTTGCGAACGAAAGAGACTGTATGTCGGTAACCTTTGTCCAAAAACAGCGCTCCGATAAAAGCCTCAAGGGCATTGCCAACGATATCTGAGTGTGCGAGGTCAATCCCACCACCTACCCGTATGACCTTGTCAAAGCCAAGATTGCGGGCAAGGACATTGATACGGTGACGACTGACTAAGTAAGATCTCAACTGAGAGAGACTACCCTCGTCGTCCTCAGGGTAGAGCTCATATACTGCGTGACCTACAATGCTCGAGAGCACACTATCTCCGAGAAACTCAAGTCGCTCGTTGTCGTAGGACGCTTCCTGATAAGATGCGTGCGTAAGTGCCTGCAAGTATAGTGCAGGGCAGCGAGTCGTGACACCTGTGAGTTCGTAGACGAAGTGAGCAACGGCGTGCTCATACGGATGACGAGCATGCCGAGTACTCAAGGTGTCTCTGACCAAGGCAATTACACCTTTTATATTGCGCGGAATCTGGAGCACCATAGTATAGGTACTTGGACTCTTTCTGTAAGATAAAATGAGAGGTAAGGGAATGTGCCTATCCTTTAGCCCTCAAACTTCTTAAAGAGCACAGTGGCATTGTGTCCCCCAAAGCCGAAGGTATTGGAGATAGCAACACGCACAGGTCGCTGCTGGGCCTCGTTGAATGTAAAGTTAAGGTTATAGTCAATCTCTGGATCCTTATCCTCCGAATCATGGTTGATCGTCGGAGGTATGATACCCTCTTCGATGGCCTTGACTGCTGCTATGGCTTCTATGGCACCAGCAGCACCGAGGAGATGGCCAGTCATAGACTTAGTGGAGCTGATGTTGAGCCTGTAGGCATGGTCACCGAATACCTCTCGTATGGCCTTGACCTCACTGATATCGCCCACAGGTGTGGAGGTGCCGTGAACGTTGATATAGTCGACATCCTCAGGCTTGAGCCCTGCCTCAGCTATCGCCGCACGCATGACCATCTTGGCACCCAGCCCCTCTGGATGCGAAGCCGTAAGGTGGTGAGCGTCAGCAGACATTCCGACACCGGAAAGCTCTGCGTAGATGTGCGCACCACGTGCTTTGGCGTGCTCATACTCTTCGAGTATAAGGGAAGCTCCGCCCTCGCCCATCACAAAACCGTCACGGCTGGCACTGAACGGACGTGACGCTCTCTCTGGCTCATCGTTGCGGGTAGAGAGCGCTTTCATGGCATTGAAGCCCCCGATACCACTCACAGTAATACTCGCCTCTGACCCACCGGCAACCATGACATCAGCACGACCGAGACGGATATTGTCATATGCTGATATAAGAGCATTGGTACTGGAAGCACACGCCGAGACAACACCAAAGTTAGGGCCATGGAAACCATACTTCATGGAGATATGACCAGCTGCTATATCGGAGATCATCTTGGGGATGAAGAAAGGGTTGTAACGAGGCTCCTGCTCAGGATCGTGTGCTCTAACCTCTGCCTCGAAGGTACCAATCCCACCAATCCCACTGGAGAATACGACCCCAACTCTCTCAAGGTTGAGAGTCTCAAGGTCAAGGGCTGCATTTTTAATCGCTTCGTCAGCAGCTACGACAGCGAACTGCGCGTAGCGGTCGTACTTGCGAACTTCTTTCCTGTCGAAAAAGTCCGCAGGTTCAAAGTTTTTGACTTCGCAGGCAAAAGTGGTTTTACATAGATGTGCGTCGAATAGAGTGATGGGTGCCGCACCGCTCTTACCTGCCTTAAGGGCAGACCAAGTGGTGGATAAATCGTTGCCTATAGGGGTGATGGCTCCAAGGCCAGTAACCACTACTCTTTTTAGTTCCATATTGCTTGTCGAATGAAAAAAAGTTGATTTGAAACCTAAGCGATTATTTGTCGTAAGATGTGGAGTCTTCTTATTCAGCCCCACCCTCCGCCCAGTCAACTCATGGCAGAGCTACTGGACGGAGCGTGCGGGGAGGTAGATATTTTCTCAGTTGAGTGCTGCAGACACGTGATCGATAGCATCGCCCACAGTCTGGATCTGCTGTGCCTGATCGTCTTCGATCTTGATGTCAAATTCCTTTTCAAACTCCATGATGAGCTCTACTGTGTCAAGGGAATCAGCACCGAGATCGTTCGTAAAATTTGCGTTGTCAGTTACTTCAGAAGCATCTACAGAGAGTTTGTCTACAATGATGTTCTTTACCTTAGAAGCAATTTCTTCTCTTGTCATAATCTTAACTTGTTAGTTTAAGTGGAGTAATTTAAATTAATTCTCTTAAATTTGTTGCAAAAGTACGGTTTATTACGCGTATATACGCGCTTAACCTCCGCAAATATACTAATAATCTGCACAACCTATAATGCGCTGTGCACATTTAACGTTTTTCTATGAAAAAAATAGCAATATTCGCCTCCGGGAATGGTACAAATATGGAGGCTATAGCTGACTATATATCAGACAATCCTGAGTGTGGCTGCACTATTGGCTGTGTGTTATGTGACCGTCGAGATGCTTATGTAATGGTTCGTGCCGAAAAGAGAGGTATACCCTCGTATTACCTTAGTCGGGGAGAATGGAGGAACTCAGAGCGGGTGTTAGAGATACTGCGCAGCCATGAGATCGACGGGATAGTGCTTGCTGGGTATCTCTCTTTGGTACCAATGTATCTCCTGGAGGCTTACCCCTCACGAATACTGAATATCCATCCCGCTCTTTTGCCTAAGTACGGAGGACGTGGAATGTATGGGATGAATGTACATGAGGCAGTGAAGCAGGCAGGAGAGCAGGAGAGTGGGATAACAATTCATGAGATAGACCATGAGTTCGACAAGGGGAAGACAATATTTCAGGCTACAGTGGCACTGTCTCCCGATGACAGTGCCGAGGATATAGCGCAGAAGGTGCACGGATTGGAGTACCGCCACTTCCCTGCAGTAGTGGTAGAGTGGATCAACTCAAAAGGTTGAGGGGTCGGGGGAGCGTCGGGCGGTGAGGATCTCACGTTTTCCCCCGGGAGGTCCGGGTGTGCGGGATATCTGCCACCCCATAGCTTGGAGGGCACGACGAATAGCTCCCTTAGCGCAGTAGGTGCTAAAGGTAGCAGAGGGAAGAGCAGCTTGGGAAAGTTGAGCGAGGAAAGTCTCGGACCACAGATCAGGGGCATTTTCGGGAGAGAAAGCATCCATGTACACTACGTCGTATGGTGGAATAGTGACGGTCGTAACGTCTCCTAAGTGCTTGTGGAGTGTGAAGAACGGTGCGATTTCGACCGGTACATCCCACTCTGCCTGATGCATAGTGATGCAAAGTTCCAGTTCGGAAGAAGATAGCAGACCGCTAAATAAATCTGAAACCAAGGATACATCGATAGGGAACTTCTCATACGTATGATAGGTGATGTGTGACCGGGGGGTAATCAGTGCCGTCTGCAGGTAGGTCAGCAGGGCATTTAGCCCGGTGCCAAAACCAATCTCCACCACAGTATACCTCTCCCGTAGCGGCTTGTGGCTCCATCGTTCTCTGAGAGCATGGTCGATGAATATGTGCGTACTCTCTGTGCGCGCTCCATGTACGGAGTGGTAGTGTTCACCGATTTCGGGAACGTAAAGGGTCCGAGAGCCGTCTGAAGTCTCTTTGACCTCTATGCGATAGGGGAGCTGGGACATGAAGGGGGCGAATCAGTGATCAAATACAAACTGTACTTCCTTAAATGCGAAACGATATACTTCCCGAGTGTTATCATCCTTGATACGCAGGATGCCACAGGGTTCGACGCCGAGGAGTGTTCCTCTAAAGGTTCGTCCACCAACGGTGCGGTAGCTGCATCCGGCCTGCTCCATGCGGTAGAGGTGACGGTGATACTCCACTCTGAGACTATCAACATCATCGCTCATCTGCCGTAAGCGGAGCTCAACTTCGCGAACAAAAGCTTCCGTGAGACAGCTTAGCCACTCCGTTAGTTTCATGGGGGTGGGGATAAGACCAAGCACCCTACGCTCCAATACTACTGACGTGGCTGTGGGCTGGTAGGGACGAAAATGCTCCTGACCTATATTCAGCCCCACACCGATAATGCAACACTCTAAATCTGACCCTGCAAATTCGTTCTCAATAAGTATTCCTGCAATCTTACGCTCACTTACAAGGATATCATTGGGCCACTTCACCTCCACCTCTGCCCTTTCTTCTAACGCTTTGCCGATGATCGTGCGGGCAGCAAGTGCAGCTACAATACTTAAGTCAAAGGTGCTGGCACCTCTCATATCCGGGCGTATGAGCATCGAGAGAGTAATGTTTTCTCCCCGATTACTCTCCCAGTGATTCCCCTTCTGCCCACGTCCTGCCGTCTGATCATAGGCGGTAATGACGGTAAATGCCTCTAAGTCGGGAGACTTGGATAGTAACTCTCGCAGATAGGTGTTGGTTGATTCTGTACGCAGTAAATGGATATGTCTCACGGCTGTATCGACTGGCGTACGCTCAGAGGTAGCTTCGAATAAATCAAGTCATAGGAGTGTCGGATCTGCTCTTCAATGATATTTCGGTGCAGGTGTCCTCCACAGTAAATCCCATTCCAGTGCTTCTTATTCATGTGGAATGCCGGCTCTATATCCCGATACATTTCCCTCAAGTCTACCGCACGATCAGGATTGCATTTTACACAGATATAGTTATTTCCATCCAAAGACATGATCATGAAGATCTTCCCTCCAATCCGGAAAACGAGGTGATCTTCACCAAAAGGCATATCTTCCGTAACACAGGGCAAACTGAGTGCATACTCCCGCACCTCCTCAAGGGTCATCATACTTAATAATTCAATGTCGGTTCAACTTGGCGAGTCACTCTCTTTCAGGACAGTATCTATCAAAACCATCCCTCCAACTTACTATCATGACGTACATGCGCGTTCAGATTTCTCTGGGTCGTCGGTGATTCAATGACCCAGAGCTTTCTTTGTCGACCTCTGGGATGTCGATTCATCGACGACCCGGAGGTTTTTATGGGGTGTGTCCACATGCCTTGGATGAATGAGCGAAAGTCTGGCTTATGATAGAGTGTTCTATCCTTACGATTTTCTAAGGGTGGCCTTTTTGAAATCATCGGGGTGAACAACTTCTCCTGCAGACATGGCTTCCGATTCCTCATGTCGAACTCATGTTTATTTAGCGTTGCTTTCTCTTCTCTTTCGGATTACGTACAAGACCGCCAAGCCTATAGCACTAAGTGCGAGAATACCCCCGGCGATGTAAGCAATAGCTTCGGTTTTGTACAGGCTTTGCGGGTGGAAGTCAAATACCACGTCATGCTCACCGGCAGGGATCAGAAGCCCTCTGAAAGTATAATCTACACGCAGAATGTCGGCAGGGGTGCCGTCAATCGTTGCCCTCCAACCGTGTGGGTAGTAAATCTCAGAGAAGACAGCAAGACCGTCGTGCCGATTGCTCGTACGGTAAGTGATGTGGTCCGGTCGGTAGCTTGTCAGCGATACTGTAGAAAGCGAATCTCTGGATACAGAGCCTGTCACCTTTTCGGCAAAGATTCCCTGAACTATCGCAACCTCATCGAGTGGGACTTGCCCTATCATCGTAAATTCTTCGTCGGCATCTTTAGCCCTTTGTACCCTGCTTACAAACCACCCGTCTCCATAAGTTTCCTCGTCCGTCAGCAGTCGCACGCCTCGCACACTGTCCGGTACGATGTAGTATTTTGTATTCAGTGCTCGCAGTACGTTAATGTCCTGCTTGACTAAGTACCCTTCGATCAGATCCTGATACCTCTGGAGCTTGGCGGCATGGTATCCTCCTATCGATCTGTGGTTGTATGATGTGGTGGCGTCATTAAATGTATTTACCGTCAGGTTCATCACCCGGTACTGTGTCGTGTCCTTTAGTATCTCATCGTCTACGGGTGTTCGGTGCTTTACACGCGCGGTCACCTGCGACTGTGGGAGGTACTTGCCGTCGTTGAGGTAGCGCTTATCTACGCTCCATAGATCTACGAGACAGAGGAGGATGATGAGTGAGGCTGTCAGGGTCTTACTTAGCTTCTTCGTGCTATACAGCAGGATAATGCCCACACCGATGAGTATGTATATAAGTGAACGAACAGCGTCTACTCTCAGAATATCGGCACGTACCTGCTTGAGATCATCCACCAGCATCCCCAGCTCCGGAGCCTGTATTACATACTGTGCAAAAGCACTTTGCTCCGCATCGCTGAGAAATGATCCACCCAGTAGTGAGGGGATCAGTGCCCCTGCCAATGCAATTCCGCCGGTGAGCACTAATGATATGATCGACGCTGTGCGGTGTTCTCTCAGAATCTGTGGTTCTCGCAGGATACTTGCCAGTCCCCACACGGCGAAGAGCGGGATGATCAACTCAGCGACCACGAGAATAGACGAAGGTGTTCTAAACTTATCATACATCGGGATGTAGTCGATGAAAAAGTTCGTCAGTCCCATGAAGTTGTGCCCCCATGACAGCATTACTGTCAATAGCATCACCGCAATCAACGCCCACTTCATCGGTCCACGTGTTGTGATCATCCCAAAGATCGCTAGAGCCAGCACAAATGCACCGACATATACGGGTCCAGCCGTGAAAGGTTGATCTCCCCAGTACCTATTCTGCTGAGCTACAAACTCACGTCCCTGTCTGCTGGCTTTGGATAGTGCCGGTTCGCCCATCCCGATGTATCCGCTGGCACCTCCCTTGGCATCGGGGATAAGAAACGTCAGCATCTCATCTATACCATAGCTCCACTGTGTGATGTACTCTCTATTCAGTCCTTCCGTATTGACCTGTGCCTGCACATCCTTATCCAGCACGGTTATCTCACGCCCGCCACGCATTGTCTCTTTGCTGTACTCCCAAGTATGGTATAGATTGGAGCCATTGATAGCAATCCCGATCAGTCCCCCTGCCAATATAGCTACAGTCGCTCTACCGAAGTGCTTCCACTCCCTCTGCTTCGCCGCTTCGATAGCCCATGCTATTACCATCGCCAGCATCACGAAAGCGAAATAATAGCTCATCTGAATATGATTCGACAGGATCTGCAGGGCGGTGAAGCCCCCCATGGTCACAAAGCCAAGCCAGTACTTCCTCCTCTGATATGCCAGCACCAGTGCAGCTAGTGTCGGAGGTATGTAGGCAAGTGCTGTGAGCTTCCATAGGTGACCAGCGTCTATGAGGATAAGGAAGTATGAGGAGAATGTCCACAGTATAGCCCCAAGTACACTCAATAGACGACGTGTTCCCCAGCTACGCATGAAGACATATCCCCCCAATAGCATCATCAGGAGTAAATAAGTATCTCCAGGCATGAGATCGAAAGGATACTCCAGCCTCATCAGCGCACCGACGTCCTTAAGAGGCTCCACGGAGGGATAGCTCGGTGATATCTGATACATCGGCATTCCTCCAAATAGGCTTCCCGTCCAGCGAGAAATGTGTCCCGATGTCTCCTTCAGTGCTTGAGCATCCCTTCCGGTACCTACTGCCGCTGCTCCGTCCACCTGGTACAGGACTCTACCCTCGAAGGCTGCGGGGTACATGTATCCGTATGCCAGTGCTACAAAGAGAATCAATACCCCTATGGCCTGCACCCATCCGATACGGAACCATGAAGTGTTATTTTCCTTAAAACTCGCAGATGTGTTTGCTCTTCCACTCATACCAATGAATGTTTACTTGAGTCTTTCTTATACTATTCCTCTACTTCCGTTTCTTTGACTTCTATCCGCACTTTAGGCTCGTATCCATAGTGTTCCAGTGCCCATGAGTACATGTACTCAAGAGCGGCTGATCGGTCATTAGGGATGAGACCGTCGAGGATAGCATCTTTGATTGCCTCCTTGATCTCACCCACCTCGCGCTGAGGAGCGAGACCGAACACTTCCATCACCTCCAGACCGCTCACGGGAGGCTGAAAGTTTCGGATTCTATCCTTCTCTTCTATCTCCTTCAGCTTATCCCTTACCACAGCAAAATTATTCAGATACTTCCGTACTTTTTTCGGATTCTTAGAAGTCAAGTCGCTCTCACAGAGCAGCATCAGATCATCTATATCATCTCCAGCCTCGAAGAGCAACCTACGGATCGCCGAGTCGGTTACGCCCTCATCAGCCAATTGAGCTGGACGCATATGTAGGCGTACCAGCTTTTGTATATACTTCAGTCTCTCGTCCAGAGGTAACTTTATGCGTGCAAATATCCTCGGCAGCATCTTGTGCCCCACCCACTCATGGTTATGGAAGCTCCAGCCTGCGCCCGGGGTAAATTGCTTCGTCTTCGGCTTGGCAATGTCGTGAAAGAGTGCTGCCAGACGAAGATTAATGTCCTCAGTGCGCTCAGCAGCCTGATCCACTACGAGGAGTGTGTGGTAGAAGTTATTCTTATGTCCTATTCCCTCACGTGTCTCGGCTCCCATGAGGTCACTTACTTCGGGCAGATACATCTGCATCAGTCCACCCTCCTGCATTAGATTGAGCCCATAGGAGGGTTTACTCGTCGCCATGATCTTGAGGAACTCGGTCGCAATCCTTTCGCCCGACACAATCGAAAGTCTCTGAGCATTTCGTCGGATAGCATCCATGATATCCTCGGGAATTTCGAAGGACAGCTGCGATGCGAAGCGGACTGCGCGCATCATGCGGAGCGGGTCGTCGGAGAATGTGACATCAGGGTCGAGAGGAGTTCGTATAATCCTCCGTTCTATATCCTGCATCCCACCAAATGGATCATGGAGTTCGCCAGCATGTGATCCATTAAGGCTAATGGACATGGCGTTTATAGTGAAGTCTCTCCTTCTCTCATCCTCCTCAAAGGTACCATCCTCTACAGCGGGTTTGCGACTACAGGGGTCATAGCTCTCACGGCGAGCTCCCACAAACTCCAGCTCAATCCCTCGTATCTTCACCTGAGCAGTGCCGAATCTCCGAAATACGGATAGGTGAGCTCTCCTCCCGAGTCTGCGTGCCACAGCCTCAGCTACTGCAATGCCACTGCCTTCTGTCACGAGGTCAAAATCCCCTGTCGGACGCCCCAGTACGAGATCGCGCACCGTGCCTCCTACAATGCGTAGCTCCTGTCCCAGTTCGTCTGCCGAAGAGGATAATATATCGTAGAGCGACGTCCCCAAGACTTCGTATACCCTCGTGGATAACACACTCTCTATCTCTTTCTTGTCTGTCAAAATTTTGTCCGCTTACTTGGCGATCTGTAGAGTAACGATCGCGCATCATACAATACACATACGCAAAGATAACCAACTCACTCGACCCCTGCAAGATTCCCCTCTGCCATCATTATTCGGGAGGGTTGGGACAATTCCTCCCCTGCCTATTCCTCCAATGTTCCGTGCTCTAATTAGTTTTCACGACACAGAGAAATCACTATAGAGTATGACCATACTCCATATAGAGGAAGATCATTATCTTTATAGAGCATGACCTTGCTCTTTATAGAGTAAGATCGTGCTCTATAGAATATCACCCAAATCTTTCCTCATATAAATCCTCGCCGTAAGGGACAATCAGAGCTACTTCTGACGAGACAAACGGCAGTATCCATCCTCTTCAGTAAACCACATAAGTACCACGAGGAGATGCCATCCCAATCCCGACTTCCCCTCGGTTAATGACTTGGTGAGAAATTCTTTGCAGAATAGACGTGGATGGCATCCTACGACGATAAGAATGGAGAACTACGTGTAATTTGGTGATGTCGATAGAAATCCCTACCTTTGTCTTAAGAGGAGTGGCAAGAGTGCCACTGATGAATGGGAGTGAATGGTGGAAAATTGTCGCGTCGGGCAAATGGGAAACTCATCACTTTATTACAATTCCGAGATACTTGTTTTGCGTAATGGCGGGCCGTGCTTACCCTTCGGGGGAGTAGCTTACGCTACCGGCGGATTACAAAGCGTAGGACAGCCTCAAATCCTTATTTTCGGAGTTTTGTCACTTTTCCCCGGCGCGCTTTTTATACGAGGAGCACCTGCTACGCTTGTGGCAGGTGCTCTTTTCTTTTTTGTGATCTCAACGTTTGGCACGAAAGAATGCCTGCATTAGCTCACGGCATTCGTCCTCGAGGATCCCTGAAGTTGTGGTTGTCTTGGGATGCAAGATACGAGGATTTAGGGTAGAGAAGCCCACTTTCGGTTCACTGGCACCCCACACAATCCTCTGTAGTCGACACCACATGCTCGCTCCAGCACACATAGCACATGGTTCCACGGTCACGTAGAGGATGCAGGAGGGTAGAGCCTTGGAACCGAGATGGTTTTGTGCCGACGTGATGGCGATCATCTCAGCGTGTGCTGTGACGTCCTGTAGCGCCTCAGTCTGGTTATATCCCCGCCCGATGATCTCTCCGTCGCAGACTACGACAGCACCTATGGGCACCTCACCAAGGTCATAGGCACGGTGGGCTTCCTCCAAGGCTACACGCATGTAGTACTCGTCATCACGCGGTGTGGGGGTGAATAGATTGTCCATAGTTCTCATTGGGTCAGGGGGCACTCTCTTCCGTCTGCGGGTAGTGAATGTGGTCGAATAGTGAGGGGGGACTTGCGTTGAGTTTATGGAGAATATCTTTGAGGAGTATTGAGCGGAGGTATCGAGAGCGATTCGTTACCCTCTTGCGTGTCAAGTGTTGCTGTAACAGTGTGTGCTCACGGTCGGTCAGCATGATAGTAACCGCATGTGTGCGTGGCCCGTCATTGAATTTTCGCTCTCTTCGGACCCTACATCTTCTATGAGAGGAGAGGTTTGTGCGGTGTGACGAGAGGGCTTTCTCTTCTGTGCTGGAGTTGGACATAGAGTGTATATTATAGTTAACCTCGGAATGAGAAGTCCCTCCACTCCAATATCATCCAAAATGCATCAGCCCCGTCTACAGACAGTCGGCAGTAGTCCGTCATTCCCACTGTCGCCAATTCTGCCATGACCACCTCTCCGGCCATACCTTCACGATTAAAGGTCATATGAGCTCTGCTGAGGTTACCCGCTGCCCAACGCTCTAGAGGTAATGCGTCCTGTGCCACCCGTATCCAAGAAGCCGTGTTCATGTGTTCATTGATATCCAGATCAGAATAGCGGATAGTGTGCTCAAATACCGGTCTTAGCTCCGCCATTACCTCCTTGGGAGCCATTTGACGTGGAATCTCGGGAAGGGTGATATCGGGGAAGTCTGCAGTAGGCAAGTCTAGAGGAAATATCTCTGCTAATGGTATCGGCTTACGAGTCTCTGTATTGAGAGCTACCCAACGGGAGTTGCCACGGACGAGGAGATGATCCATCTGCGACAGCAGAAGTGCACGCTCCGTGCTTAGCCCCCGCCACGTCGTCACTCCAGTGGTAATGTCGAGAGGCACGCTCACGCTTACCTCTGCATCGAACTCGAGGGACAATTTATTCAATACCCAAGTACGCTGATGATCCATCATCTCACGTATGCCGAAACCATTCGCCGTAGAATGCTCTCCCGCCACATGCACCATACGGCTGATGAGACGATGGAGCGGGTACCTGCTTTTGAAGTCCAAGTGAAAAGGCCACAGCCCCACAGAGAGCTTGAGAGTATTGGGATATTTTTCTTGCATATCAGTCATTTTTCTGCTCACACAAAGAAAACAAAAAAAATAGTAAGTGGGTAATTTTCCAAGATCTAAAAAGCGACTATAGGGGCGGTTTCATCCTAATATTTATCGCATCCTCTACTTGTGAAATCGTCCATGGATAGCAGGTCCGATATTTCACCTCGAGACTGAAGAGCTTGATGATTATACCACATCTCCGTAAGTCATATCACCTTCATCCACTCGAGACATGTGGAGGTGTACCTATGAAAAGTTCCGAGACACTAATCTGACGACTTCCCCATCCAAATTTAAACACATGTCCACGTAATTAACTTAACTAAGCCGACTACAAACAACATGTAATCCATTCGCGCAAAGGGTACAGTGCCGCCAACGTCATGCTACTATTCGTAGGAGGCCTGCGATTCACGCACCCTCAAGGGCGTTACATTAACAGTACAGCAACCTGTGGTGCGCACAAAGCCTTTCAACCCACGCACCCTTACGGGTGCGACGATAATTGGATGAAGCGTGCTACCCCTCCACATCGTTTCAACTCACACACCCTCACGGGTGCGACTCCGCTATCGTGCGCGCAGGAGAGCTACTTTCAGATGGCTCAGTTTCACCTACTGATATCCTTGAGATACTTGGCCCAAATGCTGTGCAAAACTACACCGTTAATGGTGTACAAGACGTCTATCGCAAACAGGATGTGTCTATCAATGATAAGCACTTCGAAGTGATTGTCCGTCAAATGATGCGAAAGGTAGAGATTATCGATTCTGGTGACACCAAATTCCTAGAGTAGCTTGTAGGTAAAATTGAGTTTCAAGAGGAGAATAGCCGCCTTTGGAGTAAAAAGGTTATCGTCAGTTCAGGAGAGTCTACACATTTCTTTGAAGGACAGATTATCTCTGCCCGTCATCTGCGCGAGGAAAATAGTCTGCTTAAGCGTGCTGATGAGAAGATTGTTGAGGTTAGGAAAGCCCTTCCTGCTACTACCGAACAGGTATTGCAGGGTATTACTCGTGCTGCTCTTCAAACCAATAGGTTCATGTCAGCAGCATTCTTCCAGGAGACTCCTAAGGTGCTGAATAATGCGACTATCGAAGGTAAAGTGGACAAGCTAGAAGCACTGAAAGAGAACGTCATCTGCGGTCACCTTATTTCAGGAGGTACTGGACTTCGAGAGTACGACAAGATTATCGTTGCGTCCAAGAGCGAGATGGAGAGCAAGCACCTCCTCGAAGCCTCCAAGAGCGGCTCCCGCATTGAAGACATTGTAATGCCAGACTAATTTCAGGACGAGCCCCCTCAAATATTCTAACGACTCTTTACTAAATCACGTTCTTTGTAGGTTACCCCCACATTTTTGATTTATACACCTTTGTTATTTAATAAATTTATCCTAACTTTGCTAACGATAACTAATCAATAACCTTTTAGAAATAAGAATCAAATGAAAAATAATCTCTTCGCGTGTATCTTGCTATTGTTTACGATGGCTTCATGTAGTGACAAATTAGATTTAGAAATTGGGAATGAAGAATCTTTAGCTCATACTACGAGTATCTCAATGCGTTCCGCAGGAGACTCTAAGTATGACGTTCTTGGGTATGGATATGATATTACAGATGATTATTTAAATCCGATGTCAGTAAAAAACCCAGTCTTAGACATTGATAAGTACTATAAAGAGCATCCAGTTCGATTGATAACAGGGATTCCTAGTTTTGGTTACGACAAAATGTACTACGGAGCATCTTCATTGGATTATGTGAATGAGATGACATCGGATTATAAAGCAGAAGCATCTGTTGGTGGCTTGAATATTGGAGAAAAACAACTTTTTTCAGGAAGTATTAGTCGTAATCTTTTTTTTAAATCCCAACATGAATATTCATCAAAGTATTCATTTGCAAGTTTGGATGTAATACGAAATCTCAAATATATTAGAATTAACGATGAGATTGAAAGAATCTCAAACTATATCTTACCTGAGTTTGCAGAAGATGTAGACAGATTAAGCCCAGAGCGTTTGGTAGAGAGATATGGAACACATGTACTGACTGATTTTTCAATCGGTGGACGATATAGACTAGTGTTTCGTAGTGTGATTGAGAAAACAGAAGACCACTATGCTAAAAAGTTAGCTCTTAAATCTGGATTTGATTTCGTTTTAAAGAAGATGGGAATTAAAGCAAATACCGACAAAAGTACAGAGGTAAAAAAAGATTTGGAAAAAGAAAATCAACACAAAGAACTTTACGTTTTGTTTTTCGGAGGAAAAGGAACTAACATGAAGTATGATTTGGAAACAGGCATGCCTGCTACTGTTGATATAAAAGCGTGGGAAGACAATATAAACTTAAATAATTCTAATCTCACTAATATCAATTGGAAAGAAACCTATCCTTTGTACTATTTCGTTAAGGATCCACAGAAAAAGCAACGAGTTAAAAATGCTATTGAAAGATACATAAAAAAGCAAAGTTTAACTATGATTGATGTGAAACCTTTCTATTGTTATTATTCGGGTAAATATGTAAACCATAGCTATTTTACAGAATGGAAAGGAATCCACTTCAATACGGATGATTACTTGGGAACAACATGTTATCTCCCTTCGGATATGGCAAATGGAGCAGTCCCTTTATATAGATACTATAGTGCTAAGTATGTTAATCACAGCTATTTTACAGAATGGAAAGGTTTTTATTTTAATACCGATAGATACGAAGGTATAGCAGGTTATATTTATAAAACGCAGCAGGTGGGAACCGTCCCATTATATGAGTACTATAGTGACAAATACGTTAACCATAGTTATTTTGCGGAATGGAAGGGATATTCTTTTAATACTGACAGGTTTTTAAGAATTGTAGGATATGTTTATCCTGCCAAATAAAGTTATGATCCAAAAACCATTCATTTCCGTAATCATTCCTGCTTATAACACCGAAAAATATTTGCTCAGGTGTGTGGCTTCGTTGTGCCAACAGACATTTAAAGACTTTGAAGCTATTATTATCAATGATGGTTCGACTGATCAAACTGGGCAAATCGCAGATGAGTGTGCGCTAAGGGATACCCGAGTAAGAGTCATTCATACTTAGTGTTCAGCTCTCAGCA
>JBAKGE010000123.1:0-4658 GCA_037191085.1 Porphyromonadaceae bacterium | reverse complement strand
GGAGTTGAGCTGCAGGAGTTGCTTGTATATTTTTTCGATTGCCTTTGCCAGTTCTAGAGTTGTGACCCCACCCCATATAGCTCTACTGTATCCATTAATATTACCCTCTTGGGTCATGAACCAGTGAAATAACCCTTCCCCTTTTGTCTTGATTTCAGGACCAATGATAGATGTTCGCAGTGTCAGGTCGGTTTCGTTTATGACTTCCCCCAAGGCTTTACTTCGACCATAGACATCATCTGCATCTCTGTAGTCTACCTCTGTATAGTATCCTTTCTTTCCTGAGAACACACAGTCAGTGCTTATATGAATCAGCTTCCCATTATTCTCACGACTAAGCCTCTCCAAAAGATGGGGAAAGAACGCATTTAGCAGGATCGCATTGTCTGGCCGGCTCTTTGAACCATTCACCAGTACTCCGATACAGTTTATGATGATGTCGGGTTTTGTCTCCACCACTACTCTTTCGACCTGGTCTACATTCGTGACATCAATAACGATGCTATCCTCTGTCAGCTTATTGCGATAGACTACATTGCTGATATTATATTTCTTCAGACTGTCCAGATAATAGTATATCATATGTCCAGCCATACCGGTTCCACCGAATATCAGCACTTTTTTTCGTTCTTTAACCACCATATTACTTTCAATCTTTATGCCATACAGTCCTATTGATATAGTCCGTATACGATAGGATAGTCCGTACTACTTTTTTTGATACATTCTCGGTGTTGTAGTCTGGGACTATTTTTACGACATCTGGATTGTACTTGTGCTGGGAGGTAACCACATCAATAGCATTGATGATATTTTCGCTTTGCAGCCCACTCATAATCAGTGTCCCTTCATCCATTCCTTCTGGACGCTCATGTGCTTGTCTGATTGTTATGGCTGGAAATTGGAGGATTGATGACTCTTCCGTTATTGTGCCACTGTCAGATATCACACAAAAGGCATTTATCTGAAGACAGATGTATTCGATGAAACCAAATGGTTTCATGAATTCAATTAGCGGATTTGAATTGGAAAAGCCGATGGTCTCAAGCTTTTTCCGCGTTCTTGGGTGAGTGGATACGATGACTTTCTTCTTGTACCTCTTTGTGATTGCATTCAGCGAATTCAGAAGGTTATTGAAGTTAATCTCCGAGTCTACATTTTCTTCCCTATGTGTGCTGACTATGAAGTACTCTCCTTTGTTTAATCCCTCTTTATGTAGGATGTCCGATGATTTTATGTCAGACATATGGTATGCCAGTACTTCCTTCATTGGTGATCCCGTTTTTATCACAGTCTCAGGTCTTATCCCCTCTGCCAGAAGGTATCCACGTGCATGCTCTGATAGCGGCATATTTATATCGCTTAGATGATCGACAATCTTACGATTGATCTCTTCTGGCACACGTTGGTCGAAGCACCTGTTGCCTGCTTCCATGTGAAAGATTGGGATTTTTCTTCTCTTTGCAGATATTACAGCTAAACAGCTGTTCGTATCACCGTAAAGGAGGATTGCATCGGGCAAAACCTTTTGAAGTAGCTCATCCGATTTTGTGATGACATTTGATATTGTCTCAGCAGCACTTGACCCTGCAGCATTCAGAAAATAGTCAGGCCTTCTTATCCCAAGCTGTTGAAAGAATATTTCATTTAGTTCGTAGTCGTAGTTTTGCCCGGTATGGACTATTGTATGATTTGTGTACTTGTCCAATTCGGACATGACTCTGCTCAGCTTGATGATTTCGGGGCGAGTCCCTACTATTGTCATTACCCTTAGCATATATCGTCACGTATTATCTGTAGCTTCATTAATAATTGCTTCATCTCATCTATGCTGAGCCGGTGAGTATTGTGAGAGTGATAGTCATCGAATCTGGTTACTTTTTCCTGCCCTTCTATGAAATACTTATCATAGTTTAGATCTCTAGTATCACATGGGATGCGATAGTAGTTTCCCATGTCTTCGCTCTTTGCCATTTCCTCCCTCGTGACCAGAGATTCGTAGAGCTTTTCACCATGGCGTGTACCAATGATTTTTATTTCGGTGTTAGATCGGTAAAGTTCAGTCAACGCTTTTGCTAGAGTGTCAAGGGTCGCAGCAGGTGCTTTCTGGACAAACAGGTCCCCATTTTTTCCATTACTGAATGCGTATAATACCAGATCTACAGCATCCTCAAGTGTCATCATGAATCTGGTCATGGCAGGATCGGTGATTGTGATAGGCATCCCATTTTTTATCTGCTCTACCCAAAGAGGGATTACAGAACCACGACTTGCCATCACATTTCCATACCTCGTACAGCAGATTGTGGTGTTTGCTTCTGCACCAAGTTGGCGACCTTTAGCTATAGCTACTTTTTCCATCATTGCTTTGCTTATTCCCATTGCATTGATTGGGTAGCAAGCTTTGTCGGTGGATAGCACTACCACTTTCTGCACACCGTGTGAGATTGCGGAGTCTAGGACGTTCTCTGTTCCGAGTACATTTGTTTTTACGGCCTGTATTGGGAAAAATTCACATGACGGCACTTGCTTAAGTGCTGCCGCATGAAATATATAGTCGACTCCTCCCATTACACCATCTACGCTTCTCTTGTCTCTTACGTCTCCAATGTAGAATTTTACTTTTGGGTTCTGCAGGTGATGGCGCATGTCATCCTGTTTCTTTTCATCTCTGCTGAAGATGCGAATCTCCTTAATATCGGTGTCTATAAAGCGCCTAAGAACAGCATTCCCAAACGAACCCGTTCCGCCTGTAATAAGAAGGGTTTTGTTGTTAAATGATTTCATTCTTCTATGAGTAGTTTAATTAGTTCCTTTATCTTGTTTGATATTCTGCTTTCGCTCTGCGGGATAGTTTTTGACGATAACGTCTGTTCTAATGCTTCCAGGATTGATTCTTCTTTGTACGGATTAAAGACTAAACTTGGATTGCACGCTTCATAAGTATACGGTAGTGCTGCTCCAATTACATTGCACCCACAGTCAATTGCCTCCACAATACCCAGTCCTAAGCTTTCGGAAAGAGAAGGAAATATTAAATATTCAGTGGAGTAGTATATGGTGGAAAGCATTGTTCTGCTTACGAACCCGTAATTCTCAATTGGATAACCCAACGAAATCTTTTCATCTATAATATCTTTTATATCTTTGAAATCATTAGATACCGTCAGTTTTAGTTTTCCAATATGGTTTTTATCGTAGAATCTACAGAAAGCATTGATTAGGCGTTGATGATTCTTATTTGGAGTGGCATTACTAATGTAAGCATAGGTGTGTTTCTCTCTTGCAGTAGTTTTCAAATCCGTTTCATTGATGATAGGGGGATAAAATGGGATAATTAGTACTTTATCGGGCGAAATTTTTAGATTACTGCACATCTGTGCCGTTATATTTTTATTCTGAGATATCCAAAGATTTGTGTTTCTTTTGTTTAGCTTGATAATTTCCCTCTTTATCCAGATTAAGACTTTTTGAGTTAAGGAAAAATCTTTCGGAGTTTTTAGGAATAGAGCCTGTTGAAAATACGTATAAACGACAGCTTTGGTTTTGATGTATGGAGGTAGATTCCCAAAGCATAGAATAGTTGAATAACGACTAGAATATCTGCAATAAAAAGATAGTCTGTTTAGGAAGGTCGCTTGAGCAAAGAAAATTTTACCGGAAACTTTAGGAAGAGACCTCCCATCAAGTCTTTTATCCAAAAGAAACGTAGCATTGATGTTGCTCTTTTCAATTTCCTGCATTAGGTAAAACAGGAGAACTGCTCCTCCGCCAGAGTTTATATGTAATGCGTCAACGAGTAGCATAACATGTAGTTATTTGTTTTTTTGTTTTGAATTGTTTGTTGAGTATAAAATGATAGCAGGAAATATTAGAAAGCTTGTAAAAAGTAGCTTATTGGTTGACTGTAAATCTCGAAAAAGAATAAAGGGTATAAGAGAGCAACAGCAATAGTAGTATACCTGGAAAAAAGCAGATTGAGTGTACCTAAGACGACTTAAAATCCATCCCCCACAAAATAGCACAATAGGAGTAAGCACTAGCCCAAAATTACCATACATGCTCAGGACTATACTTGTTGCTCCCATAGGAGCTTCGTAGTAGTATGGAACGTCTGGAATGAAATCAGCCTTGTTGGGAAATAGAAATGAGGGAATGAAATTAACAAATGTTCCAATGAAATTTGCTGGATATTCGATGAGTTTAATAGAGCTATTATACACCACGAATGATTTAGCACTGAGCCAGGTAAATAGTGGCTCTGCAAAAGCCATATATGTCAAAGCCTCTGAGGAGAACTTGTTGTTGCCTTCTCGAAGTATCCCTAAGATTAAAAGGAAAACTACGAACCCTACTATTACGGGAATGAGTACCTTGGTTTTGACCAGTCTGTTATCAATCAGTAAGATCGCATAGCCAACGGCAGGAATCAAAACGTACATTCTAGAACCTAATCCCATTAATATGAGTGCATTTTCTATGATTAGTAGCACTAGTGGATATTTCCATTTCTTTAGCACACCCGCCTTAACCATGTACATATACATGAAAATATATAGTCCCATGAGTGTTGCTAGTTTACCTAACGTCTCCACGTGGTATCCCGATAGATATCCTGTGAATAGGAAGTTTCGAGCTTTGAAAATTACATATTGATT
>JBAKGE010000122.1:0-4815 GCA_037191085.1 Porphyromonadaceae bacterium | reverse complement strand
ATACTGGAGTGGGTTGCCATTCCCTTCTCCAGGGGATCTTCCCAACCCAGAGATCGAACCCAGCTGTGGGAGAGGGAGGGGGGGATGATGCGTGGATCTGTCAGGAACTCCTTTAGGTATGCACTTACGTCAGGTACTGATGTGGATAGGGGGGATCCGATATTGATAAAAAGCAAGCTCCTTCTCGTCGACATGGCTTAGTTGGGGATCTTGAGTCGCTGTCCGACTTTAATCTGTGATGACTTGAGTCCGTTGGCTTTCTTTATTTCATTTACTGTGACACCCCTATACTTTGAAGCGATAGTGGAGAGTGTCTCACCCTTTCGTACCTTGTGGTAGCGTACGGTTGTTTTCCTTGCAACTCGTGGGATTGATTGTACGTTCTCCTCAGCTGTTGTAGTCTCTGTCTCGTCAGTCATGGAAGTACTGTCCGTTGTCATTGCGGGCAGTGCGTTTCTGCCATGTGCGGAGAATGCGATCGCTTCCTGAGCCGGCATGACGAGAATCTGCGTACCCTGATTTCCGGGGATGACGTCCTTGTGGTATTGTGGGTTCAGTCGACGGAGAACGTCCGTGCTTACTTTGGAGACCCGACTAATGTCAGCAAAGTTTACTCTCGAGTGGATGTGAACGGTATCAGTAGCGAGAGGAAGAGTCACAGACTGTGGGCGAATGTCGTGCTCTTTGTAGAACTCCATAGAGTAAAAGGCAGCTATGAAGAATGGCACGTACGACCTCGTCTCACGTGGAAGATAGGGATAGATCTTCCAGAAGTTTTTGCTTCCTCCTGCACGCCGAATAGCTTTATTCATATTGCCGGGTCCGCAGTTATACGCTGCAATAGCCACCAACCAATCCCCGTACAGGGCATACATGTCCTTGAAGTACTGGCACATTGCCTCAGTGCTTTTGCGAGGATCACGGCGTTCATCTATGATAGAGTTAATCTTGAGACCATAGATCTTGCCTGTACGGAGCATAAACTGCCACAGTCCTGTAGCTCCCATACGAGAGACAGCCGTTGGCTCCAGAGCGCTCTCCACGATAGCGAGATACTTGAGCTCCAGGGGTAGCTGGTGCCTGTCCAAAGCTTCCTCTATCATCGGAAAGTAGTACGAAGATTTGGCAAGCATGCTACCGATGAGTGTGCTACGCTTATTGACGTATAGGTCTATCGCCTCACGGACAACGGGGTTGTATGTGAGGGGAATAGCACTCTCCATAGTCCGTACACGATCACGATACATATTGTCTCTGGACTTCTCCTCTGCGGTAGGTCTGCGTCGGGTGGTCTTGGACAGCGAGTAATATTGCTTATATCGAGCGCTAAGGAGAGAGTCCAGTGCCATGTCGAAACTTTCCGGTAGTCGTCCGAGGTCTTCTATCTCGACGTCATCGTCATCGTCCGGTGATTGAGCGCCACAGTAGAGGGTGAATATGGATGAGACTATGAGTAGTTGTATGAGTATAGATCGTATAGTCATGGTCCGGTTACTTGGGGACTTGCAAGTTTTTTGTCAGAAAGTAAGAGCCAAGAGCATCCCCACACCTCCATGTCGAGGATCGCTGCCCAGCGCGGGTGGAATATACGTAGGAGCATAGCTAAGTGTGAGGTTAGGAGAGATATCGAAGTTAGACAGCTCTGCATCCACATAAGCGTCTAGCATTACGAGGATGTATACACCGGCAGTAATGATGATGCTGAGGTCACGGTATCGTCGATAGTAGTCTCTACCGCGTTTGAGTGTCTCGTGAAAAGTGGAGTTATTTACGTACGACTCCTTGTTTGCGCCGTAGGGTATAAAGTCGACCCACGAAGTATTCTCCAGGGGGCGGTCGCTCTTGATGTCACGGTATGCATTGGCATACTCCATGAGATTATTATGGTTCCACGAGATTGCGTAGTAGCACGCGGTGTATGCGCCGATGATGATAGGTAGCTTCCAATACTGTCTATTGTATATTTGTCCACCACCGGGGACAATAGAGTAAAGTAACGCCTTCGTTGAGCTTCTCTTCTGTGGGTCTATGCTGATTTTATTTCCTCGCTCTACAAATTTCCTAGCCTCACTGATGACAGCGACAGTATCCTGGGGCATTGCGAGAGCTGGTATTGAATCCTGAGCGCACAACTCCTGCATGGATGCGAGGATACTCACGGCTGCTACGAATAGGAAAGATAGAAATCGCCTCATAGAAGTATAAGCTGCGTGGAAAAGGACTCTGTCGATTTAGAGCTTATCGAGGAGGGCAAGGATCCCCTCCAATTGTTCACCCGAAGCGAAAGGAATAGTGATTTTTCCCTTGCCGTTCTTATTGCACGTCATGGATACTTTGGTGTCAAAGAGCCGACTAAACCTCTCGGACAAAAGCTTGAAATCATCTGTATTCATATCAGAGTGCTTTGCTTTACTTCGTTTCTCCTCGACCTCGGGAGTATTATCTTCCACCCCAGATAGATAGTCCTTGACCAGTTGTTCTACCTGTCGCACTGATAGCTCCTCGCGTACGATTTGCTCGTAGAATGCCAGCTGTAGCTCCGGATCCTCTACGGAAAGGAGTGTGCGTGCGTGCCCCATGGATATCTTGCTATTCTTCAGTGCCATCTGTATCTCGGCGGGGAGTCGAAGTAGCCTAAGGTAATTGGAGATCGTCGCACGCTTTTTACCTACACGCGTGGATAGTTCCTCCTGGGTGAGGTTGTACCCGTCCATGAGGTTTTTGAAAGCAAGTGAAATCTCTATCGCATTGAGATCCTCACGCTGGATGTTCTCTATCAGAGCCATTTCCATGATCTGTTCATCCTCTACTCTGCGGATGTATGCGGGGATAGACTCCAGTCCTGCTATCTTGGATGCACGGTATCTACGTTCACCGCTGATGATCTTGTACTTGCCCGAAGTTTCAGGGAGCTCGTACACTGTGATGGGCTGTACTATACCGATGTGGCGAATGGATGCAGCAAGCTCCTCCAGCGACTCCCTGTCGAAATCTGTACGAGGCTGGTCAGCATTTGGGATAATGTCGGTGAGGGGAATTTCGTTGATCGACGATGACCCCTGCGGATCTATGCCCACAAAGTCTGTTGATATCAGGGCATCCAGACCACGACCGAGCGTGCCTTTTTTATTTGGATTACTCATACTTATTGATGTCCTTTATTTTTCTTGTTCTTCTCCAGAAGTTCTTTTGCCAGTTGCAGGTAGTTTTGTGATCCTCGGCTATCGAGATCGAAGTCAAGCACTGACTTCCCGTAGCTGGGAGCTTCGCTGAGTCGGACATTGCGATGAATGACACTGGAGAATACCAGTGACTTGAAGTGTTTCTTTACTTCCTCGTACACCAAGTTGGAGTGTCTGGTGCGCGCATCGTACATCGTCATTAGGAATCCCTCTATCTCTATATTCGGGTTGAGTCTTTTCTTCACCACCTGCAGGGTGCTTAGGAGCTTGCTGATGCCCTCGAGGGCGAAGTACTCACACTGCACCGGGATGATGACGGAGTCCGCACCGGCAAGAGCCGCTATCGTCGTTAGTCCGAGACTAGGAGAGCAGTCGATTAGTGTGTAGTCGTACTCGGCACGTAGTTTGTCTACGATGTCCTTCATCACGTACTCGCGACGTGGAACTTTGAGTAATTCCACTTCGGCTCCGGCGAGATCGGTGTGGGAGGGTAGGATCATCAGACCCTCTACCGATGTGGTTGTGATACATTCATGAGGGTCAGCTTCACCGAGGAGACAATTGTATATCGTCAGGTCAGGAGAGCTCACTTGCACCCCCAGTCCACTGGTAGCATTGGACTGAGGGTCAGCATCTATGATTAGGACTTTCTGCTCTAAGGCTACCAGAGATGCTGCTAAATTAATGGTCGTTGTCGTCTTCCCGACACCACCTTTTTGGTTTGATATGGCTATTACTTTTCCCATTGTATGAAAGTGACCTCATCAGTAATCGTGTGGGGGCAAAGTTACCAAAAAAACTTTAGCCGGCTCTAGTGTTCCACGCTACCCCTGCGGTCCATTAAGTTAATCTATACAAAAACAAGTCGTATGGTATCCCAAAGTTGGCTCGACGTGAGTTCGGCACAAGAAAATAGGATGTGTCGTTTCGTAGATTGATTGTTTTACGTTTTGAATTTGAGTAGATTAACGTGATGAAATCATGGGGAAAATGTCGTGTTACGGTGAGTTGTACCTTATACTCTCATTTCGGACGTACGGATATACCTAGTAGAAACCTCTGGGTCGTCGGTGTGGCGATGTCCCATAGGTTGTCAGAGAAAGCTCTGGGTCATCGCTTTATCGACGACCCAGAGCTTTTTGAATGCATGTCTGTTTCAGTGAAATGTGGGTTGGAAGGGCTATCTGGATAGATACTGTCTTGAAGGAGGATAACTCTCTTTCGAGTTGAAGTTACATCGAAAAGAAAGTAAAGTATCATTCATGAATAGAGATCACTATTTCCCGGACGCTTGGGAAAAAGAGGTGGGCAAACACTGGGGATTGAGGGGAAGTTGGGAGCAGAGATTTTAGTTTTGTGGCATCCTATGTAGTATTTTCAGTTCATGATTGCCTTTAAGAAGTCCGGGTGGAAGACTTTTGGAGGTGAGGGAAGAGTATTAGGACGAAAAGTGTTATATTTGTACGCTTTAAACTGCAAGTGAATAAGTATAAACACATATAGATATCGTGCAATGGCAAAGGAATTGAAAGAACTGACTCCTCGGAGTGAAAATTACTCCCAGTGGTATAATGACCTCGTAATCAAGGCAGATTTGGCAGAGAATTCGGCTGTCCGTGGCTGTATGGTGATC
>JBAKGE010000029.1:0-22601 GCA_037191085.1 Porphyromonadaceae bacterium | reverse complement strand
CTTTCTTGGCATCACCGCCACAATCACGAAGTCTTCGCTCCAATATCCGACAAATACCTGCATCTACCACGTTCTCCAGATTCAATTTGTCAGTGACATCTTCTCGCTTGGTGTAAATAATCTCATAACAGAGCACTTCCGTGATCGGCTCACCATTCACGAGTATGGGATCTTTTCTACTGGTCTTAGAATCAAGTGCCAATGAAACATCACCGCCGTAGCGTTTGATTCGATCAAGTACGACTGTTCGGATTTCTTCGTCAGCGATAAGATTCACCTGCTCAAAGGTAAACTTATTATTGAGCTTAGTAGGTACATTCATCAGTCTCTTCCGCTTACCAAACACCGTCTCCTTATGCAACTGTCCACGAGGTGTCAGAGTATCTTGAGGGACATTCTGTCCCCTGATATGATTCTTTGCCTTAGAGACCGCTTTGGTCTTCGCCTTGTGCGAAACAATGATGGATTGTAGATGCTTCTTGGACTCGGCTCTGAAGTTTGGCATTGGTTCGGCAAATAGTTTCTTCTTCGACCTATTATCTTTCAAGGCATTTGATATCTTTTCGTCGAGTGACCTACTATCATCGCCATGAGCATTGAGGGTGTTCAGGAACTGCACATGGCTCCTCGTCGTAAACGCCACCGTGAGAGCATCCATGGCATGGTGTCTATGGTCGTTACGCTTCGTCCAGTCTTTGATAACCTCATGCGTACTACCATCCTTACGAGTGATCCTCTCCGTCTCGTTATTGGCTCGATACTTAGGGAGATTAAGTTCACGGATAATATTAATCAACCCCCACTCCTCACGGAGCTTGTCAGTCACTTTACCCGTCGTCACCACTACAGACTTACTCACAGTCTTGAGCATCCGTAGAGCCAATCGGGTGATGTACTGAGTCACACGCAAGTCTCGATTAATAAATCCAGACTCTATATCCTTGGCTGACTTGAGCAGATTCTGATACTTTGCCTTCGATATATCGCCACCCTTATACAGAGCTTCCACTCGAGCCAAATAATCACTAAGCCCCTCGGTATGCTTGCTGCTGACAAAGTCCATTGCGGTAGTATTGCTCTTAGCGGCGTTGAGGGATTTAAGTGTCAGAATTTTGTTGGAGTAGCTGTCATTAAACAGCAGTGCCTGAGGGATGATATGATCCACATCCACCTCGGGGCTAAAAAGCTTCTCCTCCGGGATGTACGCATTCGTATACAGTTCCTTGTACCCATTATTCCTCAATTCTTCATACAGTCGATAGCGGATGATATCGTTACGGGAGGGTGATGGTATGCCGAACTTTGTCTGAAGTATCTTCACCACTTTTTCATTCCTTCTCATACCATCGGCAATATCCTTGGACGTCCGAGCACGCTCTGCAGCACTCTGCTTCAATTCACGTGCTAGCTCTATCCGAATCTCATCGAAGTGAAATGGCTCCATCACACTACCATCAGCACTACGTACACTGTACTTATCCATAAGTGCATTTATCAGGTTGATCATCTGGTTGAGTACTTTCTCTACCACAGGCTGACGCAGGCTATTGCGCTTCAGTATCTCGAGACTATCCTTTAGCACAGTATTCTCTATCTCCTCAGCAGTACGGGAGTCCTCGGAGTGCCTATAGCCCGCCTCTTTGCACGCACCACTATAAACCATTGTACGCAAATGTGGATAAATCTCACGCATCGCCTTGGTGGATAGACTACCATAATCCTGCCCGAAGGTCACTCGTCCGAGTATCTTCGCAGTCTCCTCGCTAAAGCCAAATTTAGACTGCAAAAGTTGGTACAGATGCTCATTACCGGACACGGAATCATCCTCCTCGTAGGAGTAGAGCAAATGCCAGAGCATATACGAGGGTTGATTCTCGAAATTCTTGCCGACTGCCATAGCGTCGAAGTCAAGGATACGTGTATCTATTCCAGCCTCTGCAAATATATTGCGAAGATTTCGCTTCACTTCCACTGCCGGCGCCGTTGCATCAGTGATACTCAAGTCGGCATCATCCTTATCTACTTTTGCTGCTATGATTTTTCTCCTATCATAGCCGAGTACTTCCGCCACACGGAGATAGGCATCATAGAGTACTTGGTTCGTTCGGTTGCCCTCTATCGTAGTGTAACCATTGAAAGACCACTCCTTTCCATCATAACCCAGTATCTTCAGTGCTTCGGAAGCCTTGATATTCCCCTTGACATTCACTTCGTCGAATAGTACATCTTTCTCCTCCTCGCTCAGTAGCCTAGATTTGATCTCTTCGAAGCTGAACAAAGAGCTCACTTCCTGCTCCCCAAACAACCCCTGTTCTGTCGTAATCTTTTTGGGGACGCGAGCATTGGATCCCTTGGGTACCAACTGGAGATTGGAAAGTACCTGTCGGATCTTAAACTCCTGAAAGAGCGGTGACGACTTCGGTGCTACCCTCCGTCCGACCACCTTTGTCCCTATAGGTTCCTTTGTCTCCGGATTGTACACAACTACTTCCCGTTGCTCAAACTCACAGAAACTAATCAAGTGCTTCTGTGACTTGAGGTTGCGCTGATAGAATATTGTATTGTCCTTAACCTTAGCTTTCAATTCTGCCGTCAAAACATCCGGGTGGTACTGATGCTGAGTATTCCATATTGTCTCAAATTCATCTGCATAATCTGAACGATAGAATACCTGGTTTTTCAGTGGAGTATGACGATTATTATTAATACTATGGAGCATATACTCACCCACAGTCCAGCCCTTGAAGTAAAGTTCCTTACTTCGATCGGATATCGCTCCGAGGTAACCGCTCGACTTCTGCACATCGCCATTAATCGCCTGTAGCACTATCGCCAGCTCCTCCAGCCCAATGCGCTCACTCACAGCAGACGCACGCCAACAATAGTCCTCACGCTTTTTCTCGTCACGTGTTCCCTTGCGCCCCATCCCCTGTATTCCCCACGCCTCATGGCAGATAGCCCAGGTGTTATTGGAGGATTTACCTTTCAGTTCCTCAAAGAGTGTAGAGGTTAGCAGGTCTGGATAAAAGTACTGCTGTGTCGACCATATCCTCACAAATTCATCCAATAGGTCTGAGCGATAAAAGTTTGGGACTCGGCGCACACCTGACAGTAGTAATTCATACACATACTGCCCTGGAGTGATTCCTCTACTATTAAGCTCACATGCCACCTGCATGCCGTCTATGATTTGTCCTTCATCCTCCGGATTATTGACCTTACGGCTGCTACGGTACCCTCTTTTCTTATTGATTGCGAGCAGCACACGCCCCAATTCCTCCAGTGTCACCTCCTCACGTGCAGCACGTGCACGGAGTTTCAGGGTCTCATAGGTAGAGTTCTTCCCTATTTCTGTGAGTGGTGTATCCTCCTTGAGCACTCCATGTGCACGGAGTGTGTGGATAAGATGGAGTCGACGCTGCTTGTAACGCTGTCGATTACGGCGAGCACTGCGGGCCTGTCTACGGGTCGCATTGGTTGTAACAGCCTTACCCTGCGTGAACTGATTTGCTTCATCGGAGGTTAGTGGCACAGGACGCACACCCAACGAGACAATCTCCGACGGTGTACTGTCGTCCTCTGACTCTCTGATATATGCCCAGCCGATACTGGCGCTGCCTAAGTCTAACCCAAGGATATTTTTCATATAAGATATTGTGTTTGTAGAAAAACAGATTACAGCACAAATATATACAATTATTTTGGAGATTAGAGAAATATATGTACATTTGCTCACGATATTGAAAGCAATTCACAATAAGGAATTATTCCGTTGTGAAAACAATTAGTCGCCTCGCCTATCTGCGGGGCACTTTTTGTATCCATCCTGTTCTACTAATTCCTCCATAGTTACAGTGGCTTGAGGTCGGACACATGCTCTGGTATCGCTCTAATTCGATCTTTTGAGCATACAAGAATTTGGTATCAACCAAGAAATCAGAAAATGAGCTGTGATCGTCGATGTGGTGCTATTTATGCATATAGGTAACCGAGTACTCACAAAACAAAAGGAAAGGAAATATCTGAGGAAGAGGAGGAAGGATCGGAAGAAACGAAATAAAACCTCTGGGACACCGGTAATCCGACGACCCAGAGCTTTTCACACACATATTCAGCATATCGTGTCCTATTCGACTGTATCAAGCGAGAGCATATGCCAGAGCTGCGCTGAGGGCAGTGGTGCTACGATCTCTATCTGGTCGTGACTGACAGGGTGCTCGAATACCAACGAGCGTGCATGGAGGGAAATGGAGCCGTCGGGGAGAGAGCGGCGGGCACCATACTTGAGATCACCACGGATGACGGTACCATTGGCTGCGAGCTGACAGCGGATCTGATGATGTCGCCCGGTATGTAGTCTTACCTCGAGGAGGGAGTAGTGATCTCCGACGGTGAGGGTACGGTAGGTGAGGATAGCTTCCTTAGATCCCGGAGCTCCGCGCCTAACGACATAGGACTTATTCTGCACCTCATTTTTCCGCAGGTAGTGGGTGAGTGTACCCTCCGGCTGTACTGGAGCGGACTCGACTATCGCCCAGTAAGTCTTGCGGACCTTTTCCTTGTCGGCAAAGAGTGCATTCATCCGCGCCAGTGCCTTGCTGGTTTTAGCAAAGAGAACTACACCGCTGACAGGACGGTCGAGACGGTGCACTACACCCACGAATACATTGCCGGGCTTGTGGTACTTCTCTCGAATATATTCTGCCACAAGTTGAGAGAGAGGCGTATCGCCTGTCTTGTCGCCCTGTACGATTTCACCAGCAGCTTTATTAACGACAATGAGGTGATTATCCTCGTAGAGTACCTCCATGCATCACATGGACATTCCTCCACAGACATGGAGCACCTGACCTGTGATATATGTGGCATCAGGAGATACAAGGAAGGCTACAGCGCGTGCTACATCCTCCGGTGTACCACCACGACGAAGAGGAATCCTGGAGGTCCATTCCTCTATCACCTTTTCGCTGAGGACAGCAGTCATATCGGTTTGGATGAACCCCGGAGCAATGGCATTCACTGTGATATTGCGTGCGCCCAATTCCTTAGCTACGGACTTGGTGAAGCCGATGAGACCGGCCTTAGAGGCTGCATAATTGGACTGACCGGGATTGCCATTGACTCCGACGACAGAGGAGATATTGACGATGGCACCGGAGCGGGCTTTCATCATGATGGCAGAGGCAGCCTGGGTGAGGTTGAATGCGGACTTGAGATTGGTAGTGAGGACGTCGTCCCACTGCTCTTCGGTCATGCGCATGAGGAGAGTATCCTTGGTGATGCCCGCGTTATTGACGAGGATATCGACACGCCCAAATTCCCGCTGGACATCGGCGATGAATTCCTTCGCTGCATTGTGGTTGGCAGCATCAAAGGCGTATGCCCGAGCACGTACACCGATAGCCTGTAGTTCAGACTCAAGAGTGCGAGTATTGTCGTTGAGAGAACGCCCCGTAAAGGCAATATCCGCCCCGCGCTGTGCCAGTTCAGTACAGATAGCACGTCCTATGCCACGGCTACCGCCCGTGATGATTGCTACTTTTCCTTCGAGATTTTTCATAATGGATTATTGTGTAAAGTGTGATATTTGATTACTTACTAATGCCGTGCATGATGATACTCTTGACGACACGATAGGTCTGCAGTACGTCAAGCTCACTACGCCCGAGATGTCCTCTGATGAAGGGGACCTCCAGACCTTTCATACAGGCATGGAGGAGCATGGCGGTGCGCTTGGTGTCGATGTGACGGAAAGAACCGTCCTCCATGCCCTCACGGAGGATGCGCTGTATAAGACGACGCTCAAGGACATCGAAGCGGATACGTGCATGCTCGACGGTGGCGATGTCGTTGAAAAACTCTGCCTCAAGTGAGCCATTCCACTTGACGACCTCGTAGACCGCTGTCTGCCGACGTGCGATGTACTGCATGAGCTTCTCGAGCGGACGAAGAGGTTGATCTACAAAAGACTCAAGCTCCTCGTACAGCCGCTGAAATTCCTGCTGAATCACCGCCAAGTACACCTCTCGCTTGGTGGTAAAATAGGTATAGAGCGTTCGCCTACCCTTGCCCGCACCCTCTGCTATGGCATTCATAGTCGTGCCTTGAAATCCAAAATCCGCAAAGAGTTGACGCGCCACCAGAATAAATGTCTGGCGGGTTCGGTCGGCTGTAGAGGATAGAGCTTTCTTTCTGACAGTACTACTTTTCACGGATGAATACATTTATAGGAGTTCCGGAGAAGTCCCAATTTTCTCTTATCTGGTTTTCGAGGAACCGCTTGTAAGGTTCTTTGATCCACTGAGGGAGATTGGCGAAGAAGACGAAGCTAGGTACTGAGACCTTTGGGAGCATGGTCACATATTTGATCTTGATGTACTTGCCCTTCCACGCAGGAGGTGGTGTCTTCTCGATAATGGGAAGAAGGGTACTATTAAGAACAGCAGTGGGAATACGCTTTTTGCGATTGTCGTGGATAGACCTAGCGAGGTCAAGAACCTTGAGGATACGTTGTTTCTCTACCGCTGAGATGAAGAGTATGGGGAAGTCGGTAAAGGGTGCCAGACGATCGCGGATTGCCCAGATGTAGTTGTCCATCACTTGCTGGGTCTTTTCCTCGACGAGATCCCATTTATTAACGCAGACAATGAGCCCTTTCTTGTTCTTCTGGATGATGGAGAAGATATTGAGATCCTGCCCTTCTATCCCGACGGTAGCATCGAGCATCAGTACACAGATATCCGAATGCTCGATAGCGCGTATGCTACGCAAAACGGAGTAATACTCCAGATCTTCAGTCACCTTTCCTCTGCGTCGGATACCTGCAGTGTCCACAAGGTTGAACTCATGACCGAACTTGTTGTACTTCGTGTATATCGAGTCTCTAGTGGTGCCGGCCACGTTTGTGACGATATTGCGCTCCTCGCCGAGGAAAGCGTTAACAAGCGAAGACTTACCGGCATTTGGCCTACCAACGATAGCGATACGAGGGATATCATCCTCCACCTCGTCATCGGGCAAAGATTCGGGCAGAAGCTCCACGACACGATCAAGGAGCTCCCCAGTACCGGAACCGTTGATCGAGGAGAGGGCAAACGGATCTCCCAATCCAAGGGCATAGAACTCCGCGGAGTACGCTGCGAGTTCAAAGTTATCTGCTTTGTTGGCAGCAAGGATGACGGGCTTCGTAGAACGACGCAATAGTTGTGCCACTGCCTCGTCCGACGCGCTCATACCAGCCTGTACATCCACCAGAAAGATGATGAGATCAGACTCCTCTACTGCGATTCCTACTTGCCTATTAATCTCGCCCTCAAAGACGTCATCCGATTGCTCTGTGAAGCCTCCGGTATCCACTACTGAGAACTGCACCCCATTCCACTCACTTTTTCCGTACTGTCGGTCACGGGTCGTGCCGGGTTCATCTGCTACGATAGCGGTACGCCCACCTACGAGACGATTAAAAAGTGTAGACTTGCCGACATTGGGCTGACCTACGATGGCTACTAATCTGCTATTTGCCATAGGTATTATCCTTCTTTCTTTCCTTGTTATACTACTTGTTTCCCCTTGGATCAGTCCTGCTTGTAACCAAATTGACTCAGAAGATTGTCACTATTCCTCCAATCCTTCTCTACCTTGACATACATTTGGAGATACACCTTCTTCTCGAAGAAACGCTCCAGGTCACGTCGTGCCATGGTGCCGAGTTTCTTCATTGCTGCCCCCTTGGCACCTATGAGGATTCCTTTCTGAGAGTCGCGTTCTACAAATATGGTAGCTCGAATACGGAGCAAATCGTCATCCTCCTTGAATTCCTCCACCACTACCTCCGTAGAGTACGGTACCTCCTGCTGGTAGTAGAGGAAAATCTTCTCACGTATAATCTCGGTGACAAAGAATCTCGCCGGGCGGTCAGTAAAGGCATCCTCCTCGAAATATGGCGGAGAAAGAGGTAGGAGCTCCGCTATCCTGTCCTTCAGATACTTCACCCCCGCGCCGTGGAGAGCAGCCACAGGAAGGATCTCGAGAGCATTGGGCAAACGCTCCCTCCACTCCGCCATTAGTTCCGCCAGTCGCTCCTGCCCCACAAGGTCGCCCTTATTGATCAGCACCAGCACCGGAACCTCCTCCTTGCTCACCGCAGCCACGAAATCACGATTCTTCTCCGCCTGCTCCACCGTGTCAGTAACATACAGGAGGATGTCAGCATCGGAAAGGGCACTGCGGGAAAAGCCCAGCATCTGCTCCTGCATCTTGTATGCCGGCTTCACCACCCCCGGCGTATCGCTGTATACGATCTGCATGTCAGGGGTGTTGACGATGCCTATGATGCGGTGGCGAGTAGTCTGAGCCTTGTTCGTAATGATACTCATCTTCTCCCCCACGAGTTGGTTCATGAGGGTCGACTTACCCACGTTCGGGTTACCTACGATGTTAACGAACCCGCTCTTGTATCCTTCCTTTACCATGCTCTATCACTTTTCGTCTCCCTTCTCATTGTAGTTATACGCCCACTTGAGATACATCGTACCCCACGTGAACCCTGCTCCGAAAGTCGTCAAAATCAGATTATCCCCCTTCTTCAATCTATCCTCCCACTCCCACAGACAGATAGGCACGGTAGCGGAACTCGTATTGCCGTACTTCTCTATATTAAGCATTACCTTACTCTTGTCCAAGTTAATGCGACGTAAGGTAGCGTCAATGATGCGCATATTTGCCTGATGAGGCACCACCCACGTCACATCGTCATGTGTCAGACCATTGCGACGCATAATCTCTGCCGATGTATCGCCCATCATCGTCACAGCAGCCTTGAATACATACTGCCCCTCCTGATACACAAAGTGCTGCTGGGCATCCACCGTCTCATGACTCGGAGGACACGCAGAGCCACCTGCGGGCATGATGAGATGATCCTTATTGCCATTACTATTATCATTACCCAGCATGGCATCGATGATACCATAGCCCTCGGTACATGGTTCAAGCACAGCACACCCGGCCCCGTCGCCGAAAAGCGGCAGCGTAGCTCGGTCATTGGGGTTGACGATCGCCGACATCTTCTCCGTCGCGACAAGTAAGATCTTACGGTACAATCCACTCTCAATAAATCCTCTCGCAATCTGAAGACCATACACGAACCCCGGGCAAGCAGCTTGAAAATCAAAACAAGGCACACCCACCGGCACACCAATCTCCTCCGCCACTATCGATGCAGTGGTAGGGAAATGATAGTCGGGGCTATTGGACGAACAGATGACAAGGTCGAAGTCTTTCGGATCCAAGTGATGGCGCTTCATCATACCTTGTACGGCCTGTATAGCGAGGTAGCTCGATCCCTTCGTCTTATCCCTAAGCACTCGACGCTCCTTGATCCCCACACGCGTCTGTATCCACTCATCGGACGTATCCACCATGCGCTCTATATCCGCATTTGTCATCACATCCTCGGGCACATAGCCACCCACTGCCGTGATGGCCGCAGCCACCTTCTTTATCATTGTATCCATTGTATATGTTATATTGAAAAATTACTGTTATCCTCTACACAATTCAGAGTGTGCAATTTTCAAACTGCTCTACTTACGCCACAAAGGTACAGAAAAAATTGCATCCCAAACCACATGTGTGTAATTTTTAACAGCATTAAATACTCTTATCCTCCACCCATTCTACGCCGGTACAAGTATACAGTGCACTCAGACCGTTCAACGTGAAAAGGAAAACAATACATCTCTCAACTCAACAAGGCAATTGTATAAAAAGTGTTAAAATCATCATGCCATAGTTCTCTTGTCGTTACATCCGGTTTCCACTTTACATTCCTCCCTTTCCTCAGAAAGAAGTGACGAAGTACATTCACACCCTGCCACCCACCTACACACCTTTACCCCGACTTCATCTCATCCTCTCCCCAGTGACAGACCTCTGCTTCCGCGCTACTCATACCTGCACCGAGATCACAATTCTCCTAGATACCTAAGGATAAATCATCTCCGACCGATAAATACGTCTCGCAGAAGAGCACGCAATACTTCTAAGGTACACAGCACCCTACAAAGGGAGTAAAAAAGCTCTGGGTCATCGCCCTCTCGACATCCCAGAGAAAGCCACGAGAAGGACCCAGAGGTCGATAAAGCGACGACCCAGAGAAAAATCCGCCATACCTCCACGCTCGTCCATACCAACCACTGTACATCCAAATGCTCATCTCCCAAAGCAATCGGCAACGTCTACTCAAAATCACACTCAAGTCACCACCCCTCTCCCAGTGAGCAACTTCCCTCTCGGAAGAGGCCTCACTTTTGTCTAACGTCGACAGCTTCAAGACGAACCAAGATGTATCACATCCAGGAGAAGCCATACTTTTTCGCCCAACGTATCCCGCCAGCGACCATGCCCCCTCAAAATCAAAGTCTCCCGATGCGACGGAAAATCTCCACCCCGCACCTCTCCTACACACATGCACACGGCACGTACGGTCATCCCGGTAGAGAAAATCCGTCTCTCCCTCAATCAGCGATCAAAGCAGTGACACCCGTCTCCGGTATGTGGGGATAGACCTATAGACCCCAAAGTATCAGCACACAGATCTGCGACCGCAACTCCGCTGTACGTGCATCGGCGGAATAGTAGTCTTAATGACTTCCATCTCCTACATCCCATACCTATTGTCACTGTACATGTACGTGACAAGTGTATAGAAAATGGGTAGACTCCACTACCACGGAAGCTCCAGTCAAATATCCTTTTTCCTATCTGCCACACTACCACAGCACCCATATAGGCACAAAAAAAGGTGTGCTCACTACCGTTAAGGTAGTGAGCACACCTCCATTCATCTAAGTCTCCGACAGATTGATCAGAGACCAAGCTTAGTGCGAACCATAGCAGTCGCATCAATGCCTGTAGTACCTACGTAAATCATCTGACTGGCATCAAGAAGATATGCAAAACCATTCTCGGCACCTACCTTATTGATAGCATCGCGCACCTTATTCTGGATGGGTGCGAAGAGCTCCGTCTGCTTCTTCTGGATATCCTGCTGAGCCACACCATTAAGCTCCTGAATACGCTTAGCCATATCCTCGATCTCCTGCTGCTTGCGTACCTTGATTGACTCTACCATAGTCTCCTGCTGAGCCACGAACTCTTCGAACTTCGCCTGATACTCCTTCTGCATCGCAACGATGGAATCCTCATACTTCTTCATGAGAGCATCCAACTCCGTCTGCATGGACTTGGTCTCTGGCATAGCCATAATGATCGCTTGAGTGTCCACAATACCGATTTTCTGCTGCGTCTGAGCACTCATCATCAGTGAGGGGAAGAGTACAAGCACTAAGGCAAGGAATAATTTCTTCATGTTGTTTCTTAAATGTTGTCTATGTTAAACCTTAATTCTGTCTTTTAGAATCGAATAAAGTTCCCCATGCAGTGTGTCAAGGAACTGAATTGCAATGCGCAAATGTACTACTATTAATTGGAAAAACCAAGTACGGACAGCACGTCATTGCTGATGTCTGCTGCAGGGTCTGCATAGATGATCACTCCCTGTGCTGTAGCGCGATCGAATACCATGTAGTACCCCCTACGTTCACTGATGAGTTTTACAGCTTCATATACCTTGTCGGTGATAGGCTTGAGGAGTCTCTCCTGGAGTTTAACCATCTCGCCTTTCTGTCCGAAGTACTTCATCTGGAGCTGCTGTGCCTGTTCTTCAACCTTAACTATGGCATTCTCCTTTGCCACTTTCTGCTGATCCGTCATGGAGGACTGGGTCTGCTGATATTCAAGGTAGAGCTTTTTTGCTTGCTCTTGGAGGGTTACGATCTCTTTATTCCACTTCTCGGACGCATTCTTGATCTGATCATTGGCAGATGTATACGCCGGTATCTTGCTGGTGATATACTGCATATCAATAAGTGCATAACTCACTTCCTGAGCCGTGAGGGTGAGGCCGGTGAGTGCAACAGCCACAAGGCTGAGTAATATTCTCTTCATCATAATTTGGTTGTCTGTTCTTTTGGAATGAAACTAATACAGTTGATTCACACATTAAAACTGCTGACCGAGGACAAAATGGATGTTGCTGCCCCCCTTGGTGGAAGAGCCGTCCGGAGCGTCGAAACCATAACCCCAGTCGATACCCATCAAGCCAACCATCGGTAACATGATTCTGACTCCAAGACCTGCTGAACGTTTAAGTTGGAAGGGATTAAAGTCTGCGACGCGACTCCAGGCATTACCAGCTTCAGCAAAACCGAGAAGCCAAATGGTAGTGGAGTTTTCGAAGATAACAGGATAACGAAGCTCCATGAAGACCTTGGCATAGGTATAGGCTCCCTGACCGGAAGCCCCGGAGATGGAGCCATTTTTATAGCCACGAAGCCCTACCATTTCGTTGAGATAACCGCCATAGTAACTACTCATCCCATCACCTCCCATGTAGTAGGTTCCGAAAGGTGAGCGCTTATGGGGATTGAAAGAACCGATGACACCACCCTCAATACTCCCCATGAGAACTGGCGTATGCTTGGTAGTATTGGGATCCATAAGAGGAACAAACACCTGTCCCTTACTCTTGACCTTGTAGTACTCAATGAACTTATTGCGCAGTCCCTCTGAAAGCTTCGGATCGGAGTAGTCAATACCGTCCCAGAGTGAATATGGGAGAGTAGATGAAGCGTTGATAGTAAACTCAGAACCTCGGCGGGTGTAAATAGGATTGTCGGTAGAGCTACGAGTAAGGGTCATATTGAGATTGATGTCATTAGCGACACCATTCTGCATACCGAAGTTGTAGAAGTAAGAACTCCAATTATGGAGACGATACATATTGTATGTGAGACCAAGGCTAATCTGGAAGTTGTCATCAGGCCATGTCAAACGCTTACCATACATGATATTGGCACCAAAGATGTCCATAGTCTTGTCTGGGTCGAATGCACTCTCGTAGATGCTATTCATCTCAGCACCGTAGTAGCCATTGCCATAACCATTGCCATAGCCGTACAGGTGACTGCCGTAGCTATTTGGGTAAACGCTTGGATATCCGTAACCAGCCAGACCATAAGGATTGTACCTGGAGAAGTTTTTGATCTGAGAATTGTAGTACTCACGATTGATGTCTGTCTGCCGTGTATAGCTAAGCGAAAAGCTGAAGACATTAGGGCGCTTACGACCGAACCATGGATCCATAAACTGGATGCTGTAACTCTGGTAGTAACGCGCATTCGTCTGAGCACGGATAGCAAGGGTCTGTCCATCTCCACGTGGCAGAGGAATAACTCCCTTATAGGACTCTCGGTCAAATAGATTACGGAGGGAGAAATTGGAGAACTTTACTCCCGCCATACCGATGAGCCCAGTAGCACTCCAACCAAGTGAAAGCTCTATCTGGTCGTTAGACTTAGGAGTTAGTTGCCACTCAATATCGACGGTACCATTAGTCTCGTTAGGCATGATATTAGGGATAATCTTCTCCTGATCAAAATGCCCCATCTGGGCGATCTGACGCATGGAGCGCATAACGTACTCTCGATTAAAGAGCATCCCCGGCTTGGTATACAACTCACGACGCACAACCTCCTCATATAGCTGGTCGTTTCCTCGGATAGCAACATTACTAATCGTTGCCGGCTTGCCCTCATGAATACGTATATCCAGAGAAACGCTATCACCCTTAACCTCCGTTTCGATGGGCTGGGAATAGGCAAAGAGATAGCCATTATTGGAGTATAGATTATTGAGAGCATCCTCTTTGACGGAGAGACGATCGTTGAGTTTTTTCTGGTCGTACACATCGCCAGCCTTGATCCCCACGATACGCTCCAGATCATCGGTAGCATATATCGTGTTACCGACAAAATTAATGTCCTTGATGAAGTACTGCTTTCCCTCGAAGAGGTGTATCTCAATGTCGACGTGCTTGTCATCGTGCACCATGACTGTGTCCTTGAGGATCTCGGCATCACGATACCCGTGTTCATGGTAAAGCGATATAATGTTACTCAAGTCAGCCTTGTACTCTTTCTCTACAAACTTCTTCGTACTAAAAATTTCCAGAATACTGTTACGGAAGTGTTTGGAGAAACTAAAGCGTTCATTCGTCTTCTTCATTGCCCTACGAAGCTTGTAGTCGGACAGGGCATTATTTCCAACAAAGTTGATATTGGCGACATGAGTTTTATTACTCTTATTGACATCAAAGTCAAGTATCACATACCCTTCCTTAGTCGGATCTGGAATAGTGCGGGATGTCACAGCAGCGTTGCTGAAGCCCTTGTCGTCGAAGAAACGCTTGATCATTATCTCCGACCTATCGATGATATTAGGAGTGACGTGTGTACCCTGCTGGAGTGCGACAAGAGATCCTTCAAGGAGATTTTTTGCCTCTGATTTTTTCACTCCATTGATATTGACCTTACTGAGACGCGGACGCTCCTGAACACGAATAGAGAGCCATACGGAGTCACCGACGACCTTGTCTGCCTCAATACTAACCTCACTAAACAAGCCATTGCGCAGGTAGCTCCGAATGGCGTGAGTAATCTCTTCACCAGGCAGCTCCACCGCCTGTCCGATCCGGAGACCAGATATATTACGTACGATATCGGCATCGTAGCTTTTATTCCCCACCACACGTAGCTCGGCTATATACTTCTGTATAGGACGAGCGTACGATATACTTGGCGCTGCTGTCCGCACCGAATCGCTCTGCGCCTGTACTACTTCAGGTAGTAAAGCCAGTGTGCTCACGATGAATATTGATATGGTATTACGGAGATTCAAAAACTTCATTCTTTTACTACTGATTAGGGGAAATAAAGCCATTATAATTTTAGTATGGAGCATTCTGGTAATCCAAGAGGAAGGTCATATTTCTTCGGCTCGTACCTGATCTCCAGTCTTGCCGAAGCGTCGCTCACGAGCCTGATAGTCCAATATAGCCGCGTAGAAGTCTTCAGCAGAAAAGTCAGGCCATAGGATATCGGTGAAGTAGAGCTCACTGTATGCCAGCTGCCAGAGAAGAAAATTACTAATCCTGCACTCTCCACCCGTACGGATAAGGAGGTCCGGATCCGGCACGTCGGGAAGATAGAAATACCTACGCAGTCCCTCTTCGTCCACGATGTCCACTCCGTCTTTTATGGCACGATTGGCAGCCTGCAGAAGTTCAGTCTTGGCAGAGTAGTTGACGGCGAGCACCAGCTGAATACCGGTATTTGCCTCAGTACGCTTCAGCCCATCCTGCATCGCAGTGCGGGCGTCCTCCGGGAGTCGATCGAATTCGCCCATAAAGCGAATCCGCACCCCTATCCTATTGAGTTCCTCTACTTCCTTGTATATAGACTTCACGAGTAATCCCATGAGAGCATCCACCTCCTCTTGGGGTCGCTGCCAGTTCTCCTCGGAGAATGTATACAGAGTCAACACCCGTACCTTAGCCTGAACTGCCGCCTTAAGTATAGTGCGCACGGACTCCACACCACAGGCATGACCATAGGGGCGATCCTGATTTTGTCTCTTTGCCCACCGCCCGTTGCCATCCATAATGATAGCGATGTGAGCAGGGATATGATCGAGATTTAGCCGGTCAAAATTCTTGGACATAAGCAATAGTCTGTTCCCTATTTACTTCTCAAAAGCATTGATAATCCCTCCGGACTTATCCAGCCATCCCCTCCATATTTCTCTCGTAGCTCTACCATTGACTACACCACCAAGGATATATGTCACATCGCCATCTGTGGTCTTTTCTACCACCCCGGCGGCATTAACTCTCTGGCTCATCACATCACCGAGCGTCTGATCCTTGGTCAGGGTCGTCCACGTAAGACCGTTGTCGTCACTTACCTTGAGTGCACTCCTTTTCACACCGGACGGATACTCCCCTCCGATGAGAAACAGTCGCTTCTGATCAGATGACGGCAGGTACAATCCACCGGACATCGGTACATCTACTGCACCGGTACCGTATGGCGTAGGGGCCCAACTGATCCCGTCTGAAGTGAAATAACTATTGCCCACAGACACACTTGTGGCATCCTTACCACCGAGGACGACGGCATTCCTCACGCCAGAAATCGTATAAGCATGCACGTAAGCCCCTTCGACAGGAAAGCCCTCTGGGAGCTTATTTCCCCTGACGATCCCACTCTTGTCCACGATATAAAATGAATGCTGGCTTCCTTCCTTACCGATGATCACCATCCGATCAGCACCAGTGTCCTCAGAGAGCGGTTCGAAGAGCACCATAGTGCACTTCACAGCACCTATATCAGCTTTCGTCCACTGCCTGAGGTCAGTAGAGCGATAGAGGTCTCCGGCATCTGTCAGCCCCCATGATGTTCCTTTGCCCGTCGTCACTACACTACTTGGACGAAATCCGGAGGGAGCGGTTGCAGTCTCAGCTACGAAACCAAAAGGTTCATAGCTCCGGATAGTATACAACTCTGTGGTATTATCCACCCGACCAATGAGGTAATTCTTACCGGACAGCGTCACCACCTTTGTGTCGGTGAATGCTTTGGGAAGCTGGTTATCTGTCTTCTTCCATGTCAATTTATTGGGATCATATCCATAGGAGAGAATACGAAGCTCATAAGCCTTACTCACGTTCTTTGAGACAGTAAAGTTCAGCATCAGTTTACCGCCGGAGATGTCCACCACGAGACTATCTCCACGACGAGAGTTCCAATCTACGGTCTTACTCGTGGACAGATTCTGTATCTGCATCTTGACATCACTGGAGACAACCATCCTCAGCAGTGCCGAGTCCAGTTTAGTCCCAAATGGTAAGTACTGAGTATTGTATATACGCCGATTGACATGGTCTATGTGGTATTCCACATCACCATAGGTATTCTTCCCCTTGAGTGCGACACGCACCTTCACGGGCACTAGGTAGTCGACATATATTGGATTCGATATTTCACGGATGCCTTGGTTACAACCGGATAATGTCACGACTGAAGCCACAAGACCACCCAGCACCGCTCTCTTTATTTTCCTGCTATATAACATACTTATTTGTTTCTGAAACCTTTCATGCTCAATTGTGGGCACAAGCTCCACGCAAATGTACCTTTTTTTTGTAAGTATTTCTCGGGTCAACTCTAAAAATACGTGAGTTGGACATAATAAATAAGGGGTATTGACTCCCAAACTACTCTTTAGCCTTTGAATCTAAGGAGATTAAAGTATCGAGAGCGTAAGAAGTACACTGCATTCTCGAAGATTATACCTCTTCCATTCATCCTATACGTACGGCACACCTCAGAGAAACCTCTGGGTCGTCGATACAACAACCTCCCACAAGTTGTCAGAGAAACCTCTGGGTCATCGCTTAATCGACGTCCCAGAGGTTTTTAATCCCCCATGCACCCACAGAAATTTAAGAGTAGCATCATCTCCATAATCCCTTAGACCGAATTCACATTAGGAGCTTCAGTTTTAGAACGATTTAAGAAGGTCCATTTCTTCACTCTGCCTCCTTAATACGACCACACCCTATGCTGTGCAAACAACATAGGGTGTGGTCCTTATTAAGTATGACGTAGTCAGATTACTTCTTGCCGATCTGCTTCTTCTCAAAATTGCGTTTATTGATGAGATAAGCAATAGGAGAAGCAACGAAAAGGGTACTGAACGTACCGAAGATTATACCAAGGATAATCGCGAAAGTGAAACTTCGGATGCTCGCACCGCCGAAGAAGAAGATAATCAAAATCACGAGCAATGTACTTGTACTGGTATAAATCGTACGTGACAGAGTGATATTGAGAGAGTCGTTGAAGAGACTCTTGCGTTCTCTGTTCGGATAGTACTTCAGAGTCTCACGGATACGGTCAAAGACCACGATAGTGTCATTGATGGAGTAACCGATGATTGCCAGCACAGCAGCGATGAAGTTTTGGTCGACTTCCATGGTGAAAGGCATAACCTTCCACAGAAGAGCATAAAGCGCGATGATACTGAGCGTAGTGAACGTCACAGATGCGAAGGCACCGATAGAAAATGCTATGTCACGGAAACGAACCAGGATGTACACTGCCATCACTATCAGGGAGAAAATCACAGCGATGATCGCACCGGACTTGATGTCATCAGCCATGCTCGCACCCACTTTCTGCGAACTTTGGATATATTTCTGCACGAATGCCTCTTTCGTCACGCCTTCACCAAGGATAGGCTTGAGCCCTTCGTAGAGCTTGGTTTCTATCTCATCATCCACTTCCGGAGTATTTTCATCCACACGGTAGTTGGTCGAGATGCGTACCTGATCATCGGTGGTAATCTTGATCACAGATACCTTACCTCCAAATTCGGGATTCAGGATGGAAGCCACCTCACCCGTAGTCACTGGACGATCGAATCTAATGATGTAGTTACGCCCACCGGTAAAATCAATACCGGGATTGATTCCCCAGATACCGAGAGCAATCGCCCCGAGAGTGAGGAGACCGAGTGCAACACCGAATCCTCCCTTCATCGAGCCGATGAAGTTAACACGCGTATTGGCAAGGAAATTCTTGAAGAGGGATGTTTCGAAGGTCACCTTGCTCATTTTACCCTTCTGAGCGCGGGTCTCAAAGAATACACGCGTCAGGAATACCGCTGTCAGCAGCGAACAGATCAGACCAATGATAAGTGTGGTCGCAAAGCCACGAATAGGACCAGATCCGAAGTAGTAGAGAATGATACCTGTGAGGATCGTAGTGATATTGGAGTCAATGATAGCAGAGAACGCATTGCCGTAGCCTTCACTAATAGCCTTCATCATCGTCTTTCCAGCCTTGAGTTCCTCCTTGATACGCTCAAAGATAAGCACGTTGGCGTCCACAGCCATACCGAGTGTCAGCACAAGACCCGCTATACCTGCGAGTGTCAGCACCGCATGCAGCGATGCGAGGATACCAAAAGTCATGAAAAGATTGATGAGCAAAGCCACGTTCACCACCATACCGGGCAGCATACCGTAGATCATGCACATGTACACCATGAGGAGTATCAGAGCCACAACAAATGAAATCACACCGGCCTTGATTGCCTCCTGACCCAGCGACGGTCCCACCACGTCCTCCTGTACGATACGGACAGAGGCTGCCATTTTACCCGACTTAAGAGTATTGGCGAGGTCGGTAGCTTCGTCCACTGTGAAGTTACCAGAGATCTGGGACGTACCATTAGGGATCTCACCATTGACGTTAGGAGCAGAGTACACTACATCGTCGAGGACGATAGCGATAGGGCGTCCCACATTGTCACGGGTCAGACGAGCCCACTCACGCGAACCCTCGGCATTCATGGTCATGGATACCTTCGGCTCCTGACGTCCGAGCTCCTGTTCGATTACGCTCTCAGCGTTAGTCACCACCTCCCCGGAGAGAGCCGCCTGACCGTCGCGACGAGTAGACTTGATCGCATAGAGCTCGTATACGTTAGATCCCTCTTGTACCTCTTTCACGCCCCACTTGAGCTGTAAGTTACGTGGCAGAACATCCTTAACCTTGGGCAGATTGAGCATAGAGTCTATAGCAGCCATATCAGTAGCGCGAGCCATACCCACTATACAAGTATTGGGCACACCACCCTGACCGGCTGTCGGTGACAGAAGGGCGAAGAGAGGGTTGGTCTTGGACAGCTCAGCCCGAGCAGCATTCATAGTAGACTCGACTGCTGCAGCTGAATCAGACTGAGATACAAGTGCCTGTAGTTCATCGGCAGCAGAGAGAGCAGCGGAATCACCGGCATTGGTAAGGCTATCCTCCCCAGCGATAGCAGCAGGCTGTTGCATCGGTTCAGACGCAGACACTGAAGATGCAAGTACCTGATCGGCACGCACGATACTCTCCCATATCTCAGGAAGCAGGTACGTTTCCCAAAATTCGAGGTTAGCGCTACCCTGCAAGAGATTACGTACACGTTCCGGCTCTTTGACACCAGGTAGCTCCACGAGGATGCGGTCGCTTCCCTCGAGCTTCTGGATATTGGGGGCTACGACGCCAAAGCGGTCGATACGGTTACGGAGCACTTTGTGCGAGCTCTCGATAGCCTCCTTCAGTTCGCTTCGAAGGACTGCTTCCACATCAGCATCACTGCTATTGGTGGAGATACGGTCCTTAAGAGCAAGGGTACCAAAGATCGCCGACAAGCGAGCACCCGGGTCAACTGCCTTAAACTCTCTCACGAAGAGGGTAATGAAGTCATCCTGAGTACGATCCTGCTTAGCTTTGGCGTTCGCCATTGCTTTCAGGAACGTTGGGTCTTGACTGTGACCGGAGAGACTCTCCAACACATCTGCGGAGTTGAGTTCCAGTACTACGTTCATACCTCCTTTCAGGTCGAGACCTAAGCCGATCTCCTTCTGACGAACTTCTTTCAGGGTATTATTCAGCCACACCTTCTTCATCGAAAGTGAGTCTAAGTAGCGAATTTCTTTATTCACATCCCCTTGGGCATACGCCTTAGCCTTGCTGGAGTAGTGTGCTGATACTGCCGTGAATGACAGGTAGTATGCACAGATCGCCAGCAGGATAATCGCCGTCCACTTGACTAAACCTTTGTTTTGCATCTGTCTGTTACTAATGAATGTTGTATTATGGTCAAAAATTTTGCCGGTACTTTAGCTGTGTATGTACGCCAAAGGAGCCACCCCCATGCCCCCTCCAGACTGCTGACAGACATCAGACACCCTCCGGGGCACATCAGGCACACTACACTTTTGGGTGCAAATATAGTCAAAATATTCAAATACAGGCATAGTAATTCTATTTTCTATACGCAGAGCAAAAGGCTAATTTCTATTCCTCTGCACATGAATATCCGGAAGATTGGATAGGGTCTGTGTACAGCATCCCCCTCAATCTCCTCGACCACGCCTGCCACACCACACGAAGCACCCCGTGACGACGACCCGGAGAACGATCGCACGATGACCCGGAGCTTTCTTTGTCAACCTCCGGGTCGTCGATAACTCAACTTCCCAGAGAAAAATCCCCCCTCTCACAGTGGTCTCCTTCCCTCTTCTCGAAGAGAGACTCCCACACAGAATGTGAACAACGTGAGCTGTCAAGAACATATAAGATTGCATAGGTCAGAGAATATACGTACCTTTGCAGCCGATATGCAATCCACGGGGATGACAGGTTTTGACAGTCTGTAGAGGTGGTTTGTAAGCACGTAGTGCATGGGTGGCTGGCACTATAATCTCAGACATCAAACTTTTTAAATGGCGAAAATAACTACGCTCTCGCTGCGTAAACTGAAGTATAGTAGGTTTTGCCGCTCAATCGCTTGAGCCCATAGGCTCGCGACGAGACATCACCCAGATACCGTGAGCCCGAGGTGGTCTGATCCGGTGGTGCTATCTATATCGGGAAGGGTTTGGAGTGCGTCTTTCGCTCCTTACGACACTCAAGAGACTAAGTTGAGAGGACGGTAGCTTTGGCCACACCTCGATACCGACAATCCAAAGCAAAGCTAAACGTGTAGAAAGCAAATTAGTTCCAGGTTTGGACGAGGGTTCGAATCCCTCCATCTCCACTCGAAGAGCGTGTAGTGCAAGCTACCACGAGCTCCTGAGATTTTCAGAAAGTGCCGTAGTTCACTAGGAGCTACGGCGCTTCTCTTTATGTGCAATAGCTTTCCCACGGGGCATGTAAAATAGCAATCATGCTCCTAGAGTCTTCGACTCAAGCCTCAGTCTGACTACAAGAATACCGAAGACAGGATCGCAACCTGAAGACCACGTGGCCCATGGGGTAAAACTTTGAGGATGCGGGTAAACGCATCCTCAAGGACTGAATATCCATCCAAATTTCTCTGGGTCGTCGACGAATTGACCTCCCAGAGCTTTCCGAAAATTTCTCTGGGACATCGCCACCTCGACGACCCAGAGAAATCCGCACACGAATCAGATACAGAGCTGAAGCACGTGCCTTAAACAAACATCAATACTGCTAAGGATCAACGTCGTAGTAGAGGTATAGCTGTGGCCCCCTGTACTGCGAAAGGAGGGTGGAGGTGATATCGGTGAGCCGGTGTCGGGCGTCAGTAAGGGGATAAGAGAGAGGAATGAGGAGCGTAAGTCGGTAACCGATATCAGTTTCTTTCTTATGCGGAGGGAGAGGGATGGGACCGATGACGGATATTCCCGCCAGTGCTGTGTGGAGTGCGCCCTTGAGCTCGGCGACGAAGTGTGATGCTGCAGCCCGTGCACCCGACTGTATGACGATGTCGATCTGACGGGCAAAGGGAGGGAAAAGAATGATATGACGCTCTTCCAATTCGTGGTCGAGCATGAGCTGGTATTTCTTTTGCTCAAAGGCGAGGAGAGCATTGGGCTTGGTGGAGGAGAGGTACTGTACCACCATATGTCGCAGGTACGGTGCGGAGGAGTAGCACCGTACCAGAGTCTGGTAGGTGCGTTCGTTGGCTCTGAAGTCCGGGACAGACGTCATTAGCTCTATCTGAACTATCCCTATCATCGTAGCTCTGTACAGTAGGTCGTAGGGCGCATCGTAGGTGGTAGTAGTTTTGTAATTCCCAAGAAAAAAGGGTTTTATTTTGTAAACTGAGATTTTGGACGC
>JBAKGE010000121.1:0-4937 GCA_037191085.1 Porphyromonadaceae bacterium | reverse complement strand
GAACATAGTCTTTAGTCTTAAGAGCTAGTTCTTCCAGCGATTGAAAGCAATTCACAACCCCATGTCCATATACCAAATTAGGATTTAAGTTGTGACCTATCACAAAGGTACAACGATTTGAAAGCAATTCACAACGTACTCACAGGTCATGACAACAAGGTAAGTGTTGTGACCTATCACAAAGATACAACGATTTGAAAGCAATTCACAACCAATAACCTCGCATTAACAATACAAAATAAGTTGTGACCTATCACAAAGATACAACGATTTGAAAGCAATTCACAACAGAATATGGCATATCATCTTTTGAACATCTGTTGTGACCTATCACAAAGATACAACGATTTGAAAGCAATTCACAACTCTTGATGAGAATGATCTTGCTAAGCTCATGTTGTGACCTATCACAAAGATACAACGATTTGAAAGCAATTCACAACCTGCCAGTCGTTGGTCTCGACCTTGGTGAGTTGTGACCTATCACAAAGATACAACGATTTGAAAGCAATTCACAACTGGCGGGGATAAGCATAATATCATATGTGCGTTGTGACCTATCACAAAGATACAACGATTTGAAAGCAATTCACAACTCAATGTACAAAGTGGCAGATATGATAGTAGTTGTAACCTATCACAAAGATACAACGATTTGAAAGCAATTCACAACTTACCATAGATTTTGGCTAGCAGCCCATACTGATGCACAGCAGCGTAGGGTCTACTATTGGATATCCTCACCCCTCCGGGGATGTACGTAAACTTGATGGAGTCTTTTAGTAGATTGGTCTCCCCGTTGAGTATCTTTGCTGATGTCCGCTCAAGGCTAAACTTGCCCATTTGTCCTGAGTGTCCAAACCAAGGGGACTCCGGCATCCGCCGCTTTACCTCCTGCCAGGGGTTTAAAGTCTCGTCTGTAAAACCCTCGTTATCAAAGCTCGCCTTGTAGTGATCTACTGCCTCCTCCCCGATGCTGTCTAGGAGTCTCTTTGACTGCAGCAACTCCTGCATCCTCCTTTTTTTATCCTCGAGTACTCTTGCAAACTCTTGTATATCCATAATTTGGCAAAATTAAATAGTTTACTTACCTTTGTGGTGCGGGAGGTAGACCTGCACAATGCACAAGCAAAGCAGGAGCGTCCCGTTCCACGAGTAAGCCACCTAAGCTAAGGTGGCTTATTTCATTTTTATAAGCTCACTATCTATAATCACATAAATAGATTCAAATTCCAGATATTGTCTTGGGTCATCTTTAAGACCTTCGTATAATCTTAGCCCCCGTTGTGACCTATCACAAAGATACAACGATTTGAAAGTAATTCACAACTTCTCGCAGGAGCGCACCACAGCTCCCGTACTTACTGGTGAGACGAAGGAACTGCGCAATGCTATCCGATATGTCTATCTCCCTGAGGGTATCCGCATCCTCAATGAAAAGCCGTATGCTAAAATACATCAGGAAGGTGGAACCGTGTATATCTATGGCAGAAAGCCTTTTGTGATGGTCTCTCGACCCTTTATCGGTTACTCTAAAGTGCTGATGAGAAATATCAACGAGAAAATAAAAAGAGAACTAATTGAAATACTCAAAGACTAATGAAGACGATATACAACGACATTATCAAGCTACTGCAAGAGCGTTGCACATTCTTGCGCACAATTGACCTCGACACTGGTCAGTTAGAGGTAGGATACGGAGAGAGCAAGCGACCTTCTGTCGCTTACCCTTGCGCTCTTATCACTATCGACATCGATAGTGTAACAGACATCACTCCTTACTTGCAGGAGTGCCGTGCGACAATTACAATCCGATATGCTACTGACAAGGTTGGGGACACTGCAGCTCACATCAATGAGGGGTGGCGAACGCTTGCCCTTCACCCTTACGAGGAGGTGGCGGAGATATACAAAGCCCTGCAGGGATGGAGTACGGAGCACTTTGATGCCCTTTCTCGCAATCGACAGGTCAATGACCGGTGGCGGTCAGGCATCTTTGAGCACACTCAACGCTACACGACCTCTTTTATCGACGAAACCAATAACCAATAAAAACTTACAATATGGCAACAACAATGACATCACAGCGGAGGAAAGACTGGGCAAAGCTCCTCTACACTAAAGAGCACCTCACGCAGAAAGAGATTGCGGACAAAGTGGGGTATCCCCTGTCACCGTCACCTGCTGGGTCAAAAGGGAGCGGTGGGACGATCTCCGTGTGTCCGTCACGATGACCAACTCAAGTGTTTGTACACTCAGCTCAAGGAACTCAACGAGGAGATTGCAAACCGTCCACATCGTTGATATGCCCCTCGGCATAGGCTTTTTTAATCTCCTTTTCTGCCTTTTCCATGACTGCATCGGGGATGTAGCCACCTATTATTGCCATTAGAAATTCCAATACTTATACGAATATCTCGAAGCTCAATAAATGCAGTATTAAGGGTACCATTTCTATTTACCACCTGCTCACCCCACATCTTGATGCGTGCATTAGCCACGTCTTTCTGCTCGTCGCTAATACTGACATTAGACTCGAAATAACCATTGATGATTTTGTCTTTTGGATAGCTATTGTCACTCTCCGGAACTCTAATCTTGAAGAGGAATATGTCCGCTTTCTCAACAAGCTCCTATGGCGTTAATCTCTTAAACTCGTCACCATCAACAGGCTGTACATTGCTCTCAATTGCTTTCATTTTTGCTTCCTTCTTTACATTGACATAGAGCATCCCTCCATTTGTTTCGTTTTGACTTTTCGGTACGTTTCGTTTCGACGTCCCTAGTTGTACTTGATTATTGTTAAAGTTTCGAATTAATGTGCTTTTATTTTCAGTAGCACAAAATTTATTGTGCCTTTGTCTTATCAAAGAAAAAGATAAAACAATCAACAGTGACGAGCAAACACTTAAAAACGTGCAGTGATATATATGAATACTTACGCAAAATCAAACAGCGTACAAAGCGTTGAATTAAGTAGGGTCTCAAAAAAAGTATTATACAGATTTGTTGAATGTAGGTGATGATAAGACTGCAAGACAGGTAGCTTCTGAGAAACTCATAAGTTACTTGTGTGACAAATACAAAATAAGTAAAGTACGTGTCATTATTACAGACAAACCATAACCTTTAAGAAAAAGTGGCAGGTTCTCTGCTCGACGTTGTGGTTTTTATACCACCACTTCGATAATGACAATTTACAATAAGACTTCTGTTGAAAAGCAAACAATAGCCATAAAATCATTTGCTGAAACACTACTACACGAGTTTATGCCCCATTACGATTTTGAATATCTTAGATTAACAGGTGCCCCACATGCAGTTATATTTTGCAAAATAATGGCAAACTTAAAAACAAATTGAGCTAGCTGAGCTATGAATGTAAATAATATTAAAATGCACCACGTGCTCGCTGCACTCGTATATGAGTATGGCGAAGCAGAAGGCAGAGATATATTCGAGTGGTACTGTCGTACTTAAAATGTAGATATATCAAGCGATGTACCAGCTACGATAAAGAGAGAGGTCTTTGGATTGTGAACTAAAATTACTAATGGGATTAAATTATGAGCAAAGCAAACAGAAATCGCCTGAGCGAAATCATGTGCAAGGCGTGGTCCCTGGCTAGAACCTATGGGTTATCTATGAGCGAAGATCTCAGGCATGCATGGGCGTGGTTTAAGCTGCGCCTACAAATGACACTGGGCGTAGTGGAGTTCTTCTACCACAAGTCCGACGGGTCAAAGCGTCAAGCATTCGGCACTCTTCGCGCTGATATGCTGCCAAAGATAAAGGGGGCAGAGCGCAAGCATTACGATCACCTTCAGATCTACTTTGACACCGAGAAGGGTGAGTTCCGCTCTTTTAAAATCATAAATATGTACATTTGAAAATCGTAACTAACTTTTTAGTTACGATTTAAGCAGGTCAACGCTCACCCCGTTACGTGTGCAAGTGTCTACATTTGTCAAGCAGTGGGGTAGAGCAGTGGTTAGCTTGCTACTTTGACTTGGTAGAGGTCGCTGGTTCGAGTCCAGCCCCCGTAACTAAATTATGAATTTTACATGATGAAAACTTTGACTTTAAGCATCAAGCAACAGTACTACGACGAAATTGTCTCAGGCAGAAAGAAGAACGAGTACCGAGAGATTAGACCGACCAACGCGGGGCGATACATCGAGTACATTGCCAGTGATGGCACTCGCTATAGTGCTAAAGACTGTTCGTCTATCCCTGACGATGTGAGTATTGAGGCGGTACCACTCAAGTACGATACTCTTAAACTGATCACTGGTGCATATTCGGGGAAACGCCCCTACATAGTCGTAGAGGTGCTGGGTGCAGAGATAGAGTACGGCGTGGACGACAATGGTGATGACGTACTGTACGAGTACGAGGGGAAGGAGTATGTGGTTGCACGCATAAACTACACCCTTGGCAAAATTTTAGAACACAGTGGTTGTTAACAGGTTGTTTGGTTTAATTTTTTTTTGAGTCGGAAACAAAAGTAGAATCAACATTCAGAGAACCGTCTTCTCTACTAGCGGTGGACGCAGCGGGCTGACGGCCCCCGCAACTAGCAAAACGTCACAAGGTGGTTGTTTTATTACCCAAGACAGCAGTACTACAATGTCCGTGTAGGACTTGGGATGTCTGGTGGATGATCAAAGTATCCCTAGGCCATGAGTAAGGTAGTACAAGCAAGTTCTTACATTGACCTCATCCGTGATAAGACGGGTGAGGTTATACTGTTCAACAGCATGGGTAAGGATTCTCTTGTGCTACTTGACTTGTTGTACCCCAAATTCAATCGTATTGTGTGCGTTTTTATGTGCTTTGTTCCAGGGCTTGACCATGTAGAGAGGTATATCAAGTGGTGTGAGGCGAAATACCCAAGGATTGAGATTGTACAGGTGACCTCAGGCGGCTTCTCATGG
>JBAKGE010000120.1:0-5028 GCA_037191085.1 Porphyromonadaceae bacterium | reverse complement strand
TGAATTCTAACTGCTCGTAGATCTCTTGTATCTCGAATGTATACGTCCCCTACTCTCACGCTGCAGAGTATTTGTGCTTCAATCCATAGAGAAGAAAGGCATGGAACGTCTCCTGTACAAAGTGATAAAGGAGGACGAAATTCTTAGGGAGTATACATTCGAGATACAAGAGTCAGAAGCACTGATAGCTGCCGCTGGCGGTGACGCACGCAAGCTACTCAATATCATAGAGATGATAGTGACTATGCCTGACGCTATATCTGGGAAAACGATCACTATAAGCAATACAATAATCAGCAAATACCTACAACAAAACCCCGCAGTATACGATAAGGATGGTGAAATGCATTACGATATAATCTCTGCATTCATCAAGAGTGTACGGGGCAGCCATCCCGATGCTGCCCTGTATTGGTTGGCGCGAATGATTGCGGGCGGAGAGGATCCGAAGTTCATTGCACGACGGCTGGTAATTCTGGCGTCGGAGGACATCGGACTTGCCAATCCTAATGCTCTCCTTATCGCGGAAGCTGCGTTCAGTGCTGTAGAAAAGATTGGGTGGCCCGAAGGACGAATACCTCTTGCTGAGGCCACCATTTATCTCGCCACAAGCCCTAAAAGCAATAGTGCTTATTTGGCTATAGACGCCGCACTACAGTACGTCAATACCCATCCTGCTCTTCCCGTTCCCATGCATCTCCGCAATGCTCCCTCCGAGTTAATGAAAGAACTGGGATATGGAGCCGGGTACATCTATCCACACGACTTTGCAGGACACTATGCACCTCAAGAGTATATGCCTGATGCACTAGTAGGAAATATGAGATTTTGGGAACCAGGAGACAACCCTACTGAAGCCAAACTTTTAAGTAACCTAACGGAAATATGGGGAAGATTCGTAGATAATGATCAAGAAAAAGAGAAAAAATAGTTGAAACTTATTTTTCTTATGGGAAAACTCTTGTGGTATCGAATTTAATTGTTAACTTTATCCCCGAAAACTATTTACTCACACTAATCAATATTTATTTGCAAATGAAAAAGCACAATTTTTCAGCAGGACCTTCAATTCTTAATGAAGGCGTAATAAAGAATACAGCTGATGCTGTCCTTAACTTTGCTGGTACTGGTCTCTCAGTTCTCGAGGTTTCTCATCGCGGTAAAGAGTTCGTGGCGGTAATGGACGAAGCCAGAGATCTCTTCAAGGAGCTCCTCAACATCCCTGAAACTCACGAAGTAGTATTCGTAGGCGGTGGCGCAAGTTTACAGTTCTATATGTCTGCCCTCAACTTCCTCAAAACCAAGGCAGCATATCTTGATACCGGTACATGGGCAAATAAAGCTATCAAGGAAGCTAAGTTGGTAGGAGAAGTCGAAGTAGTAGGCAGCAGTAAGGACATCAATTATATCCGTATTCCTGAATATACCGTTCCATCCGATGTAGACTACTTCCACTACACATCCAACAATACGATTTACGGCACCGAAATCCGCAAAGATCCAGAAGTAGGTGTCCCCATGATCGCTGATATGTCATCGGATATCTTCACTCGTGAAATTGACTTCTCAAAGTATCTCTGCGTGTATGGTGGTGCCCAGAAGAACCTTGCTCCTGCTGGTGTTACATTCGCGGTGGTAAAGAAGGATGCTCTCAATCAGGTCGATCGCAAGATTCCCACCATGCTGAACTACTTCACACACGTAGACAAGGAAAGTATGTTCAATACCCCCCCTGTCCTGCCTATATTCACTGCCCTCGAAACCCTCAAGTGGTATAAGGAACTCGGCGGCATCAAGGTTATCGGCAAGATGAACGAAGAAAAGGCTGGTATCCTCTATGACGCTATTGACGCTTCCAAAATCTTCCGCGGTACTGCCGAGACTAGTAGCCGTTCTATCATGAACGTTTGCTTCGTGATGAAGGATGAGTATGCCGACAAAGAGAAAGCATTCCTCGAATTCGCTCAGGAAAGGGGCATGTCAGGTATCAAAGGGCATCGTAGCGTAGGTGGTTTCCGAGCTTCTATCTACAATGCTATGCCTAAGAGCAGTGTTGAGGCTTTGATTAATTGCATGAAGGAATTTGAAAAGAACCTCTGATCCCTCAGTTTGCGTTATTTACCCTAATAATCTATAGACTAAACCATGGCAAAGAAGGTACTTGTAGCTACGGAGAAGCCATTTGCACCCGTAGCTGTAGACAAGATTAGAGAAATAGTTGAAGGCAACGGTTTTGAGCTCAAACTCCTCGAGAAGTATACGGAAAAGAGCCAGCTCCTTGATGCGGTCAAGGATGTAGAGGCTGTCATCATCCGTAGCGATAAAGTGGATGCTGAAGTGATCGAAGCTGGCAAGAAACTCGAAGTCGTAGTACGTGCTGGTGCCGGTTACGACAATGTGGACCTCGAAGCAGCAACTAAGAATAATGTGTGTGTAATGAATACTCCGGGGCAGAATGCAAATGCTGTTGCAGAGCTTGCGTTCGGTCTGCTCCTCTATTCTTTCCGCTCTCACTTTGACGGTAAGAATGGTAAGGAGCTTATGGGCAAAAGGCTTGGTGTCCTTTCATACGGCAATATCGGTACTAATGTATGCCGTATCGCACAAGGTTTCGGGATGGAGGTATTCAGCTTTCAGCGCCTGACTCCGTCCAACTTCTTCTGGAAAGACGGTATCAGATTCTTCAATGACAAAAAACTCATGTTCGAGAATTGTGACATCATCGTTCTCGCTATGCCCGCTACATCAGAAACCAAAAAGATGGTTAATTATGAACTCCTTAGTGCTCTGCCAAAGAATGCTACTGTGGTCAATGTGGCTCGCAAAGATTTGATGAATGAAGATGACCTTCTCAAGGTTCTATCCGAGCGCCCAGACATCACTTATTTAACGGACGTTAAACCAGACAATGAAGCTGCAATCCTCGAAACATGCCCCAAACAGTATGACAGCACAGCCAAGAAGATGGGAGCTCAGACGTCCGAAGCAAATGTCAACGCGGGTCTCGCAGCTGCCAAGCAGATCTGCACTTTCTTCCAGACTGGTCAAGCAAAGTTTCGCGTAAATAAATAATGTAACACTAATGGAAATAAGTTCAGTTACAAGACTCTAGATTAATTGTATATCGTGGGTCTTGTGACTGGATTTTGTTTGTACACCATACTCTTGTGTAAATAAAAACAATACCAAACAATCTTTTTCCGACAATAAAGAACTATGGCAATAGTAAAACCTTTCAGAGGATTCCGCCCTCCTAAAAATTTGGTAGAGAAAGTTGCATCCCGCCCATACGATGTCCTCAATACCGAAGAAGCTCGTTCCGAAGCCGAGGGTAATGAGATGTCCTTGTACCATATCATTCGTCCAGAGATTAACTTCCCCGTGGGCAAGGATGAGCATGATGCTGATGTATACGAGTCTGCTGCTCAGCAATTCAAGCTATTCCGTGACAAGGGCTGGCTCGTACAGGACGAAAAGCCCTGCTACTACATCTACGCTCAGACAATGAATGGCAAGACACAGTATGGTATCGTCATCGGTGCATACGTAGACGACTACATGAAAGGCAATATAAAGAAGCATGAGCTTACTCGTAAAGATAAAGAAGAGGATCGCATGAAGCATGTTCGGGTAAATAATGCCAATATCGAACCGGTATTCTTCACCTTCCCGGACAATGCAATTCTTGAATCTATCATCAATAAGTACAAGGCCACGACGCCAGAGTATGACTTTGTTGCTGACTATGATGGCTTCGGTCACACAGTGTGGGTTATTTCTGACGACAAAGACATCCAAACCATCACTGATGCTTTTGCCCAGATCCCGTCTCTTTATATCGCTGACGGTCACCATCGTTCAGCGGCTGCTGCCCTCGTCGGCAACGAAAAAGCACAGCAGAACCCTAACCACACAGGCAAAGAAGAGTACAATTACTTCATGGCTGTAGCATTCCCTGCAAGCCACCTCACCGTCATTGACTACAACCGTGTGGTTAAAGATCTCAATGGTCTTACGGAGCAAGAGTTCCTCAACAGGCTCCACGAGCACTTCATCGTAGAGGAAAAGGGTACAGAGATCTACAAGCCCACTAAGCTCCATAACTTCTCTGTATATCTCGGAGGAAAGTGGTACTCACTTACAGCTAAAGAAGGCACCTATGACGACAGCGATCCTATCGGTGTATTGGACGTAACTATCTCCAGCAATCTCATCCTTCAAGACATTCTCAATATCGGTGACCTCCGCACCAGCAAGCGCATTGACTTCGTCGGCGGGATTCGTGGTCTCGGTGAACTCAAGAAGCGTGTCGACAGCGGAGATTTCAAGGTTGCCATTGCTCTCTATCCCGTCACCATGCAGCAAATCATTGATATCGCTGACACCGGTAACATCATGCCCCCCAAGACCACTTGGTTTGAACCAAAGCTCCGGTCCGGTCTCATCATACACTCTCTCGAAGAAGAGAAGTAAGACCACATATTTTGTTAGATGAATGAGTGAAAAGTGCTCTTCATCACAGGAGAGCACTTTTCACCTTTTTACTCCAATCATTTTTCCTTTCGTTCCAATTATGACCACAAAAACCACACGTATCGAAAGCGACCTCCTCGGAGAAAAAGAGATTGCTAATGAAAAGCTCTACGGTATTCAAACTCAGAGAGCACTTGATAACTTCAACTTCTCACCCTTCAAACTCAACACCTACCCTTATTTCATTCAGGCAATGGGTATCACCAAGCAGGCAGCTGCAGAGGCGAACTATAAGCTCGGGGAGCTTCCCAAAGACATGTATGAAGCGATGGTAAAGGCGTGCATTGAGGTACGAGAAGGTAAGCATGATGAACAGTTCCCCGTGGATATGATACAAGGAGGTGCTGGCACATCTACCAATATGAATGCCAACGAGGTCATTGCCAATCGAGCCCTCGAGATCATGGGTCTCGAGCGTGGGGATTATAAGAGATGCAGCCCCAACGACCACGTCAATATGGCTCAGTCCACCTCCTCTTCCTCCACTGTCTACGC
>JBAKGE010000119.1:0-5030 GCA_037191085.1 Porphyromonadaceae bacterium | reverse complement strand
CTGGAAAAGACTCTGATGCTGGGAAGGATTCGGGGTAGGAGAGTATAGGGATAAAATTATCAATCAATTTATTGGCTCAGATTGGGGGAAAATGAATGTGAGTTTGGCGTAAGAAATAGGAGAGAAGTATTTGGGAGGAAGTCTTTTAATCTAGCAGATTTAATACACGATTAATGCGCTGAAATCTAGCGGAGTTGTGTCGTCCCAAGTTATATCTCGCGTCCCTCATCTGAGGGATGGGTAAGTATCCCTTTATAAACCTCCGGGATGTCGTTATGTCGATGACCCAGAGGTCGTCAGAGAAAGCTCTGGAACACCGTGCTATCGACGACCCAGAGCTTTCTGACCACATATTTGCGTGCAGAATATGATTGAGGGCCTGCCACGGTAGATATTGTGCCGAAAAGTGGGTAATTCTCAGGTCGAAATTGAAGCTAAAAAGAAGTGCTAAAGAGTGTATTTATCTCTTTTTTTACTTACATTTGCCCGACCTGTGAAATAGAGCAATATCCCAGGATGTAATTTTAACTTAATAGTCATAACAGTAAAATCAGAGACATGACAAACTCTACAACCACAATTGCACCGAAGAAGACCCTTCGGGACAGTGCCACGATGCGCTGGCTGATACTTCTCGCTCTCGCGTTTACTATGTTTTTTGCGTACATGTTTGTGGACGTCCTTTCGCCCCTCAAAACGCAACTCGATCTCGTTCTGGGATGGGATAGTGAGATTTTTGGCACCTATGCGGGCAGTGAGTTTTTTATCAACGTATTCTGCCTCTTCCTGATCTTTGCGGGTATTATCCTCGACAAAATGGGTGTTCGCTTCACTGCAATCCTCTCAGGGTCTCTCATGGTTCTGGGTGCCGGGATCAAGGTTTACGCTCTTAGCTCTTACTTCAATCAGGGCGGTTTTCTCTTCGATGCACTTAATTCATTTCTCCCAAGCTTCCCACCTTCAGCCAAGCTCGCATGTGTGGGATTTGCCATCTTCGGTATGGGGACAGAAATGGGTGGTGTGACAGTCTCCCGTGCGATAGTGAAGTGGTTTAAGGGCTACGAAATGGCTATGGCTATGGGCTTGGAGATGGCGATAGCACGTCTCGGTGTGTGGGCTGTGTTCTTTTCTTCTCCTCGTATACACGACTGGATGATGAGCCGTCTTGGCAGTGATGTCACAGGCATGGATGCCATAGGTGCAGTACAGGCTCCGGTACTCTTCATTTTCGTGCTCTTGTGCATCGGTCTTTTTCTGTACATAGTATACGGAATTTTTGACAAAAAGCTCGATAATCAGGTAGCCGAGGATACCCTCGTGGAACCGGAAGAACCATTTAGATTTTCGGACCTCAAGCTCGTCTTTGGTAGCCAGGTATTCTGGCTTGTGGCGCTCCTGTGTGTCCTCTACTACTCTGCGATTTTCCCATTTCAAAAGTTCGCTACCAATATGCTTGAGAGTAACCTCGGATTGCCGGCCAAGGATGCTTCTACGATCTTTAGCTTCTTCCCTATTGGGGCTATGATATTGACACCGCTATTAGGGCTTTTCCTTGATAGGAAGGGTAAGGGTGCTACTATGCTTATGTTTGGTTCTATTCTCATGATCGCTTGTCATGGTCTTTTTGCCTTGTATCCGTTTGATAGTACTACTTCTTCCTATTGGATCGCTCTCGGGGGTATCATTCTCCTTGGCATCTCTTTTTCTCTCGTCCCTGCTGCTCTCTGGCCTTCTGTGCCCAAGCTTCTTGATGACAAGATTCTCGGGTCAGCGTATTCTGCTATCTTCTTTATCCAGAATATCGGTCTCATGACTGTGCCTATGGTGATTGGCAATATCCTCAAGGCCACAAACCCGGATGCAGTTGCCGGTGCTCGTCTCAATTATACTCCGGCGATGCTTGTTTTTGCATCCTTTGGTATTCTGGCTCTTCTTATCAGTATTGTCCTCAAGGCTTATGATAAGAAGAAAGGTTACGGGCTGGAAGAACCAAATATCAAGAAGTAGTCTCAATCCTGATACTACAGACACAATAACGAACCCCCATATGTCGAATACCGACATATGGGGGTTCGTTATTGACTTAAACGTGGAGTCGTTAGATACCATCATTAGTAATGGTAATATCGGACCTGTGATGACCGCGACGCGATACAGTAGGAGTGCCAATAATTTCGTACTTTTGTGGGCATTTAATGTATCGTGGTATGAATAAAGTTAGTACTACATCTGTCACGTCATCATAGTTGTATTGTGCCGCTTCTCTCGTGCCTATCAGGTATGGGGCAGGGGAGTGTCCGGTGTAGAACGAAATAAAGCAGTAGGAAAATAAAGATGAAGATAGTAACAACAAAAGCAGAACTCTCTACGGCGGTCGCCAAGTTCAGAACTAATGGTGCGATAGTGGGGTTTGTCCCTACCATGGGAGGACTACACGCTGGTCACCTGAGTCTGGTGGAGCGCTGTAAATCTGAGTGTAGGCATACAGTGGTAAGTGTATTTCTCAATCCTACCCAGTTCAATGACCCAAAGGATCTGGAAACCTATCCACACAATACAGAGGACGACATCCGTATGCTCAGCGACGCGGGTGTGGACCTGCTGTTCTTGCCCTCTCCCGAGGAGATGTACGAGGTGGGCGAGGAGGCTCCCGAGTATGATCTCGGTACAGTCGCAGAGGTTATGGAGGGTGAGCGCAGACCGGGGCACTTTCGTGGTGTGGTATGGGTCGTGAGCAAGCTTTTCCGTCTTGTCCGTCCTCATAGAGCATACTTTGGGATGAAAGACTTCCAGCAGGTAGCGGTGATTAAGAGGATGGTGGAGCTGTCTCCGGATATGGACGTAGAGATCGTGCCCTGCCCGATCATTCGTGAACCTGACGGACTTGCCATGAGCTCTCGAAATCGTAGGCTCAATGCTGACGAACGTGCGGCAGCACCAGAGATATTCCGTGTGCTCCTGCAGGGCTTCAGAGCTAAGGAAGATGGAGCATCCGTGACCGAGGTTCATAGTCTTGTAGTGAGCAATATCAATGCACATCCGCTACTGGAAGTGGAATACTTCAGCATTGTGGACGGTGATACACTGGAGGAGCTTCGGGAGTGGTCGGATACTCAGCACCCTGTAGGAGCTATAACAGTGTTGTGTGGCCCCAGCCGTCTAATCGATCACATAGAATTCTCTTGATCAACACGGTGAAGGTGTCCAACATAATAGTATCATTACTATTCGCCCTCCATATCGGCTTTTGTTCTTCCCCCGTTGTGGGACAAAAGGCAGTTACTCCTTCGCCCAAGTATGAGATGAGAGGTGTGTGGTTAACCACTATACATGGCCTTGACTGGCCCTCAAAACCGGCTCGCAATGTGCTCGATGAGCAGCAACAGCAGAGAGAACTGATTCGGATGCTGGACGAGCTTCAGAGCTTGGGGATTAATACCGTATTTCTCCAGGTCAGAGGTCGTGGTGATCTTATCTATCCATCAGAGATTGAGCCTATGAGTCATGCCATCGCCATTAATTACAAGCCAAAGTATGACCCACTGGAGTTTGCTATCCGTGAGTGTCACCGACGTGGTATGGGGATCCATGCTTGGTTGGTGGTGATGCCCTTGGGAGCACCTCAGTACTGGCGAACGCTCGGTAGTACAGCATATGCTCGAACTAATGCTCACCGTACAGTGACGTTCCAAGGACATACATATATGGATCCAGCAGACTCAGGGACCGGAAAACACATGAGACGCATTGTCCGCGAACTTCTGACAAAGTATGATCTCGAAGGGATTCACCTGGACTACATTCGGTATCCTGATAGGGGAAAAAGTTTTCCTGACCAAGTCCGCTACAGACAGAGCAAGAGTACAATGTCCCTACATGAGTGGCGACGTCACAATATCAGTGGTATAGTGAAAGAGGTATACGACGAAATGCGAATGCATTCGTCTTCTGCACTGTTGAGTGCCGCGACTATCGGTGCTTATTCTCAGATTCCTGGATATCGTACTGGTTGGACGGCTCGAGAGGATGTCTTTCAGGATCCTGTTCAGTGGGATAAAGGAAGCTACATTGATTTCATTGTCCCGATGCATTACACCAAGGGCAGTAGTTTCGTACCTATTATTGAGGACTGGAAGAAGAGAGTACACGTACCTATAGTCATCGGTCTCGGAGCTTACCGCATTCTTCGTAATGAAGGAGCTTGGTCCGTATCTGACGTGTCGCAGCAGACACTAACGGTGCAGGGGGATAATACTCTCGGTGGTATGTGCTATTTTCGAGCGAAACAAATTACTCCTCCTTCCTCCTTCCTTCATAGGTTGCTCAAGGAAAAAAGCTTTCGTAATCCGGTCCTTCCACATGCTTTTCGTGTTACTTCTGATAGCCCCACCGAGGCTCCACTGGCACCTGAGTGGTTGGAATTGGAGGATACCAAAGATGGTATGATGCTCAAGTGGAAGAATCGCAACCAGGCTTCTGTCCTCTTTGCCGTTTATGCCCGATCCGGAGGACAAAAGCCGGACTTATCTACCGGGCGTGATCTCATCGCTGTGACTGCTAAGTCCCAAATCCTTATCCCGGACAGCATTATGAGTGTCGGGGATGTCGAGGACTACCTACAGATAGAGGTCAGTGCCTATGACCTGAAGACAGGAGCAGAATCCTACGCTATCGGTGGAGCCGCCTACTACAGACGTGGTGGAAATTACCTCAAGACCCATAGCAGTCAGGACCACCCTCACCACCATACAACGCCTGAATGAAACAACCAAATGAGACAAAAAGCTCTGGGACATCGAGAATCCGACGACCCAGAGCTTTTGGGATCAACCACTGGGACATCAATTCATCGACGTCCCAGAGAAATTTTTCTCCCCTTTCCATGTTTTTCTCTATTCTTTCCCTATTTTCCCTCTCACGATGATCCGTACTTCCTCTCTCTATGTGCAGGCATAACCGGTCTGACAGCTATATCTGAACCTCGTGCTGCAGACAGGTAGAGGGTATGGGTTGTGTGGAATTGTGGGGGT
>JBAKGE010000118.1:0-5162 GCA_037191085.1 Porphyromonadaceae bacterium | reverse complement strand
TCGCAGCTATCGTGCTATTCTTCGTCTTTCCTGATGATCGTACGTGGTTTTATGCCCTCGGCGGAGCTGCGGTACTGATACGGATAAGCCAGTATATAGCTCGGCTGATAGGTCCCAGGAAGAGAAAACACGAGATTCCAGACGATCTGAAGTAGGTCGCCGGACTTTTCGTGTCACGACGATCTCCCATTCAAGAACAATCAAAAAATAATTAGAATATGGATAAAAGTACAGTACTCACACCTCCTGCAATTGACGTTGAGGAGCTGATAAAGCCGGAGAATATGGTTTATGAAAAGCCAGAGCTCCTGAATGACAATACCATGCACTACTGTCCAGGATGTAGCCATGGTGTGGTGCATAAGCTTGTGGCTGAAATTATTAAGGACATGGGGATGGAGGAAGACACTATCGGGGTATCGCCGGTAGGATGTGCGGTATTCGCATACAACTACATTGATATTGACTGGCAGGAAGCAGCACACGGTCGTGCTCCGGCACTTGCTACTGCTATCAAGCGTCTTCAACCCAATAAGCTTGTCTTTACCTACCAGGGTGATGGTGACTTCGCGGCTATTGGTACTGCAGAAACCATTCATGCAGCCAATCGAGGTGAGAACATCACTATCATCTTTATCAACAACGGCATCTACGGGATGACAGGAGGGCAAATGGCTCCTACCACTCTCCTTGGCATGAAGACAGCTACCTCTCCTTACGGACGCCGTCAGGATCTCAATGGTTATCCACTTAACATCACCAATCTTCTCAAAGAACTACAGGGTGTATGCTACGTGACTCGCCAGTCTGTGGACACTGCACCTAACGTGAAGAAGACTAAGCGTGCCATCCGTAAGGCGTTCGAAAACTCAATGAATAAGAAGGGATGTTCTATCGTTGAAGTTGTCGGTACGTGCAATTCTGGTTGGAAGATGTCACCTCAGAAGGCCAATGAGTGGATGAAGGAGAATATGGCTCCAGTGTACGAACTCGGTGATGTCAAGGATCTATAAGTAGTACTCCATAGACCTATACAACTGAGATTAATAGACTCATACTAACAAAACACGACAAATATACAATGGAATACGAAATAGTAATTTCTGGATTCGGAGGACAGGGCGTGCTTTCTATGGGTAAGATCCTAGCATACTCAGGACTTATGGGGGGGAAAAATGTCAGCTGGATGCCCTCCTATGGACCCGAACAGCGTGGTGGTACAGCCAATGTGACCGTCATCATCAGCGACGATCGTATCAGTTCTCCTATCCTGAAGAATTATGATATAGCCATCGTGCTCAACCAACCTTCATTGGATAAATTCCTCCCACGCGTCAAGCCAGGTGGTATACTGATTTATGATAGCAATGGTATACACAGTACCCCTGTACGTGATGATATCCGCATCTGTAAGGTGGATGGGACAGAGGAGAGTATCAAGATGAAGAACCCCAAGGTCTTCAATATGATTATTCTCGGTGGGCTCCTCAAGCTTGTACCTATGGTCGAGATGGAGCATGTCCTCGCAGGTCTTCGCAAGTCCCTGCCTGAGCGTCATCACAAGCTTATTCCCATGAATGAACAAGCTATCCGACGTGGTATGGAGATTGTGGAGATCATGCATGATCCCGCTAAGTAATAATCACCACACGACTATCACTTGTACAGTGAATATCCCTCCTGGAGTGTGAATGCTCTGGGAGGGATTTTTATGTGCATATTTGAGAGATGTTTGGAGTGTTGTTCACCGTCAGTAGGGGATTAATTGCTGAATACCCTGCGATTATCTATGATTTCAGAGACTCACTTATTTTAGTCTGAGCGAGAAATATAAGAGGGTAGGAGGACTTCACTTCTGAAATAATTTTAAGCAAATGAATCTAAGAAGGTTAATCCGAAGAAATTATAGAGAGTATCCCACTTCCTTGCAGGTCGTGTCTTCCTAAGTTCATTTCATACACATGATATCCTTCCGTAGAAACCTCTGGGTCGTCGATTTCTCGACGTTCCAGAGGTCGTCGGAGAAAGCTCTGGGTCATCGCTTCGTCAACGACCCAGAGAAATCCGGCACAGGTCTACATCTATGATTTACCTAGAAGGCTATCACAGTGGCAATTCCTTCGGGCGAACCCTTATTAAAATGCATATCCTCCTATGCTGGATGAACGAAAAGACCACCCAGTATGCACTGCCATACTGAGTGGTCTTTGTTTTGATTCTTCGGTGGCAATCGACTACGAGCGAGCCTGCTCTACGATAGCCTTGAACGCTTCCGGATGGTTCATCGCTAGGTCGGCAAGGACCTTACGGTTGATCTCGATACCCTTGGCGTGGATCATACCCATGAGCTTGCTGTAGGATAATCCTTCCTCACGAGCAGCTGCGTTAATACGCTGAATCCAAAGAGCACGAAATGTGCGCTTCTTATTCTTGCGGTCACGGTACGCATAGGTGAGACCCTTTTCCCACGTATTCTTGGCTACAGTCCACACATTCTTGCGTGCACCATAGTAACCTCTCGTGAGCTTCAAAATTTTCTTGCGCTTCTCACGTGAAGCGACATGATTTACTGATCTTGGCATGTTTCTAAAAATCTTTTGAGCGTGAGCGACGATCCATCACGGGACGGTACTTGTGTAAGCACACACTCTGTTAAAAAAATCTTCCTTCTGCTTCTTACTGAGTCCAACCTGTCTTGATTAACGAAGACCAAGGAGGGTCTTCACCTCTCTTTCATCCACTTTGTGGATCAGAGCTGTACCAGTGAGTTGACGCTTTTGCTTCTTTGTCTTCTTCGTCAAGATGTGGCTCTTGAAAGCATGCTTGCGCTTGATTTTACCTGATCCGGTGAGAGTGAATCTCTTCTTAGCACCGGGATTAGTCTTCATCTTAGGCATTCCAGTTGTAAAAATTTATTTGTTAGTAAAAATCGGGAGTAGTGATATTGCATCACTCTTCCGTATCATTTATATTCTCATTGTTGGGGGCAGCAGATGAACCTACAGCGTCTTTACGAGCAGAATTATCCTTGTCGTTAGTTATTTTCTTCTTCGTGACACCTTTCTTGGGGGAGAAGAGCATACTCATGCGCTTGCCTTCAAGCGTTGGCATTTGATCTACCTTAGCATACTCTTCGAGATCACTGGCGAATCTGAGCAACAGAAACTCGCCCTGATCTTTAAATACGATAGAGCGTCCTCTGAAGAATACATACGCTTTTACTTTGTTGCCATCTGTAAGAAAGTTAATGGCGTGTTTCAACTTAAAGTTGTAGTCGTGGTCATCTGTCTGTGGTCCAAAACGTACCTCCTTAACCACAACTTTAACCTGTCTCGCTTTCTGCTCTTTGGCTTTCTTCTTCTGCTGGTACAAGTACTTCTGATAGTCTAATACCTTACATACGGGTGGCTCTGCACTTGGGGAAATCTCTACGAGATCCAGCTGCTGCTCCTCAGCCATCGCCAATGCGGTACGCAGCGGATATACTCCCTGCTCTACATTATCTCCGACGATTCTTACTTCACGTGCGCGTATCTGTTCGTTGATACGTAATTGCTGGTCAGATGACGAGCCTTGCTGAGGTTTGCTGTTTCTTGGGTTGGCCATTAAGTCCGTTAGTGTATTATATTTTCTGTACTTTTTGTTCCTATAGGGTTACGAAGTACCGTGTCTCTCCACTCGCTAGTCCTAGCTATTCGCGGTTGATTACGCTACTTCTGCTCTTGCTGTTCGTACTCCCAAGCATTCATTTCTGAGTCTACTTGGCTGAGTATCCGGCGTGCAAAGATACTAATTTTTTCGGAACCCTGATCACCTTCCCCTTGCTTTCTTACAGATACAGTGCCTTCTTCGGCTTCTTTCTCTCCGACGATAAGTAAGTAGGGGATGCGCTTAAGTTCATTGTCACGAATTTTGCGACCCACCTTTTCACTTCTGTCATCCACCGACACACGGATTTCATGTTTTGCCAATTCTTTGGACACCTCGTATGCATAGCCATTGAAACGCTCACTGATAGGCAGTATCACCACCTGATCTGGCGTAAGCCAGAGAGGAAGTTTGCCAGCTGTGTGCTCGAGGAGAACAGCAACGAACCGCTCCATGGAGCCGAAAGGTGCTCTATGTATCATCACGGGACGGTGCTTCTGGTTATCTTCACCTGTATATTCAAGTTCAAAACGTTCAGGGAGGTTGTAATCTACTTGTATGGTTCCAAGCTGCCACTTACGACCGAGCGCATCCTTAACCATGAAGTCAAGCTTAGGACCATAGAATGCTGCTTCGCCCAGTTCGACCACTGTCTTGAGGTCAGACTCTTTGCAGGCTTCTATGATTGCTTGCTCCGCCTTTTCCCAGTTCTCATCAGAGCCGATGTACTTTTCTTTGTTGTTTGGATCACGAAGAGAGATCTGTGCTTCAAAATCCTTGAAGTTAAGAGCCTTGAAGATGATAAATATAATCTCCATGACTTTCTTGAACTCATCCTTGATCTGCTCCGGACGGCAGAAAAGATGGGCGTCGTCCTGGGTGAAGCCACGTACGCGCGTCAGACCATGAAGCTCTCCACTCTGCTCATAGCGGTACACGGTGCCGAATTCTGCCAGACGCACTGGGAGGTCGCGATAAGAGCGAGGCTTCGACTTATAGATTTCGCAGTGATGAGGGCAGTTCATGGGCTTGAGAAGGAACTCTTCATTCTCCTGTGGTGTGTGGATGGGTTGAAATGAATCCTTTCCATACTTAGCATAGTGCCCAGAGGTAATGTACAGATTTTTTGAGCCGATGTGTGGGGTCATTACCTGATCATAGCCGTAGCGTCGCTGGATGCGTTTTAGAAATTCTTCCAGAGCCAGACGAAGCTGAGTACCACGAGGAAGCCACAGGGGAAGCCCTGCACCTACGTTCGTCGAGAATGTGAATAGCTCCAGCTCTTTCCCGATCTTTCGGTGATCGCGGAGCTTGGCTTGTTCGAGGAGTTCTAGGTATTCATCAAGCATCTTCTTCTTGGGGAACGTAATTCCGTAGATGCGTGTCAGCTGTTGGCGATTTTCGTCACCACGCCAATAGGCACCGGCTACAGACAGTAGCTTAATGGCCTTGATGGGTTCGGTATTTGGGATATGTGGTCCTCGACAGAGGTCGGTGAAGCTACCTACAGTATA
>JBAKGE010000003.1:0-48063 GCA_037191085.1 Porphyromonadaceae bacterium | reverse complement strand
CGAGAAAAACCACGTGGCTAAATGTGACTATTTCGTAGCTAAATAGGCCTGATATCCCTCTTTGTACTTTTGTGGCAATTCCTCTCCTACGGGCAGAAGTAACATACTTATATGGTATGAAAAGGACTTCACTGCTAAATACTCACCTTACCAGTACTAAACCCTTAAGACCCACTTAGGTACAAGTGCTCATATTGGTCTTAATTTGCAAACTTTTTTAGAGATAACCAATCATGAGGGATAATGGCAAGGAAAAGAATGTTCTGTGTGATGTCTCATTAAAATTGTGGCTTTCGGACCCTCTGTTTGATGGTTTTAGATACCTGTTTTTACCGTATAAGGGTGCACAGAAAACTCTGCTGACAATGTAGCTCCTTTCAAGTTTTCTCGGTACTTTCCAGCGTAATAAGAAAAGGTGTTTAAGTTGGTGTGCTTCTATCTAGCTTCATACAATGGTGCTTGTTAAGCCTGTAATGAACGTAATCACATAAGCAAATGAGTCAGGAACCACCGACTTCTTTTCTAATAAAAAGTACTGCCCAACCCAAAGAACAGGGACTAGAGCAAATAAGAACCCGTTCATATACCGGTTCTTGAATGCAGCATTAGCAAACCCCAATATGCTGTATCGGCAACAAACAAGAAATTATATGGGTATCTCGTGCTGGTTGGGATTGACATTTCATTCTCGTCCATTTTGCATTAGATATTAGTATTTTATGTGTCTAAATATCAATACTGTACTCTTGGCGAGTACGATGTAGGTGAATCTCAGCTTAAGGTCTTATGGAGAGAAGGCAAGGGCAGAAACCGGCCTATGATGGAGAACTTTTTCGGACTGATGAAGAATGAGTTATTGTACGTGAATCACTTTAACTTAAAAGAAAAAGAGTTTGAATGGGAATTAGAGAAATAATGATACAGTGGCATAACAATGAGAGAATAGAACTTAGATTAAAAAGAATGAGCTCGGTTGTATACCGAGCTCACTACTATAGAGGTTTAAAGAATCGACGTTTAACTCAACGTTCAATTCTTCGGGGCACATCAGTTTCCCCCATAAAAAAGAGTGATCCGCTTGGAGATCCAACCCGCGCAGAGTGTCAATTGCTTATGCGACCCATGACACTATTTTGACACATTGAAGCGTTCCATCGACTCTCTTTTAACCTCGTCGGCAATGTCGATATATGGGCGCATAGCGTCATAATCTTTGTGTCCCGTCCACTTCATCACTACGTCTGCAGGGATGCCGAGAGCGAGAGCGTTACAGATGAATGTACGCCTTCCAGTGTGTGTGGTCATCAGTCGCCACTTCGGGCTTGTTGTATCAACTCTTTTGCCAGCTCGCATTGTGGATAGCATGATAGGAGCGTTGAGTCCGCATACCATCCCTACCTCTTTGATGTACTTATTCATCTTTTGGTTGCTGAGCTTAGGCAGTTTGTTGTTGTACTTCTTTAGTATCTCCCTACTGTAGTCGTTGAGCTCTATCCTCAGGGCGTCAGACGTCTTCTGTGTCACAATCTCGATGTGGTCATCGGTGACATTCTCAGGCTTGAGGCTCTGCACGTCAGAGAAGCGCAGGGAGGTGAAGCAGGAGAGACAGAACAAGTCACGAGTGCGCTCGAGGTACTCCGTCGGCATCTCAGCATGGTACACCGTCATCAGTTCGTCCCACGTGAGGAAGATGACGGGGTTCCTTATAACCGTAAGGCGTGGGGAAAAGCTTTTGTAGTCTGTCGGAACCCTCTCACCATGCTCTACGCACCAGTTCAGGAACCATCGTAGACGCTTGAGGTAGTCTCTGACAGTAGCGTTCGATAGCTTAGCGTCATACACAAGGAAGCGAACGAAGCCCTCGAGCCAGCTTGTGTCGATGTCAGAAAGCTCTGCATTCGGGGAGTATGTGTTCATCCTCCTACCCAGTACGCTGAAGTGCCGTATCGTGCCGTCTCCCCACTGGTTGATTGCGCTCTCTGCTCTCATAAAGCGGTCGAGTACCTTCACGATGCTATCGCTTGCGTCAGGGGTGCGCTGTAGTGCTACGTTGAAGTCCTTCTTGAACTGCATCTTTGTAGGTATGGTGTTCTCCCCTTCGTATTGATAGAACAGTCGCTCGGCGGTGTCGATGTACTTCTGTATTTCCCTGTTGATGTAGTTCGCTGGTACTTTCCTTTTACCGTGTGTGACGTTCGATTTGCTTCGCTGTGCATCTGTGTTCCACTTCGACAGCTCTACCCTCAGACCTATGTTAAAATCGACTATATTTGACCCGAAGTAGACCCGAAGCTTTAACCTTGCCTCTTTGTCATCGATTTTTGACGCTATGATAGTATAGGACCATTTCATAGCCATATCAATTGTACAATTGATAGTATTAGGCTTGCTCCTGCTATAATCAAAGCTAAAATAGATAGCCGCCTATCTCTGCTCCACTTCACATCTTCTGGTACAGGATTTGAGAGCTTTGGGTTCATTTCCTTATAGGCTATTCCACTATCTGAAATGCGTGCTTCTCCCACCACATCGCTATATTCTATTATCTCTAAAAATCCAAGCTCTTTAAGCCTACGACATGCCGATGAAAAATCATCTACTGAACATTGAAAATCTGAATGACATGTTCCATTCCTGTGAGCCTTCCTAAGTATCTCTTTTTCTAAGTTAGTCAAATAAACTTTATCCATATCACAACAAAAACAATTTGCTTATTCAGGTTCCAAGCGTATTTATTAGTTTTCATAAGTCTTGGTCAAATAAGGAGCGCTGGAAGCGAAAGCTATACTCATCGTCTTCCGCCATGTCTATGGAGTCATCAACAACTTCTTCAATTTTGCGTTCTTCTGCCTCCCTTTCTATTGTTCTGTTAAATTTATTAATAAATTCATTCCAAGTATCACAGAGCTTCATCATCCCTGTTACTTGGTCTATTTGCGTTTTTAGGTGTTTGTACCCTATGTTCTCCGTCAAATGCTGGTGATATCGCTCTCCCCTCCCGCTCTCTTTCGTTAATGTCTTTAATGTCTCAAGCACGCCACTCGGTAACTGGTCGTATATGAGTTTGTTTGTCCATTTACCAACAACTCCAGGTCTCTTCTTTATAGACTGAACAGTATAATCCCATCCATTGAGGCGGAATATGTTTTGGTAGAATTGGTCTGGAAATGTTTTTTGCCAAGGTAGTAATTCATCAGAAACATACTTTGCAAGTATTATCTGAAGTTCGTTTCGCTCTCTTTCATACTGGTACCCAGTAGCCTCGTCCACCAATGCCGTAATGCCGACCTCTGAAAGAGCAAATAATATCTCTTTGGCAATCACAACTAATCTCGCCTGAGATGCAACCAGTGCGCCAGCCTCATCAGCATCGATATACAACTTGCATAAGTTCCTCAATATTCGAGCATCATATCCAGTCTTTACCTGGCCATTTATCGCACGATATTCTATAACATTGGTCCGCTCCATAAGTGACTGTGTCACAAACGGTTGCAGGTTTTTAGCGTCCATAAAACTGGGAACTTGATCCGCCCTTGCATCAGCTATGGATTTCCCTCGCCTCGGTCTGTCAAATGCTTCAAATACTGCTGTTTGAGTGAGTACTCTTGTCCCGTCGTCAAGTACTGCGCATGATAGTGATTTCGTTCCTATCGGGAGTATTCCTTCGTGTGTCGCTTTTCTCATAACTCAATCTTTAAAAATGTTCCGCTCCGTCAGTTGTATTTCGCATTACTGATTAGTTAAATAGAATTTTACCTTTTGAAATACATCTGCTTTTTCAAAGTCACCCCAGTAATATCTCACGCCGTTACTTCTATCGAATCCATTCTTATTCTCGTAAATTATCATACACTCCTTGTCGCATAATATAAGCGTTTCTGCCTGCATGATTAAAGCATACGAGCGAGCTTGACTGAAGGCGTTCAATAGGTCTTTATTATTCCTCATCAAAAATTTAGCTTCAAGCATTACAGAACACGTACACCTTATCTTATTGTACCCAAACACATAATCTGGATATATTGCTGTTCCTCGACCGGACTGAATAGGTACTTGTCGCTCATAATCTGTACCCTCGTGAAGCCCCATTTTATCAAGATAGTATTCCAAAAGCTTAACCTCAACGTCTCTTTCTTTTCTGATTTCGACGTCACGTGGTGGGAGTGGTACGTATAGCTGTGGAAGTTTAGTGATGTCACAACCTCTATCTTTCAGCATACGAAGCAAGTTGCTATAGTCCTCTCCTGTGAAACGCCATCCATTTACTCCCTGGAAATTCTTGCGCACAATGGGGTGATTCGAGAAGTGTCCGTCTTTCCTCATATCCTTAAGCGTCACTTGTGGCACTTCAATGCCGTCAGAGAGATATACGTTTGCGTAATAGTGGAAGAATGGGTCTATGACACCGTCCGTTTGAGATATCCATATGTGAGTAATTGCACTTATTGGAGTTGTCTCGTAGTGAATGAGAATATCACCTCGCTTTGTCTCTGGACTTGATTGCCACAGCTTAACACCACTGTCTTTATCTAGATCGTCAATTAATCCGCCAATGCACCATGCCTGTGCAGGCTCAGGAATAGGATGATTTACATCCAAGGTACTTAAGTAACTCGGGGCATAATCATAGAGAAAAGCGCACAACTCAAGTGGAGACAAGTCGTTTTCTTTCCTAAAATGATACATCACTTCGCAAAGGTCGAAGTAATACATGCAGCGTGCTTTATAATCCGACTTCCTCGGAAGTGGTGGTAAGGTTATATCGAAAGCATCAGTAATCTTGTATAGGTCGAACGCCCGATATCGAAACATATAAGGAAAGAAAAACTCATCAGCAACATAATAGCAGAGGAATGATAACATAACAACAGCAGCAAGCATAGTCTGGTAATCACCTTGTTCTACGGTTACACCATGTACGTCACGCACCCCATGGTCTATAATATCGCTCCAAAATAACCTTGCATCCCCAAGAGTTTTAGGGCTTTCGCCTTCTGAATTGTCATGGTAGTTATTATAGGGGTCGTAAAAATCAGATATGCAGTTCACCCATAGCTCCTCCATCATCCCATAGAAGCTTAGCTCTTCCATAGGACCGCCATTACCGTATTCATACGGATTAAACTTTCTGAGAATGGCATACTCGTTTTGAGCGACATTGTCAGTGTCAAACACTTTTGAAAAATCAGCCCACTGCTTGCTCTGCTTGTATAGGCTCCAGGCGTACTTGTTAAACTTCATGGCTTAACATTGTTTGCTAGAATTCGCGCCCAACGAGACGCTTGATATAGTAAAGCCTAAACACCTCAGACAAGCTGATAGTGAAATCATCGTAGTCAGGATTAGCAGAATGACACGTGATAGTCCCCTGTGCAACGTTGTGGTCGATAATATTCTTCACGATAACTCCTTCTGTCGTTAGTATCACCCAATATGGATGAGTTCTGATATTAAGACGGAAGTCTTTATAATATGACGGGTCAAGGTATTTTGCGAGGACAACATCGCCATCCTCGAACTTTGGCGACATAGATGCGCCCTCAACATGAAATACTGCGACATCGTGACCGAGCGATTCGCCAGGCATGACATATACGGGGTATGTCATATTTTTCTCCTCTTCAAATAAGTCTGCATACCCTAGTGCTGACCCAGCCCTTGCTCCATACGGCACCATAGGAACCATTACGATGCTTGTGTCGATCATTTTAGCGTTGCTCTCCATTGTCTTCTTATCCTCTACCAGCATCTCTCCTTTGCCAGTAAGTAGCCAATCTCGAGACACAGTTGGGAAAGCATCCGCTATACATAGAACAAATTGTTCTGTAATATTTCTTCTCCCATTGAGTGCTTCGGACACATAACTCCTCCCTTTGCCTATCATATCCGCAAAGTCAGTATTGTTATATATCATCCTAAGCTCTATCAGCTTATCCCTAAGTTCATTAAGTTGTTTAGTATCAATCATATGCAGCTATTAACTTTATTTAACTACAAAATATGTCTATTTTCATTTGGATATAGACATTTATTGTCTATCTTTGCTATGTAAATAACAACGACAAACGTACCTAACGGTCGCAAGTCGCTAATACACAATTAACAACAGGCAAATATAAATAAAAGAAATGGAAACGACAGCAAAGTACAAAGAAGAGAGGGGTAGAAGTAATGAGGAAAGGTTTATCACACGTGTAGTGACAGAGTGCTTAAAAGCTTCATACAGTCTTGAAAATTACACTATCAGCTCCTGTGGCGACAACGAGGTAAGGCTTGTAGAAAACAACCCGAGTTACTGTGATATACGCATCCCCAAAAAGCTAATAAAACTAGCAGATGCCCTCGACTTAATTATTAGACCGATTTTCGCGAATGGGACTTTCGCCATCATTGTGGCTAAGTATGAATGAGGAGAGTAAGTGTAAATCAGATACGTAACATACCTCTCGGGGGTGTGAGAACGTTCTACATTCCAGACGGCAAAGCCCTCTATTCTGCCCGCAGCACATGCAGTTACTGGAATACAACAGAGGGGGTGGAGATAGGCTACAGAGTGAGCCTGTCTATAAGCCCAAAAGATAAGACAAAAGCAACCATAAGGAAGTACAAAATATCATGAAAAAGAACATCAGAATCATCATCGAAGTCATCCTGCTTTTGGTGGCAATCGTAGGGACATTCAGCGTGCCAGCAGATAGCCTCCCCATGAGTCAATGGATGACAGTCCTCATAATCACAAAAGTGGTTGCGCTCGCTGCGCTCGTCGCACTCGCGCAATTAGAAAAACGAGAGAGTTTATGAGATACGACGACCAGGAGCGCACTCACACCTGCATGGCATGCGACGGAAGAGGGGCAATATACTACGCCTACGACTGCCTACAGCGTAAGGATATAGAGGTGTCCGAGGAGACGTTTAACGCCCTGCCAGATGATGAGGATGATGCATATAACACTAACTCACGCTACTGCAAGCAATGGGACGGTAGCGGAGAATGTAGAGAGTGTGACGGTGAGGGGATTGTCCTTGCCGAAGAGATAGACTATTACACCATCGTGGGTGACATAGATAGATGACAATCATGGATAAGAGACTGATAGACCTAACAGAGAGTGACCTAACCACCCTTATTGAACAGGCGGTGAGGGAGACCCTCGCCACCATGCAGCCCTCACGAACGGGAAGCGTCGTTAGCGGTCGCAAGAACATTGCAGACGCTCTCGGGATAAGCACCGACAAGCTCGATAGGATGCTAGCGGACGGCTACCTAAAAGGGGCGATAAAGAAAAATGGTCGCACGATGATTTGCGACATTAACAAGGCGTTCAATGCCTTTAGTGATGAATGGAATAAGTAACAAAATACACAAAAAATGACAATATATATAATCATAGAAGAACTGCTGGTTGGCGATGAGTACGAATATAATAAAACATACGCATTTACCGACGAAACAATTAGAAACTTGGAATACAAAAGGATGATGAACAACCCAGAGGCGAAATACGGCGACGTCTATAGCTACACCAAAGACGAGGTAATCTTGGAATGAATGGAATAAGTAAAACTGAAGACGACTATGATGTTGGGTAACTTAACTATTGAGCAAATAGAAAAAAGAATGGGCATTAACTTCCCTGACAATATTAGGGATTTCATGAAAAAGAACCATCAACCAATCGCAGAAAATATTGCACATGGCAAATGGCATTGTTTCGACATCCCTTTCACACTTGTATGCGGAGACTGGGGAACCGCGAAAATGATATACGACTCTGTTAAGGACAAGTCAAAAGAGGTTTTAGAACCATTGGAATTCGCAGTGCAAAATTGAAATAACTAACTAAATATTGAGATTATGAATGAGATTATCGAAGTAAAACAAGCGGAAGTTGTCGAGGCTCTGAATAGAGCTGAAATCGACATACAGGTGGCTACAGCAAAGAAGTATCCAAGGGACGTAAACAAGTCCCTAAACCTTATCGAGACGTACGCCACAATGGACAAAGAGACGGCAGAGGAGTGTTTCTACGTGCTAAGACGTGGGGACTCTGTTATCGAGGGTCTTTCTGTAAGGATGGCAGAGATTATCGCTGGTGCGTGGGGGAATATTAGAGTACAAACTCGCATAGTAGGTAACGACGGGCGAATGATTACAGCACAAGCAATTTGCCACGACCTCGAGACGAATTATGCGGTTGCAAAAGAGGTAAAAAGGCGAATCACAGACAGGAACGGCAAGACGTATTCTGATGATATGCAGGCGGTAACTGGTAACGCGGCTGCATCTATCGCCTTTCGGAATGCAGTCCTTGCAGTCATCCCAAAGGCGGTAACGAAGAAGGTCACAAGCAGGGTTAAGCAGGTAGCGCTGGGTCAACCCTTAGACCTCGAGGTGAGCAGGCAGAACTTAGTTGCGTACTTCGGTAAGCTCGGAGTTAGCCTTGAGCAGATACTTACCTATTTAGGTGTAGAGAAGCTCGAAAACATAGACAAAGAGATGGTATTTGAGCTTAGAGGTGTGGCGAATGCTATCAACGAGGGGACAACCTCCGTACAAGAGGTTTTCGGCTCTGTAGTCGAAGAGCAGAAAGCGAAACAGCAGTCCGAAGCCAAAGCCACAGAAGTGATGGCGAAAGCGAAAAAGGCAATGAAAAAAGCCAAGGGCGAAGCCGAAGAGGTGAAGCCTGAAGAGGTAGAGCAGGTAGAAGCGGAAACTGAGCTTAATGTGAATGAGATTAAAGACGATGGTGGAATGATAAGCGTAACAGAAAAATGAGCGTACTAACAATTAAGTGCAACAATCAAGCCGAGTGGCTTAAGAACAGAGAAAACGGTATCGGTAGTAGCGAGATAGCTACTATCATAGGGCTGAATAGGTGGGAGACTCCTTATCAACTTTGGAGACGTAAGGTGGGACTTGACCCCGAGAAGACCGAGACAATGCCAATGCGACTTGGGCACCTATTAGAGGGTGCCGTCGCACAACTCTATTCAGAAGAAACAGGGCGTGAGATTGAGGAGGGGTCAGACGCAGACTTCATTTGCATTTCGAAAGAGCGACCCTTCTTGAGGGTGTCCCCCGACCGCTTTGTATCAATGGACGGTGAGCGGGCAATCCTTGAGTGTAAAACTACGCAGATGCCAGTAGATGAGGACGAGGTGCCAGAGTACTGGTTCGCACAACTCCAGTACCAGATGGGCGTGGCAGAGATTGAGCAAGGCTCGCTGGCATGGCTCTCACATGGTAGAGACTTCGGGTACGTGGACTATAAACTCGTACCTGAATTCTACGAATATCTCGCTGAGCAAGCAGAGCGTTTCTGGGTGGACAATATCAAAGGCGGGAAGGAGCCTGAAGCATACGATGCGAGAGATGTTCTCGCGAAGTATGGCATACACACAGCTGGTAAAGCTATCGAGGTGGGCGATGACGTCTATGAGTATTACAACAGCCTAAAGGGTGTACGTGACGAGATAGCAGAGCTGGAGGCACGAAAAGCAACCCTCGAGGATGAGATAAAGAAGGTATTCAAGGACGCTGAAGCGATAAGCTATAACGGCTTCACGCTTGCGACTTGGAAAGCACCTAAGCCTTCAAAGAAGTTCGACCAGAAGCGATTCTCGGATGAGCATCCTGATTTAGTTAAGCAGTACACTATCGAAAGTCAAGGAAGCAGGAGGTTCCTCCTGAAATGAGCGATGTGACGATTACAGCAAAAGTGTATCATGCGCACCTACTCGAGCCTATCCGTTTCCCACGTGAGCGCAAGGCATACTATAGGTGTGACGTGCTGATACCAAAAAGCGAGTACGCACGTGTACTCGAGCTAAGCACAGCAATTCAGGAGGTGACAGGAGCGGATAGGCTGAGCGAGCTACTAAAGGACGGTGACGCAAAGGACATCCCCGAGTACAAAGGGTGCTATTTCTTTTCTGCTAAGCGGACGCATGAGAAGCCCCTGAAGGTAGATGTGTTCCCTATTCGCAAAAAAACGGACACCCCTTTCGACTGTGATAACTTCGATGGTAGAGAGGCACGCCTTGAGCTATCAATCGAACACAGCAAGCGAAAGGCGGTGAGTTGCAGACTTGACAAAGTGACAATTTTATAATAACTAACTAATTTATTTTACAAAAGTATGGAAAATGTAATTGAGGGACTCATCGTGCAGGTGTGTCCAGAAGAGAGTGGCACAAGTAAGAGTGGGAACGCATGGAGAAAGCAGACGGCAGTACTTGAGACGATTGAGACCTATCCGCGCAAGATAGCCTTCCAGATGTTCAACGACAAGATTGTACCACTTCGACAAGGTCAGAACGTAAAGGTGTCCATCAACATCGAGAGCCGTGAGTGGAACGGACGCTGGTACACAGACATCAACGCTTGGAAAATTGAGTCCGAATTCCAGATGCAGGCACCACAGGCTCAACAGATGCCACAGCAGGCACAGGCGCCACATGGAGAACCGAACGACCTCCCCTTCTAACTATTAACTAACGGCACGAGTGGTGAGGATGGCACTTTGCCACTCGTGCCCCTTTACACAAATGGGAAGACCGAGGAAAAATAAACCATCACCCTCAGGCATACGAGAAGCATTAAGACTTAAGCAACCTATCCTGCCTTATCTAGTGGATAAGTTCAAGGACAGAATTCAGGAAGGGGACAGCTTACAAGGACGACTCACGATAGACAAAATGCTTAGAATCATTCGTGAAGACAAAGAGCTTACCAATGCTTTTAACGAAGCTCTTCTTGCAAGGTATGGCAAAAAAGGAATAACAAAACGAAAATAACACAATGGAAGAAAAGTTAAAGCACGAAGCTCCAAAGGCGAGCGAAGAGAGAGTGATAGCCTACAAAGGTTTTAACAGTGATATGACATGTAAAGGATTTCAGTACGAAGTCGGAAAGGAATACGAGATTGACGGAGAAATAAAACCTTGCGAACGAGGGTTCCACGCTTGCGAAAATCCTCTTGATGTACTAGACTACTACAGTGATGTAGATGGTAAGTATTGCGTTGTGGAACAAGATGGAATGATCGTCAAGTCAGAAGACAAACAGGCATCATCGAAGATTAAGATTAACACAGAGATAGGGTTTGTTGGTCTATTTAAGCTTGGTATAGAGTGGATAAAGGAGGTCACCAACACCGGTAAGGTTATGGGAGAGACCTCTCTGAATGACCACAGCGGTTACTCCGCCAAGATAGGCAGCAGCGGGAACTACGCCAAGATAGGCAGCAGCGGGAACTACGCCCAGATAGGCAGCAGCGGGAACTACGCCCAGATAGGCAGCAGCGGTGACTCCGCCCAGATAGGCAGCAGCGGTGACTCCGCCAAGATAGGCAGCAGCGGGAACTCCGCCAAGATAGGCAGCAGCGGTGACTACGCCCAGATAGGCAGCAGCGGTGACTCCGCCAAGATAGGCAGCAGCGGGAACTCCGCCAAGATAGGCAGCAGCGGTTACTCCGCCAAGATAGGCAGCAGCGGGAACTACGCCCAGATAGGCAGCAGCGGTTACTCCGCCAAGATAGGCAGCAGCGGGAACTACGCCCAGATAGGCAGCAGCGGTGACTACGCCCAGATAGGCAGCAGCGGTGACTCCGCCAAGATAGGCAGCAGCGGGAACTCCGCCCAGATAGGCAGCAGCGGTGACTACGCCAAGATAGGCAGCAGCGGGAACTACGCCCAGATAGGCAGCAGCGGTGACTCCGCCAAGATAAATAGTACGGGGGAAGACTCTGTCGTTGTGTGTGCCGGCCATAATTCGACAGTAAAAGCCAAGGTCGGGAGCTGGATTACACTCGCGGAATGGGCTTTTGACGATAAGAAAAGTAGGTGGGTCCCTGTCTGTGTTAAGACTGAACGTGTGGACGGTGAGAGAATCAAAGAGGATACGTGGTATAAGTTGGTTAATGGAGAATTTAAGGAAGTAGGGCTATGAGAGAGATTTTATTTAGAGGAAAAAACAAATTAGGCGTGTGGGTTTATGGTATTCCCATATTATCAAGCATTAACACAGAGAAAGAAAAAGTAATTATTGTTGATGAGTATGCAGACAATCTTAACGTAGAGATGTGTGTGACAATGGACACAATCGGTCAGTTCACTGGTCTTACCGACAAGAACGGAGTAAGGATTTTCGAGGGGGATATCCTTGAACAGGAATCATTCTTTGGATACCCAATTCGTCACGTGGTAGGTTGGTCGGAAGAAAATGCACTGTTTACAGCTAAACTTATGCAAGACGATTTTCCGACTTCAAGAATAGCCCAATACTGGGTGTCTAAAAAAGCCGTCATCGGAAACATACACGATAACCCCGAGCTACTGAAAGGAGGTGAGGAATGAGAGTAATATTTACAAAGTGCGAGAGCCTTGAAGAAGCTGAAGAACTCGGTCATTTCATAATGTCGAAAGGGTATGAGGGTGTAAAAAATGACAGCTATCGGTATTGTAAGGAAAGTATGTCGTACCTGCTGTCTGACAATATGCGACATAACAGAAACTATGTTTTTGTTGGAGCTAATAGAGCTCAATTGGTTGTGGCCGCAAGCAAAAAATACATGAAACGTAGAGGACTTAAGTACATAGAGAAAATGCGTGTTTTTAAGGAGTTGTTGGACGATACAGAGTATTTGCAAAAGGTTAAAGAATACAATAAAAACGCAAAAAATAAAATATGAAAGAATTATACTGGTTAAGCGTACTTGGCAACATACATGAGATAGCTATGGGTTTTACTATTATGTTTGTTTTTATTGTTGCCTGTGTAATTGTCGCCTACATAATAGCATGTTTTGCTCAAAATCAAGAAGAAACCAGCAAGACAAAAAAGCTGCTAATAACATGTATCGCCTATCTGATATTGCTTACACTACTATCGTCTTTTCTCCCGAGCAAGAAAGAGCTATACGTAATTTACGGAGTAGGCAAAACACTTGACTACCTACAGGGCAACGAAGACGCAAAAGAGCTACCAGACAACGTGATTAAGACGCTGAACAAACTTGCAGAGGAATACGCAAAAGAAGATGAAAAGCGACATGAAAAAGAATAACAAACTAACCGTCCACGACATTAACATCGGCGATGTGGTGGAGACGGACTACAGCTTTGAAATGGTTGTGACAGGCGTATTTTGGGTGCTGGGAAGCGCACCTACAGATGCAACTCTCTATCTTGACTTTGAGGGGAACGAGGGCGATGTGTTGGAGGAGGATTTGAAAGATGTGAAACTAATTAGAAAGTGGAACGAGAAATGAAAGATATAGAACTACAAGAACATACCTTAGGCGCAACTAATCATAGCTGAGTACGGGCTACTGACCATCAAAGAGAAGCGAAAGCGTACAGATGAGGACAGGCGCATCCTACAGCCATACGATAGGCACGGAATACTAAAAATACAAATGGGAAGTAATACAGATATGGAAAAGTGAACGAACAAAATACAATCGTCATCAGCAAGACGGCACAAGAGAAGACCGCCACAGTGGCTATCTACACCGCAGACGAAGATAAGCTCGTAGAGATGCTGACGGAGGCTATGAGAGACAACCAGAGACTGGAAGACCTAATATGTAAAGCAGTGGACAGGCTATGAGCGAATATAATATCGCCATAGCGTCGTCACGGAAGGACACGAACTGGCGAAACACAATAATAACATGGGACGAACTGAAGGAGCGATGCAAGCCTATCCGCACCCGTGAGACACTCTCAGAGTACAGCGAGATGTCGAAGGGTGACAGAGGTGAGGTGAAAGACGTCGGTGGCTTCGTAGGTGGAACGCTGAAGGTAGACGGCAACAGAAGGAATGACAACCTCCTCGACCGTACCCTCCTCACTATCGACGTAGACAATGCCACACGGCTACCCGAGAAGCCGAACCCTCGCTTTGCGATGATTGTCCACTCTACGCACTCGCACACCGAGGAGGCTCCACGCTACAGGGTCATCGTCCCTCTCAGTCGTCCATGCTCACCCCTTGAGTACTCAGCGGTGGCGCATAGGATAGCCGAGGGGCTTGGCGTCGAGCAGGTCGATATGACCTCTTGCGAGCCAGTGCGCCTGATGTACTGGGCATCGGCACCTAAGGACGCACCTACGTACTACCACTCACAGGACGGAGAGCCACTGAACGTGGATGCTATCCTTGCGACGTACGTCGACTGGACAGACCCGAGCGAGTGGGCGACAAAGGACACACGTAGAGTGCAGGACGCAGGACGGCAGGAGCTGGACAGGATGCACAAGGCACATGCCTCGGGCGGACAGCAGGAGATGCCACGAAGCAAGCAGAACCTCGTCGGCTCATGGTGCAGGACGTACAGCGTCTATGACGTACTAAACGACATGGTGGCAGGTGTCTACACACCCGCAGGTATCAACAGGTACACATACTCAGAGGGCTCTACCTTCGGAGGCGCAGTGGTGTACGATGGTGGGGATTTCTTCTACTCGTACCACGGCACTGACCCCATCGGCGGCCGGCTCCTGAACAGTTGGGACCTCTACCGTATCCTCGTTTACGGACATCTTGACGCTGACACAGAGCCGAGGACACGCACCGACAGGCTACCCTCATCAAGGGCTATGGCAGAGTACGCAATGACTGTACCCGCAGTGAAAGCGGACTACATGCGTATGGTGGGCACCATCACAGACAGCGACGATGAGGGCGGCGAACCAGTGGCACCCGAGGAGGACTGGAGGATACAGCTCGAGATAGACAAGAACGGAGCCTACAGCAACACCCTCAACAACTTCTACCTCATCCTGAAGAACGACCCGCAAATCATCAAAGGGCGGGTGAAGTACGACGAGTTCAAGCGTGAGAAGGTGGTGGTGGGTGAGCTGACGTGGGAACGTGAGGAGACGGAGCTATGGACCGATGCAGACACCGCACAGGCAGCGCTCTACATCGAGAAGGAGTACAGGCTGAAGAATAAAGACAGCCTCCAGATGATACTCGATGCCGTAGTGCGTGAAGATGCCTATCGCATGAACGGCGTCAGGGACTTCATCGCCCGAGAGAAGTGGGACGGCACGCCACGTGTGGACGAGCTCTTCATCCGTTACCTCGGAGTGCCCGACACGCCCTTCAACCGTAAGATAACCCGTAAGTCTATCGTCGCTTGCGTAGCTCGTGCCTTTGACCCTGGCTGTAAGTTCGACCAAATCATCGTCCTTGCAGGGTATCAGGGGCTGGGGAAGTCTACTATCCTCCGTAAGCTCGCAGGTGGCGGTCGCTACTTCATGGACTCGTTCAGCCTCGACAATAAGAGCAACAAGATGCAGGAGTCGGTCGTGGGGTCATGGATCATAGAGATACCAGAGCTCGAGGGCTTCTACAAGCAGGATATGAACACGATTAAAAGCTTCGTATCGAAACAGTGGGATGAGTTCCGCCCTGCATATGGGCGTGAGAAGGTGCTCGCAAAGAGGACGTGCGTGTTCTTCGCCACGACGAACGACGAGGAGTTCCTGAGAGACAGCACTGGTAACAGACGCTTCTGGATTCTCCAATGTGGCGAACCCCTCTCGAGTGTCTTCGACCTCACCGACCACGATGTCGCCCAGATATGGGCAGAGGCGAAGGCGATGTACGATGACGGGAAGACGCCGTTGTGGCTCGACCGTGACGAGTCCCTTGAGCTCGAAGAGATGCAGAAGCGGTACGATGTGGACAGCGACCAACTTGGCGCACTTGAGTCCTTCCTCGATGTGCTCTTACCGTACGACTGGGATACCTTCGGCATGGATGAGCGCAGGGCCTACTTCGTAGCCGTTAAGAACGGCAGGACGTACTCACGCTCGTATGAGCTTGATATCCCGAGTCGAGGGACAGAGCTGAGGACAGAGATAAGTGCTATCGAGGTCGTGAACGAGTTCCTGATGATGGACAACGGCAAGGACAACTACAAAGCGAAGATGGCTACTACCCTGCTGAAGAAGCTTGACGGGTGGGAGTTTACGGGCAAACGAAAGCGACTCACAGGTGGATATGGACAGCAGAAAATGTATGCAAGAAAGCAGTAAACACCTACTGAGTTCGGGAGGTGAGTTCGGATGAGTTCGGAGAATTTTCCCGAACTCAAAAGTGAGTTCGATGAGTTCGGGAGAGTTTGCAGAAATATTTCCCCAAACACAGCGCAATATCAATCTACAACTACTATATCACTACGTGAGTTCGGTGAGTTTGGAAAGTATTAGAAAAATATGGAAATGGTATTCTACATACGTATTAACAGTATTTAATATAATATTAACAATATAATATACAAAAAATATATGTACATGCGTTCCCGCCTATATACGCGCGAGATTTGCGAACTCGCGAACTCACCATACCACGAGATAGCGCACAAAAGGTTAAAATACAAGTGAAATAACGAATATACAAAACAATTAAAGCGATAAAATTATGAATACAAAATATATAAAAGACGGCATTAGCGAAAAGGTATTAGAGAAGAAGCTCACGCAGGCACTCCACACCCAAGGCGTATGGTGCGAGAAGTACACCAACCCTTTCAAAGCAGGCTATCCTGACCGCTTGTGTCTATGCCGTGGCGGTCACTCCTTCTGGGTAGAGGTGAAGACCACGGGCGAGAAGCCGAGACTGCTCCAGTGTATGCGCATCGAAGAGCTCAGGAGACTCGGGTACACTGTGTTTATCGTCGACACAGAGGAAGGCATCAACGAAGTAGTAACACATGCAATGAAGTATCAGAAGTAAAAAGCATATGAAAGTATTAAGAAAGCAAATAAGAGCATCGAGAAAGCGAGCATTAGCATTGAGAAAGCTTGTGAAAATATACATCTCTGGTCCTATCAGCGGACTGGAGTATAATGACGCGTTTTACAAGTTCGCATATGCAGATGGTTGCATTCGCTACCTTGGACACACTCCAGTGAACCCGATGTTTAACGGATTAACTTCATGCGCTCCTTGGGCTGACCACATGATGCGCGACCTCGAGCTCCTAAGAGGGTGCGACGCTATCGTGATGCTTGACGGATGGCATAACTCCGTCGGCTGTCAGATTGAGAAACTCTTCGCTGAGAAGTTAGGACTTATTGTCTTCATGGGATTAGACGAGCTCCAGCGAGCCTCCCATGATGCTGAACGAAAGTAACCTACACAACTACCAGCTCTACACTATTGAGCATATCCTCAAGACCAGACGCTGTGGCGTCTTCCTTGAGATGGGGTTAGGCAAGACCGCCTCCACCCTCACCGCAGTACACAAGCTCATCCAGAGGGGCGAGGTCCGCAAGGTGCTTGTGGTCGCTCCTAAGCGAGTAGCACAGCACACATGGACCGACGAGATACAGGTGTGGTCGCACCTCCAGCACCTCACCGCCTCGAGGGTGCTTGGTACAAAGCGACAGCGAGAGAAAGCACTCGGAGAAAACACCGACATCTACATCATCAACATCGATAACCTCCCTTGGCTTATCGACTACCTCGGTCATCGATGGGACTTCGACATGATGGTCATCGACGAGTACTCCTGCTTCAAGAGTGGCACGACCCAGCGGTTCAAGGCTATGAAGCGACTCCTCAAGGCGCGCCCACAGATGCGCATCGTCGGTCTCACAGGGACGCCAAGTCCTAACTCACTTGAGGACCTATGGAGCCAGCTCTACATCCTTGACGGCGGTAAGCGACTCGAGCCATATATCACCCACTTCCGCCAGCGGTACTTCACACCTGCGTGGGGCAATGGTCACATCGTCTACAAGTGGAAACTCAACGAAGGAGCAGAGGACGCTATCCACGATAAGATAAAAGACATCTGCGTCAGTATGCGCAGTGAAGACCTCCTCGAGCTACCACCAGTGCGCTACGTCAACGTGCCAGTCTACCTCGAAGAGCAGGAGGCGGAGGAGTACCGAGACTTCAAGCGTCACTCTATCCTATCCCTCGAAGCCTCTGAGGATGTCATCGCCGACAACGCTGCCATCCTTAGCGACAAGCTCCGTCAGTGGCTTGGTGGTGCGCTCTATGTCGATAGGACCATTAGCGACGAGTACATGGTCACTAACACCGCTAAGCTTGAGCGACTGCAAGAGATGCTTGAGGAGATACACACCCCCGTCATCATCTGCTACCACTACCGCCACGAGCTTGACAGGCTCCGTAAGGCATTCCCCAAGGCACGCACCATCGACGAGCCTGGCGTCTTCGATAAGTGGAACAGGGGCGAGGTGCCTATCCTTCTCGGACAGCCACAGAGCATGGGTCATGGTCTCAACCTCCAGAAGGGTGGTCATACCATCATCTGGTACACCCTCACGTGGAGCCTTGAGCACTACCAGCAGATGAACGCACGTCTCGCACGTCAAGGGCAGACCGAGAGCGTCAGCATCTACCACCTTATCACAAAGGGGACGATAGACGAGCGTGTCCTCTCCGCCCTCAAGGCTAAGAACGCAACACAGGATACGCTCATGGAGGCTATCAAAGCCGAATTAGCCGATTTTGTGTCCTCTGGCGCATTATAATCCGGAAAAGGTATAATGTGTCCACTTTGAAACAAACTCCGCCAAAACGCAAATAAACCGCATTTAACGAAGTCTTATGAAAATGGTAACAGAATACAATAGACTCAAAGAGAGATTAGACAGGACGCAAGAAGAGCTCCGCAGGCTACTGACCCCACAGCGAGGCGACCTATCAGATATAAAGAGGATATGCACGTTCATCCGCAATGAGCATCTCCGCCATTACGACTACAAAGACGTGAGTATTGTCGTGGTCATCCGTCTGTACTCTCCGTGGAGCCTTGTGGCGCAGAGGCGGGTCAGGCGTGGCGTCTCCTCCGCCCTTGCATACTCTGTGGGGGTGTCCGTCACCTACCTCAGTAAGCTGGTCGGCGACAACAGAGAGCGTTACAGGCTTATACCCGAGTATCAGGACTTCATCGAGGAGATGAGCGCACGGGTGATGGAGTGCGTGAAGAGCAGAGAGGAGACGCAATGAGTAGACGCAGGCTAACGCAGGCAGAGCGGAGAGCCATCGAGGCACAGCGTCACACATGCGGAGAGTGTGCATACGCCTATGACCACCAGCGACCGAGCATGCGCACAGGGACACCGACGATGTGTCGATGCCCCCATGCAAAAGATGGCAAGTATTACATACTCACATGTGCTCCTGCATGTGAGAAGTTCAAGAGCAAGTAACCGAATTATTTTTGAAAAAAGTGGATAATATTTTGCGAAATGTATATTTTTATGTACATTTGTAGTGTCGAAAGACGAATAAGAGTTCATTGACATTTTGTTTAATCATTTATGAAAGAAAAGAAATGCATTAAAGTAAAAGAAGTAATTAAGCGATTAGAGTCTGAGGGATTCTATTTTGTAAGTATGCGTGGCGACCACCGCAAGTATAAGAAAGATGGTCACGAAATGCATGTAATTGTCTCTGGTAAACTCAGTGATGACGTTGACAAAGGCACTTACAATAATATCCTAAAGCAAGCAGGATTGAAAAAGTAATGATTGAGGATGAGGGTGGTATAGCGAATAGCTTACTTCCTTCGTCCTACCTTAATACTTACTTACTATCTTACTTCACTCTATTTTTTCATATAGATTTTACAAAATTCAATTGAACTCTTAATTAATTTTTATATAAATAGAAATGTTGGAAATTGTATTTCAGGTAGAAACTACTAAGACGGGATTATCAGCTTCTTCGATTGCTCCAAATGGTCTTGCCATTCTTGTAACCGCATCGAATTTTAGTAACCTTAAGGATGAAATCAAAGGTGCGATTGAGTTTTATGCAGACGGAGAACCTGAATCCGTTCCTTTTGTCAAAGACATTCAAAGCGGAAACTACGTTGTAAAATATAATGTGTCTGTAAAAGACTTCTTAAATGCTTTCACTCCTATCGTCGGGAAGTCTGGATTAGAAGAAATGACGGGGATATCAGGTACTCAATTTTGGAGATATCAACATAGTGAAATAAATCCACGTAGAAAACAAAAACAAAAAATTGAATCTGCCATTAAAGAATTTGGGAAAGACTTACAAAGTATAAACATAATTTAATTTGAAATATATTTTTACTTATCCTCAATCTATCTACCAGTCGCCGTCCTGCTTGCAATCATGATAAAGGCGACAAAGCTCCATCGCTGATTTAGCGTGGAGTACCAATGATTTGAAAAGCCCCGCTTCATTAACTTGGAGTGGGGCTCTTTTTTATAAAGAAGCAAACGGCTTATAGGCTTCTCCTGCGTCTATTCCGTCCTTTTCTGATTTGATTTTATAGTCGCTACGACCATTTCAAGTTCCTCGAGCGTTGTAGCTTTGTAGTGCGTGCCCTTGTGCTCCACAAGGGCGGTGAGCTGGTTGCCAATCACCTCTTCTCTTGAAATAAAGAGTTCCCACATTTCAACGTTGAGGGCTTTTGCGAAATTCTCCAGAGTTGGATATGAAGGGTTACCGTTCACCATCTGATTGACAGCAACACGGGAGATACCCATTTTATTGGCTACATCTTCTTGGGTTAGTCCTTTTTCTCTTATTAGTTCTTTTATTCTATTCATATCAAATATTGTTTGTTCCACAAAGGTACGAAATTATTCGAGTTGTAAAGTCCTCACTTTACACCCACAAAGTTAAAGTGACTTAATCTTTACTTTTTGTTTGGTTAATGTAAACCATTTGCTTACCTTTGTCATACAAAGAAACAATAATAACTAACTAAACCTTTATGTGTATGAACGCATACGAAGAATCAAACAGCATTGTAGCAGTAGACTTGAATAGGTTCTCTAAGAAGTACTATTCTGATTTGTTAAATGCAGGCGACGACAAAATAGCAAGGCAAATGGCATCGCAAAAACTAATATCCTATTTGTGCGACAAATTCAAAATGTGTGACGTCCATGTGATTGTTACAGATAAGTCACAACCACGTAAAAAGAGCGCAAGGTATTCTGCGAAAATAGGCGGTTTTTATAAACCATCGAATTTAACAATCACAGTGTACAATAAGACGTCTGTTAAAAAGCAGACGGTTGCAATTAAATCGTTCGCAGAAACATTGCTACATGAGTTTGTACACCATTACGATTTTGAATATCTACAATTAAAAGATAGCCCTCATACGACTGGTTTTTATAAACGAATAACCGATTTACAAAATAAACTAAGGTAACTAACTAAAATTATTAATGGGATTAAAACTATGAGCAAAGCAAACAGAAATCGCCTGAGCGAAATCATGTGCAAGGCGTGGTACCTGGCTAGAACCTATGGGTTATCTATGAGCGAAGCTCTCAGGCATGCGTGGGCGTGGTTCAGACTGAGGGCTGACATGATGACTAAGATTGTAGAGTTTTGGTTTGTGAGGTCAGACGGCACAAAGCGTCAGGCGTTCGGCACGCTTCGCTCTGACTTGCTACCAGAGACAAAAGGCGAAAGCCGTCGTAACTATGAGCATTTACAGACCTATTTCGACACTGAAAAGGGTGAGTTCAGATGTTTCAAAATCGTAAATTTGTCTATCTAACATATTACAATAATCGTAACTAAGTACCTTAGTTGCGATTTATCAATGAAGAATAATAAATCGGCTGGACACGTCCGAACTATATTTGCGATGTGCATAGCCACAAAAACAATTATAATTATGAAGATTAAGTACAACGGCAATGAGTATGAGGCTTACAGCCTCATAATGAGAAAAGAGAATGCGCTTGAAATCTTTAACGGCACTAAGCGTGTAGAGATTAGAGTGTTTACCCCTCACTATATGGATATGTTTATCGATCAAGAAAAATTGGCGAGAAACAAAAAGATAGATGTAGGTGAACTTGACGCAAGTGAGTGGTCTGCACCGCTAAAGGATACGCCATGTGTCCATTTCTATAGTCCAAACGGGGGATGGTCGCTTGATGTATCAATCGAGAATATCGGAATTGCATCGATGACGCAAGAGGATATTGAATGGCTATCGAGCGAGTACGACTTCCACGATTATGATGATGAGTGGCAACAGTTTGCAGGTCTCCCAGAAGAGGAGATACCTTCATTCTTTTATATCTGCATAGAAAAAATCCTGCACAGCGAGGGGCTTTAGCCTCTCACTGTGTTTTTGCTTTATCTAATCAAATTTACCGTATGACAAAGAAGGCAGCTAAAAGCAAGACAAAAAAAAGCAAAGAGCCCTATGCGAAAAAGAAAAATGCAGATGGCACAATAACTTATTATGATACCAGAAGGGATTACGAGGCTGGTCGTATCAGGGCATCTGATGCGGCACGAAAGAGGAGAACACGAATCAACGAAAAATTTGGTGGTCGTGTGGTTTAACTTTTAGTTCTCTATGGACAGAGCCAAAGAGATTATTAAGTCTATCGCAAGAGAAAGCAGAAAGGCTATACTATTCCACTCAGGATCGGGCAAGGATAGCATCGCCCTACTGCACTTAATGTCTTCTGAATTCGATGAAATCGTTTGCGTTTATATGTACGTGGTAAAAGACCTAAAGCACATCAATAGGTACATTAGTTACGCCGTCCAAAAATATAGGAACGTTCGGTTTATTCAAGCTCCACACTTTTGTTTGTCCTCGTTTGTGAAGTATGGATATATGGGGTGTAAGGAGAACCCTAAACAGAAGTTAATCAATTTCGCCGAAATAACGAAGCAAATTCGTGCGTACACAGGTATAGAGTGGGCTTTCTATGGCTTCAAAAAATCTGACAGTATGAATCGACGGCTAATGTTGTCAGGATATAGGGACGAGGCTATCAACTACGATACAAAAAAGTGCTATCCTCTGTCGAACTACAAGAACAAAGATGTGCTTAAGTTTATCGACGATAACGACCTCGTGAAGCCTGAGAGTTACGGGGGAGGGCAGTCGTCTGGAGTGAACATAACAGCCATTGACTATCTTCTTTTCCTCAGAGAGAAGTATCCAAATGACCTGAAAAAGGTGATTGCTAACTTTCCACATGTTGAACGTATCTTATTTGAGTATGACTATGAAGAAAGTACTGAAACAGAGTGAGACACGTGTCATCCTCCGCTCACAGATAACACTTAACCCTATCAATCCTAAGAGACACGTGGCGGACGTCGTTAAGCTCCAGAAGAAGAACCTTCAGAAGGTGGGGTATCTCGGTGGCATCGTCTGGAATGAGACCACTGGTAACATCATAGATGGTCACAGGAGAATATATGCGATGGATGACTATTACGGATATGACGGCACAAAGGACACCGACTACGAGATAAAGGTAGAGGTCGTTTCTCTGGACGAGAAGACCGAGAAAGAGCAACTCACATACATGGCAGTTGGGGGTACCAAGGCGGACATTGACCTTATTGCGGAGTATATCGGCGATATTGACTATTCGGACATTGGACTGCCTGATGACGTCATTAGCGACATCCTTTCTATGACTCAGGACGGCATAGAGGTAACGACTGAGATTCTTGACTTCGACGATACCGGCTCCATACAGAATGTACAGAAGTCTGAAGAAAATCCGACAGCGACTCCTGCAACTACATACGAAGACAAGAAGGAGCATATGAAACAGGTCAAAAAGCAGGTGAAGGAAACAGCCGTGCAAGAACAGCTTGACGACGAGGCGTACATTATCCTCTCTTTCTCGAGCTACAGAAACAAAACTGACTTTTGCCAAATGATAAGTATAGCCCCAGAGAGCAGATATGCAAAAGGGGAAGAGGTAACGAGAATGATTGAATAAGCAATATGGACACTCCAAGGAAGATAGACGAGGAAGCATTTGAGCGCATAAAGCAGAAGGAGGCGAAAGGACATCACTCAAGGAGGAAGATACCTGCGCCTACGCTTGAAGACTTCGAGAAGGTCTGCGAGGTTGCACGTGGTCGCATGGGCAAGATTGCAGAAGCGTTCGGTGTGTCCATCGATACCGTCTACCGCTGGAGAGACCAGGAGGAGGGCTTTGAGCAGGCACTCAACAGACCGAGGGAGATAGTGATGGATAAGCTTACCGAGGTAGCGGAGCTTATCGCAGTGGGCATACCTGAGCTGGATGAGAACGGCAAGTTTGCAGGGTGGAAAGAGTACCCGAACGTGACCACGCTCCACAAGCTAATGGATACCTACGGTAAGATGCGTGGGTTTGGTGGAAACCCGAGAGACCTCAATATAACTATCAAGGACGGCTCCGTACCAGTATCGAAGTGGCTTAACCTCAATACAGAGATAGCACAAATGGGAGATAGCGACGATGACGAGAGTTAATGCCTACGCCCATACACCCTGTTTACCATCCCTTATACCAGAACGATGATAAGTTCATAGTGCTGGTCACGGGGGGACGTGGTTGTGAAGACCCGAATACAAAGGTCATCATGCACGACCTGACGATTAAGCTACTAAAAGATATAAAGGTGGGAGATAAGGTCATGGGTGATGACTTCGCTCCACGCACTGTGCTATCGACTAAAAGAGGTCGAAGCGAGATGTATAGAGTTCATCAGAGCAGTGCAGAGGATTACTTTGTAAATGACGCACATATACTCACGCTCAAGAAGTCCGAGTCTGCGAAGCTTGACAGAGGAGGTCTTACAAAGGCAGGCACATACAGAAGACCACATGGGAGGTATCCAGACTATGACGATATCGCAGATATTAACGTGCTGGACTATGCTAATAAGTCAAAGCACTTCCGTGAAAACTTTAGAGGTTTCAAGGTTGGAAGTATTCCTTATCCAAATAAGAATGTACTTATTGACCCATACCTTTTAGGAGTTTGGATTGGCGACGGCACAGCAACTGCTCCTAATATTACAAATGGTGACAAGGAAGTCATAGAATGGATTACTGAATACTGTAAGAATAACAACCAGAGGCTGGAAGTCGAAGACCAGACGGGCGCATTATTGTTGAGAATTGTAGGGGAGAATCTGAGAGAGAAAGGCGGTAATCCTTTTCTTAATGGGTTAAAGGCATACGGTCTATTAGGTAACAAGCATATACCACAAGAGTATATCTCTAACAGTGAGGAAGTGCGTTTACGTCTTCTTGCAGGCATTCTCGATACCGACGGGTATATGAACCGCAACGGATACGAAGTTACACAGAAAAGCAAACACTTAGCAGAGCAAATTAAATATGTTGCTGACACTTTAGGCTATCGCACTTCTATTAATGAGAAAAGAGCAAGTATCGATGGTAAAGACTACGGAGCTTATTATAGGGTGAATATCAATGGGGATACTTGGCGAATACCTTGCAAGGTAGAACGCAAGAGGGTAAAAGAGTCCGAGTGCAGAAAGAATAAAGACTGGCATTTGTCTCAGATATCTATTGAGCCCGCTGGTATTGGAGATTGGTGCGGTATTGTGTTGGATGGCAATCACAGGTACCTCCACGCAGATGGCACAGTTACGCACAACTCGGGTAAATCGTTTGAAACCTCTCGCTTCATCGAGCGACTCACATTCGAGAGAGGACACAAGATACTATTCAGTCGTTACACGATGACCTCCGCCGATAAGTCCATCATTCCTGAGGTGAAGGCGAAGATAGACAGTGACGGAACGGCTGAGTACTTCGACACCGCAAAAGACCGTATCATCAACAACCGCACGAAGAGCGAGATTATCTTCATGGGTATCAAGACCTCATCAGGTAATCAGACGGCAAAGATGAAGTCCATACAGGGGCTAAGCACGTTCGTAGTAGACGAGGCGGAAGAGTGGGTCAGCTCTGAAGAGTACGAGAAGTTGGTACTATCTATCCGACAGAAGGGTGTGAAGAATACCGTCATCATCGTCATGAACCCCTCTGACACCTCCCACTTCGTCTATCAGAAGTACATCAAGGACACGCATAAGTTAGTCGATTTTCTCGGGGTGCCAGTGCAGATTAGCACGCACCCTAAAGTCCTACATATCCACACCACATACATGGACAACCTCGAGTACCTCACTGATGAATTCATCAGCGAAGTAGAGGACATGCAGGTCAATAACCCAGAGAAGTTCGCCAAGACGGTGGCGGGTCAGTGGAGTGAGCTGAGGACTGGGCTTATCTTCCCACACTACGAGGTAGTGGACAGCATTCCGCCGTACGTTAAGCAAGTCGGCATCGGGTTAGACTTTGGCTACACCGCTGACCCCTCCGCAGGAGTCAGGTGTGGCGTGCATGGGAACGCCCTCTACATCGATGAGCTATTCTACAGGCGTGGTATGGGGTACGAGGAGCTTGCGAACTCTCTTATGCCGTACGACTGTCCCGTCTTCGCCGATAGCTCAGAGCCACGAGAGATTGACGAGATAGAGAACATAAGCAAGGAAAAAGGACGCAGGGTTAATATCTATGCAGTAAAGAAGGGCGCAGGCAGTATCATCACTGGTATACAGAAGATGCAAGACATGAACCTGAAGGTAACCCGCAGGAGTATAAACGCCAAGTACGAGTTCGACAACTACTGCTGGGAGGTAGACAGATTCGGTAAGGTCATCAACAAGCCCGTAGACAAAGACAATCACATTATAGACGCAGTTAGGTATTATGTATTGGCACAGCTCCTCGGACAGCGCAAGCGAGAGCGACAGTGCTGGGACGGGATATAATCACAAAAAGACATGGACATAAAGAAAGCATTCGACGGATACAAGGCAGGCAAGTACACAGAGTATCTCAAGGCGTGGAATTGGAAGCTCCACGATGTGTTTGATGAGAAGTTGAGGCCAAAAGACAAGATTATCGTGCGAGATGAATCGTGGGAGAATGGCACCCTTATCCCCGCTCGGCTTGAAGATATGGAGGTGAATCGCATCGCTTACCCCATTGAACAGGATATCGTAAACAAGCATGTTGCTTTCACCGTTGGGCGGGAGCCCATTCTGGAGCCTACGTTCAAGCGAGACACCGACAGGCTCATGTTCGAGCTACTAGAAGATGTGCATCACGACAATAAGATGAAGTATATCAACCGCAAAGTACTACGCTCGTGGCTCTCCGAAACACTGGTAGCTGAGTACTGGTGGAGGGACCCAGAAACAGGAGATTTCAAAGTAGAGGTGTGGTCTCCCTTCCGGGGGGATAAACTCGTTCCTGAGCATAACACCGTTGGTAAATTGGTTGGCTTCTACCGCTTCTACACCACTAAGGACGACAACGGGCGGGAGACACAGTGGGGTATGCATATCGACAACCTTAAAGTGTCCACCTATCGTCAAGAGAGAGGACAATGGGAAGAAGTTCCCGATCGTACCTTCGATCATGGCTTCAGGAAATTACCCGTCATCTACATTCCACGTGATGCTCCTCTCTGTGATAAGATAAAAACCATACGCGCGAGGGTCGAGAACATCTGGAGCAACGCCGCCGACTGCAACGACTATCACTACGCCCCAAAGCAGATAGCAACAGGCGACATAGAGGTCAAGAACTCCAATCCAAAGGGTAGGAACAAAATTATCAAACTGGAAAAAGGAGGAGATATGAAGTACCTCACGTGGCAACAGTCGCCTGAAATGGTTAAGACGGAGTACGAGATGCTAGAAGATGCGGCGTATAGGATGACCAACACACCGAGGATGTCACCGAGTGAAATGGCAAGCACAGGAGCAACCAGCGGTGAGGCGTTCAAGTATGTCTTCGCCAGTATCGGCTTGGCAGTAGAAGAACATGAGGAAGAGTTTGGAGAGTTCCTTCAAAGACGTATCAACTTCCTCCTCCATGCTATCGCAACGGCACACCCTGAATTGAAAGAATCAGAGTACATGCGCGTAACTCCGAGGTTAGTTCCATACTCCATTAACACAGACAGTGAAGAAAAATCAAACAATAAAAAAGAATAGTTGAGGTAATAGTTTTTTTGTAGTTAAGTATTCCTTTTTCTCCCCTCATTGCTTGAGATAAGCCGTGAGGGGACTTTATTTCGTAACTAACTTTTTAGTTACGATTTCAACGGTTCGAAAGCTCGTCTTGTCATTTTCATCCCTTATACATTTGCGTTATAAACTTTTACACAATATTCTATAACACATGAAGCAGAAAATCAAGGTCGCTCTAAAACAGAAGTATTCACATACTGGGTTAGGCGACGACGTAATGGACGGGGTTGCGGCAATCCTTGCGGGCAACGTCACAGAGGAGACGCAAATTGATACGGCAGTAGCAGGGTGTGAGCCACTTCTCAAGGTAGTACAGGGTTCTCTGGATAAGGAGCGCAATGCACGCTCAGAGGCAGAGAAGCGAGTTAAGGAGCTGGCAGAGAAACAGAAAGCAGAACCGAAGACAAAAGAGGACGAGTCCAAGAAGGATGAACCTATGGGTGAACTTTCTGAGCTCAAGGCGACTATTGAAGCACTCTCCTCTAAGCTGGAGGGGCTGACACGTGAGAACACACAAAAGACCAAGCTGGAGCAACTAACAGCTCTCCTAACCGAGAAAAAGGTACCAGAGTCATACTACAGGTGCATATTGGATGGTCGCACTTTCGGGGAGGACTTCAAGGTAGACGAATACGCTACCGCGGTCAGCAACGGATGGGCAGACTTCCAGAGAGAGATGGCGGACGAACGTTTCAAGGGAGTACAGCCTCCCGACAAGGGGGCAGGAGTGCCCGACAAGGACGATGATCCGCTGGCCAAGATGATTTCCGAGGGTACAAAATCAATCACAGAAAACAGTAAGTAACAATGAAGATGACTTATGACAAGACAGCTCAAAGCAGGATCTCAGAGCTGTGGCGTGAAGACACGCAGCATCGCGACTCGGGAGGTTACAACCTCGTTACCGAGGGTCTTCCCGAGGGTGCAATCATCCCCAAGGGCACACCTCTAGTGGTAGACACTAAGAGCCGTACTGCAAAGGTGCTTCGCAGGGCTCGAATCCTGGCGGTAAAAGACACCAAGGTGCAGGTAGAGAAGGGATCACTGGTGAAGGTGGGCGACACAATTGGTGGACAGGCGGTGCGGAGCATCGATATCTCTAATAGTGCATTCGATGAGTTAACGATGGCAGCATCCACGACCGCCAAGCCCAACACCGTAGTGAGTCTCGGGGACGATGCTGAAGGAAAAGCTAATCGCCTCAGCTACTCTCCCGTGAAAGTAGAGAAAGGGGCGACGATCGACGCTATCAACGCCGCCGATGAGGTGGAAGAGGACAAGCTAGCTCTCACCAAGGAGGACAAGACAAACCTCACCTGCCGTTTCCTTTTTGTGTAACCATAAAGAACATATAAAGAAATGAGTAGAACATACACAGTTAACGATATACTTGGCTCCCCCCAGATCGTGACCTCTGTCATTGACAGAGCACGGGCAGTAGAGCAGGACAAGCCCTTCTGGCGTGACTACCTCCGCTTCCAGGAGACCACGCAGGCGCTCTTTAAAACTGCATACGGCAGCAAATCCGCCGTGCGCATGGGGAGTGTGCTTGCAGACTACGGCAACAAGCCTCTACGGGGGCGTGAGGGGTTGACTCCTGGCGTGCTTGAGGTGGCAACCCTTGGTGACCGCTTCCAGATGGGTAAAGACAGGCTGGAGCAACTTCAAGACCTCATCGCGAGGATGACCGCATCAGGCATGAGTGCAGAGAGTGTAACCGAAGTCACTAACTTCCTCGTGGACGACTTTAGGGAACTATTGCTTGCCCCCGAGAAGCGCATGGACAAAGTGCTCTCAGACCTGTTGCTCACAGGTGCGTCGTCCATCCGTGTCAAGGACAACCCCAAGGGCGTTGAAATCCTTGACATCGAGATCCCCTCAAACGCCGAAAAGGCAACCGGCCCAGACAAGGGAAAGGTGTTCCAGATGCTTCAGAAGATTGCCACCAAATACAAGCGGTATGCGTATCGTGAGATTCTCATGAGCAACGAGACCTTCACCAAGTACTTCATGCTCTCCGATGAGTTCAAGGCACTCATCAAGGTTAAGCTCGGAACCAGCGAGACAAGCATGACGGGGCTTCTTACGGTAGGTATGCTTACTGCGCTTTTTGGTACTGTGGGGTTGCCTCCTGTACGTGTCGTAAGCAACTTCGTCCGTGACCTTAGTGACACAGATATCCCGATGCTTGAAGAGGGGAAGATTGCGTTCGTGCCACGTACGGAGCTTGGCTTCATGCGTTGGAAGGAGACCTACGAGAGCAAGGACAATGTACCTGGCAAGGTGTACTCACGCAACGAGGGCGGCCTGCTCGTGTCCACAGAACGCACTAACGAGGGTCGCTTCATGGAGTACGAATGCAAGTGGGTTCCCGAGATTAAGGAAGCGAAAGCAATTGTCTCTGTGGACCTGACAGCGGTATCGCTCTAAGGGTATGACGATAAGAGAGTATCTGCATAGCAAGTACTCCTCCTTTGGGGTGACAGGCTTCGACTCAGAGCTGGAGGCGGTGCTGGTGTCCGGTGGTCTCACCGCAGACGCCACACTCGACTCAGCGACGATGAGGAGCGTAGAGGTGGCGTTCGTGAAGCGAGTGCCTGAGCTCCTGTTGCTCCCAACCTCCATTAGTGAGCTTGGCGTGTCTGTGTCACGTGCTGGCGTGGACGCACTACGGCTCTACTACTCTGCGAAGTGTAGCGAGCTTGGACTCGAGAACCTCCTCGAGAAGGAGAAGAAACCTAAGGTAACGATTTACTAACTATGCCACTACTACTGAATGGGACGATAACACTTGGCTACCAGTCGGGCCCCGATGAGCCCGACGAGAACGGCATGCCACAGAGTGTGATGACGTGGAGCGATCCGATAAACTGCATGTACGAAGCCATAACAGATGATAAGAGAGGACGGTACACAGATGGTCAGTTTCAGAGGTCAGCATACAAGGCGCATATCGACTCGGACTTGGCTCCTAAGGACGTCTTCAGTGCAAAGCAGGCTAAGCTTGTGAGCCGTGAAGACGTGGAGCTGGGGACGATGACAGTACAGAGTGTTACCCCTATTCGGTTGCTGGCACGGATAGCATTCAGCCTTGGAGTTTAAGGAGTTCATAGACAACTTCGAGCGTGTGTGTATCGATAACGCGATAGCCTACCTCTCAAGTGTCGGCAGGTCGGCATACGAGAAGGCAGTCCAGAGCAGAGCGTTCCAAGACCACACCCACAACCTCATATCGTCCATCGGCTGGGCAGTAGTCCGAGATGGGCAGACGGTAGAGGTAGGAGGGTTCCAAGGGTCTGGTAGCGACGGCAGGACGACAGGGCTACAGCTTATCGACGATGTCAAGTCGAGTCATGGGCTACAGCTCATATTCGTGGCAGGCATGCACTACGCTACGCATGTGGAGTCGAAGGGGTACGATGTGAATACAGCAGGTGAGTTACTGATAGATGAGATGATGACAAGATGGGCGAAGTAAGCGTGATGTCATGGGGCAACCCTAAGACTGGTGAGGAGATAGAGCAAGACCTCTACGGCATTGTCCGCACTACGATAAAAGACAGTATCAGTGGGTACGTGTACCGCAAGGATGCGAGACCTACCAATCGTAAGGACAAGGAAGATGCTGTGGTGTCGTTCCTCTCTGGTCTTGATGGGCAGACGCAGACAGGGGTGGTGGTCGTGAACTGCTACGTACCATATCTCATCGGTGGCGATAACTACAAGGTCAAGGACGTGAAGCGGGCGACAGAGGTCGCAAGGCTACTTCTTGACGTCGTTAAGAACCACAAGACAGGTGACTACCTACTGAGGACAGACAGAACCGTAGAGACAGTAGAGGAGGAAGAAGTGAGCAGGTGCACTCTCAGGATAAAATTCATGTATAACACACTAAACAAACAATAAAACGTTATGACAGCAGTCAAAGGAACAGCATGGGGTGAACTTGAGTTCACGTTGGGTAAAGGTCCATCGGGGGTAGTCAAGCAGGGCTCCTACTCTCTGGAGTATCAGGACGGTGAGACCAAAGAGTGGAAGGCTATCGGTGGTCGTGTGGTTGATAAGCGCAAGCTGACGGGTAGCATGCGTGTGGTTTATGAGCTTAAAGGCATTGCCACGGGTGATTTCAAGGACACTCCCGATGGAGCCGAGACGACACTAACGATCACCCCCAAGGACAAAATAGGAGAAAAGCTCACCTTCGCACAAGGGACTATCTCCCTTGCTCCCGTCTTCACTGATGACGGAGGATACGGCACTCGCGTAACTTACGAAGCTATTGCAAACGAAACTAACGTGCTATTTACCGTGGCAGACAGCAAGGGTCTGGGCGTCTAAGATAGCAACAACAAACTAAACAACAGCGAGGGTGGAGCGGAGCGTGTTACTCCACTTCACCCTCTATCTTATTAAGAGAGCTATGAATGAAGTGATAAATCAAATAAGAGTAGGCTTCGTGGCTATCTGGGCGGTTGTGGCGAGTGCGCTCGCTCCTACGGTGAACGCCCTACTCTTCCTCTGCGTCTGCTCGATCGTGAACATGCTCATCGGCTACCTATCGAACATGGTCACCAAAGGCGAGCGATTCAGCATGACGAAGATGCTTAGAGCCTTTGTGCAGCTCCTATTCTACATGGGGCTTGTCATCCTCCTGCATTGTGCGTTCTGGATATTCGACGAGCTGACAGCCTCCGAGATTGCTATCCGTGCCGTCTGCTGGGTAGGTGTGTGGGGTTACTTAGTAAAGATACTACAGAACTTCCTGCTCGTATTCCCCGACACACAGGGCATAAAGCTACTGTACTACTTACTCTCCGTAAAGTTCATCCCTCAGGTGCTCGGGCGCATAGGCATTGACGTTAGCGAGGACGAGATGAAAACATTTAACAGCAAGGAAAAATGATACCACACAGAAAGATAAACAAGATAGTAGTCCACTGCTCTGCCACCAAGGAGGGCAAGGACCACACAGTAGAAGACATCAAACACTGGCACAAACAGCGAGGTTTTGCCGACATCGGCTATCACTACGTCATCTATCGCGACGGCTCTGTGCATAAGGGGCGACCCGAGAGCATCGCAGGAGCGCATGTGCAGGGACATAACAGAGACAGCATAGGCGTCTGCTACATCGGTGGGCTGGATGCCAATGGCAAGGCGAAGGACACACGCACGGAAGCGCAAAGGCGCACCCTCGTCGTGCTGCTTAGGTCGCTTAAGGCTAAATATCCTAACGCAAGGATTGTCGGACATCGTGACCTGTCACCGGACCTCAACGGCAACGGTAAGGTGGATCGCTGGGAGTGGATGAAAGAGTGTCCGAGCTTTGACGCAGAAGAAGAGTATAAATACTTATGAGCATGATAGAGAGGCCACTTTTTCAGCAAGACGTAAAGGCATCAAGAGCCAAGCACACTAAGTTAGCTAAGACAAAGGTAGACAGCTACGAGGAGTTTGTAGAGAAGTTCAAGCCGAAGAAGACTACGGATGACTGCTACACACCAAAGGAGACATACGATGCTGTGCTGCGATGGGTGAGAGAGAACGCAGACATCGAAGGGTTGGAGGTAGTCCGCCCTTTCTATCCTGGCGGAGACTATAAGTCAGTGGACTACACTAATGCCGTGGTCATTGACAACCCTCCGTTCTCCATCCTTGCAGAGATTAAACGATTCTACTTTGAGAATGGTGTGTCTTTCTTCCTATTCGCTCCACACCTCACTTTGTTTACTACGGACATGCCCGTCACACACTTAGTCACGGACGAGGTGATAACCTATGAGAATGGGGCTATCGTAAATACTGACTTCGTTAGTAATCTATTTGGTGACCTAAGGATATGGGGGTGTCCGACACTCGCGGAGGTTATCCGTGATGCAGAGAAGCAAAGGAAGAAAGAGAAGCAAGAGGCGAATAAGTTACCGAAGTACAAATATCCTACTGGTGTGTTAACCGTTAGCCATATTGCTCCGCTTGTGAATAACGGCATAGAGCTGAAGGTGATGCACGATGAGTGCGCACACGTGAGACGACTCGACAGTCAGGTGGACAAGAAGAAGACAATTTTTGGAGCTGGATATTTTGTCTCTGAGAGCGTGGCGAGGCAAGCCGAAGAAGCAAGGAGGCAAGCCGAAGAAGCAAGGAGGCAAGCCGAAGAAGCAAGGAGGCAAGCCGAAGAAGCAAGGGCTGTAGTCTGGGAATTATCAGAGCGAGAGAAACAAATAATAAGAGACTTAGGATGAGGCGAACAATCTACATAACCATTCTCCTTCTCGCACTCGCTGGATGCAAGTCCAAGCAGGTGACGAAGCAGAGCGAGGTGGTACAGCTCGAACAGAGAGAGGTGCAGGCGACAGCGGTAGAGCTGAAGACGGACAGCACGACGCACGTCTACACGATAGAGCGCATCAAGGTGTACAACCCCGACACGGGGGAGCTTGAGAGGGAGGAGGAACGCACCGTTGGCGAGGTGAAGAACGCTATCAGGGTAGAGAAAGAAGAGGACAAGCAAGAGGCAACAGCGAGTACAAGCGTGGGAAGAGAGCTGGACGAGGATAAGGCGACTGGGTCATCCGCTCCTACTCCGCCCTCTACGATAGCAAACAATCTAATTAACAAAGTGGCATGGTCGCTAATAATTGGCGGTGTGCTGGTTTTACTAATCATAACGATAAGGAAGTATTATGTTCAAAAGTGATATAGAAAAGGTCGTCGGCTCCGTGACGCATGAGCCATACATTGTCACCGTCGCAGGTGCAGAAATAGAGGTACCACGTCCACGTATGAGGCAGTTGCTACTTGCGGAGAAGCACTTCTCTTCCCTATCAGATGTAAGCGAGGATGCGAGCTACCTCGATATGGTTACGCACCTTGCTAAGGCTGGACGTCTGGCGATGGTGGTGAGCATCTTCCTCACAGGCGAAGAGGATAAGCGGGTGGCACGTGCAGTGGAGGAGAAGTGGACAGTGACGGACACCGTCCTATTCGTTCAGGATGTGCTGATGCGTGACGGTGAGGTAGAAGGTTTTTTCGTCTTTACCACTTCCCTAAAAAATCGAAGCCTGCTAAGCCCGACGAAGGAAGTGGAGACAGCATCTGGGCACTGATAGCGAACATAGCTCAGTACTACCACCTCACGTTTGAGTACGTGCTGGACGAGATGACCTTCCAAGACGTGATGATGTACTCCAAGGTCATACCGAGCTATGACACCGAGGATAAGAAAGACAAGGGTAGTGGCGCAAGTGAGCAGCCCGAGATGGTGAAGATTGACACCACGGGCAAAGGGATGAGCTTTGCGGACTTCGGACGATTGATTAGTAGAAAAAAGTAAGACGATGGCAAGTAAGAACTACGGCATAGGGTTAGACGATAAGGAGTTCAGGCGCAAGCTGAAGGAGTTAGAAGAGCGTACAGCACAGTCGCAGAGGACTATGGAGCGAAATCTGCGTATCAACATGCAGACAAGCATGATGAAGGCTCCTTTTGTCTTTCGGATCCCCAACATAAAGCCAAATACTGTAGAGCTTGATGCTCTGAAAAACAAGGTGAAAGAGTTCGAGGGTGCCGTGAGACGCTCCACGAAGGCGAACGATGAGAACTCCATGAGCTTAGCAGGCATGGCACGGGGCTGGAGCGCATTCCTCTCTCTTGGTGCTGCAACCGCTTTTGTCAAACAAATGGTGTCCATTCGCGGTGAGTTCCAACAGTTGGAGATCGCTTTCGGCACCATGCTTGGAAATGCGGAGAAAGCGAAAGCCCTCATTGGACAGCTTGCAAAGACAGCAGCGACCACTCCGTTTCAACTTGGCGACGTAACGCAGGGCGCAAAGCAACTAATGGCGTACGGTGTGCAAGCGAATGAGATAAACGACAAACTCCTCATGCTTGGGGATATAGCATCTGGTCTCTCCCTACCTCTGGGTGATCTCATCTATCTATACGGTACCACAATGACACAGGGGAGGGTCTACACACGTGACATGATTCAGTTCATGGGGCGAGGGATCCCCCTCGCCGAAGAACTTGCGAAGCAGTTCGGGGTTACGAAGGACAAAGTTGGTGAGCTGGTCACCGCAGGTAAGGTGGGTGCTAAGGAGTTCAACCAAGCTATGGAGAGCATGCGCACCAATCGATTTAATAACCTCATGGAAGCCCAGTCGAAGAGCGTAACTGGGCAAATCTCCAACATTCAGGACAGCATTGAAATGATGTTCAACAAAATCGGTCAGTCCAGTGAGGGGGTCATCAATACCTCCCTCAAGGGGGCTTCGTGGCTGGTAGAACATTATCAGGATGTGGGTAAAGTACTTGGCGGTCTTATCGTGTCTTATGGGACCTATCGCGCGGTCCTGATTTCGATAGCAGCCGTGGAGACGCTAAGAGGGCGAAGCATGAGTACTGTTGTCCGCTATATCCGTATTGCGACACAGGCTCAGGCTCTTCTCAACAAGGTGACGATGGGGCATCCATATGTTGCTCTTACGGCGGCTTTGGTCAGCGTTATCTCCACTCTTATTATCTTCAGAGATCGCACCACTGAAACCGAGAGAGCACAGGAGCGGTTCAACAAGACCCTTGACGAAGAGAAGCAGAAGCTGGATGAGAAGAAGCGTAAGACCGAGGAAGCAATAAGGGTACTGAAAGATGAGAATACCACTCGATTAGAACAGTTACAGGCATTCAAGTTCTTAGAGGGAGCCTACCCCTCGTACTTCGCTAATATGGACCTGGAGTCAGCTAAGACGAAGGCACTAACGGCAGATATGAAGGCACTAAATGAGGAGCGAGAGCGAGAATTTGTTTCTCGCAAGTCGACCAACATACAAGACTTGGAAAGAAGATTGGCAAAGGAAGAGCGAGACTTGGCATCTGCTGAAGCATCTTCCGTCATATCATCACAGATGAGCATCGGAAGGCTGCAAGCTCGGGTGAATCAGACGAGAGAGGAACTTCGGCTTGCTCGTGCCGACCTGTCGAAGGCGCGTACTGAACAAGCAGAGGCAAACATGACCAATGAACAAAGGATTGCACGTGAAGAGGGACAGCTACGACTCCTTCAGAGAGAGCGAGAAGAGCTACTCAAGCAGTCTGCACACGGTGATTTCATGGCAGATGTACGCCTAAAGGTAGTGAACTCATCCATCAAGGAGACCACAGAGAGTCTCACTAAGCTCAAAAAATCAATGCCGAAACCGAAGAACCTCTCCAACGAGGTTGCAGAGGTACGTACAGAGGTATCGAGACTGAATAAAGAGCTATCAGACTTACGCTCGGGGAAGTCCATCCCAGAAGGTACATACGCTGACGCCATAGAAGCCAAGACAAAGGAACTGAAGGAGGCAAAGGCAAGGCTTGAGACCCTTACAGGTGTAAGTACCTCGAAAAGAAGAGGGGCTACGGATGATGCCAAGAGACTTACAGAAGAGCTCTTGCAGTACGAGAATGGCGTGCGGGACAGTTCGCTCAAAGGCGCCAACGCCATTGCCCTCGGCGGATTAGAAGGGCTAGAAGCCATTGACGAAGAGTACCGCCAAACCCTCGAAAGCATAGAACGACAGAAGCAAGAGTACATGACCAAGTTTGGCAAAGACCAAGCTGCTGCCAACGCGTTGTATTATGACCTCGAACAGCAGGCGAAACGCAAGAAAGAGAATGCAGAGAAAGAACACTACAAGAACCTCAAAGAAAAGTATGCTACCTACGTCCAGCAGAGGACTAAGATAATCGAGGAAGCAGAAAGGAGCGCCAAGACCTTCAGAGATAAGGGGGACACTGCTAACGCAGAGGAGGTTATGCGCAAAAGGGGGGAAGACCTCAAGGCCGTAGACCTCGCTTTTGCCATGCGCTCGGACGAGTTTGAAGCATGGGTGAACAAGGTGGCTGACATGAGCCTTGACAAGCTGAAGAGTCATCTTGAGACAGCGCAGGTGTTACTCTCAGCTATGGAGACGGAGGAAGGGGCTGACCCTCAGAAAACCGCAGTACTAAGAGCAACTATAGCCAAACTTCAGGAGCAGATAAAAACTCAGAGTTCCTCTAGCGTCAAGAGAAGCGTCAAGGAGTGGCAGGATCTACACAAGACCCTCAATGATGTAAGCGGTCAGTTTCGTACGCTCGGGAGCGATATCGGTGGTGTGCTCGGTGAGATCATCAGTGAAGCAGGGGTATTCTCCCAGTCCGTACTCAGTATGACAGACGGGATCATCACACTTGCCACAACTGGCATTGAGGGCATAAAGACAGCAAGCACAGCAACAGTGACGGCAGTCAAGGCTCTCGAAGCAAGCACCATCGTGCTGTCTGTTATCAGTTCCGCCGTTCAGGTGGTACAAAAAATAGGTAAGTGGTTGACGAAGAATACGGAACTATCCAAGGAACAAAGAGAAGAGTACAACATTCTCATTAAAAGCACTAATGAACTCGCAGAAGCGAACAAGCGACTCATGGATAGCCTGAGTGGGGAGGAGCTGAAGCGGAAGTATGAGGAAACGGCAAAGGTCATAAAAAGAGGAGTGGAAACTACCCGTAAGTGGATGAATGATTATCTGTCAAGTGGTGAGAGTTACTTCCTTGGGATGAAGACCAAAGATTCCATAGGGCATCAACTGAAGAAAGACCTATATGCCTATCGTAACGAACTCTCCAATCTGCTTGGGTCAAAAGTTGACACATGGTCAAGCCGGTCATTCTGGGGCAAAGTCACCAACGGAGTGAGCTTGGACTGGCTTAATAACATTACTGCAGAGCAGATCAAGGCGCTGCGCAGTTCTCCCGCCATATGGGCAAAGCTCGGGAATGAGTTGCAAAGTATCCTGCAAAATATTGTGGATGCAGATGAGCAATTGAAACAAACGGAAGAAAAAACGCTCGAGGGCTATACCGCCACCACGAAAGATGCTCTCCGTGATGATGTACTGGGATTCCTTGATGACCTCTCCGACAACATGGAGGCCCCCGCTCAGAGTTTCGAGAAACACATGAAGAATGCGATGAAAAGGCTGGTGAAGACGAAGTTTCTCGATGATGCGATGAAGGGGTACTACAAGGAGTTTGCCGAGGCTGGCTCCGACGGCAAGTTCACTCAGGAAGAGATAGCTCGCCTCCAACAGCGATATATGCAAACGGTCGAAGAGGCAAAGCGGGCATACGACACGATGACCTCGGGACTTGACAGGATTAGTGGCGGGAATGACCCACGCACAGCAAAAGAAAAGAGCATAACCACGGCAAGCCAGGATAGCATCGATACACTGGTGGGATTATGGCATACATCTGTACAGATTGCAGATCTTCATGCCAAGCGATCAAGCGTTTACATGGACGTAGTGCAAGACCTACAGTCGAAGGGGTGGCAGGACGTTAAGGCGATACGTGACTTCACGGAGAGCATCAACAAAAGCACCATGAGTATCGACACTGCGATGAAGGACATGAGCACTAACGGGGTTAAGATGAAGTAAGAGACATGACGATAAACGGGATAGAGGTATTTCCACGATACGACCAGCTGAGGACCATCTTCGCACTCCCTGGCCCTAAGAGAAGGCTTGTGAATGAGTGGGGCGATGCGCCTACAGAGGTGGACACCACCGAGGCTCTGAAACCAAGCGTGCAGTCGGTAAATGAGGTGATAGGGGTCCACTCTGCAAGCTGGGACGCACTTCGTGACAGTATCATGCAACAGGACTACTCACAGTGGGAGGTCTTAGGTAGGACGATAAGCATAAGGAACGAAGAGGTTAGGCATAGTGACTTCTCCGACTCGCTTGTGGAGGTATCGTTCACTGGCTTCATCGACACGCCGAGTATAACATTAGGCACGACCCCCGTAGAGCTCTCGAGTGTTGCGGTGCTCCTTGACGGCTCAAAGCTGAGCAAGCAGATGGCGAAGATAAAGCAGGGGGCAGTAGTGGACACCTCTGTCATTCATGGCGTGAGATACATCACTCGGAACGCTCCAGAGCGTGACAGGGTGACATTCACCACGAAGTGTCTCGTGAAAGCGACAGCGGATAGCGTGTGGACGTCGTTTGACGCTCTGTCATCCGCCATCTTCTCTACGTGGACGCTGGTAGATGGGGTGAAGTGCGAGTACGTGAACTCCACGACCACGTCTGTATTTGTACATGGTGATAGCATTTTTATTGATTTAGATATAACATTCTCGACATTATGATAATATACAAGCAGAGCGGTGAGGTTTGGCGCGACGTGGATGTACTCGACTCATCATATCAGGAGGAGAGCATACAGGGTGGAGAAAGGAAGATAAGACTTGAGCTCATACTACCTGAGAGCGCAGACGTGCCACAGCTATCATACGTAGAGTGGCTGGGTGCGAGATACACTCTATACTCTACTCCAGAGGTGACGAAAGCAAGCACACGAGAGTACAGGTATGCGGTGACCTTCAATGGCGAGGAGTACAGGCTCAGGGATATACTCTGTAAGTTCACCACAAGCGGAAACAAGACTAAGTTCGTGATGACCGCCACGCCACAGCAGTTCGCCGACATGCTGGCACTCAACGTGCAGGGGTGGACGGCTGGTGAGTGCATAGAGGCAGAGCCGAAGACGATAAGCTTCAGCGAGGATAGTGTCCTAAGTGCATCCGAGCGCATCGCCAAGGAGTTCGAGACAGAGGTAGATTTCACGGGTAATAAGTTCGCCTTCCGCAAGCGACAGCTCTTCGTAGGTGACCCGCTGATATTGTCCTACAGAAACGGACTACAATCGAACGTGAGGGTCTCTCCTGATGGTGACGAGACGCCTATCGGTAGGCTATACGTACAGGGTGGTGAGCGCAATATCGACAGAGTGAAGTACGGCAGTAGCACGCTACGCCTCCCTAAGAATGCGAGCATGGTTTATGGCGGTCACACCTACAAGACAGACGAGACAGGTCAGTACATATACATCGACGGAGACGCACGACAGCACACAGCAGAGCGAGCGTTTGATGCCACACAGGTATACCCGTCACGTGTAGGGGTAGTGTCCTCTGTAAAGCTGAAGCCGAAGACAGACAAAGACGGCAAGAAGTACAACGACTATGACATCATCGACACGGAGAACACCGTAGACTATGGTCAGTACAGGGTTGGCGGTGAGGTGATGACAATCATCTTTCGGACAGGTAGGCTTGCAGGTAAGAGCTTTGCGATAGCGACAAAGGACGACGCTCTGGTAGGCTATAACCACTCAGAGAAGCGGTTCATGCTGGTACGGCAGGAGCATGACGGCGTCATGATGCCTGAGCCTACAACTTACTACCCTGAGGTAGGCGATAAGTACGCAGTCTTCGGTTGCTCACTACCACAAGAGTACATGGACCAAGCAGAGCAGGAGATGTTCCGTAGAGGCGTAGAGTACATGAGTGAGCGACTGGAGTACAGACGTCTCTTCTCTGGTGACCTTGACGGCATATGGGCGAAGCGCAACTGGTCAAGTGTAGGACATAAGCTGGTACTCGGTGCCACCGTTAGGCTTACAGACCCTGAGCTGGGCGCAACACAGGATGTGCGCATTAGTGGCATACGAAGGGAGATAAACAGCAGGTACACCCCTCGACTCACATTCTCGAATGCTCCGTTCCTTGCGGGTACGGCGAGCAGTCGCATAGCGTCATTAGAGGCACGAGAGGTGCGAGTAGAGGAGACGGAGAGACTCATACATAAGCTGTCACAACGCACTTATAATAGTGTCATAGATATAAGGGCACTCATCGATGCCCTGGAGCTTAAGCAGTTCACGGAGAGCATCAGTCCAAAGACGATAAGTACGATACAGGGGATATTCGGTATGCCAGAGTGTCAGTTCAAGTTTGTAAAGACGAAGATCGACACGACAGAGGTCTCATTTGTTTTCTCGTTCAGGAGGGGAGGTACAGAGCTTTATATACCATCTCAGTACATTGCTAAAGAGAAGCAGAGCGACACGCTCACATCATCTAAAGAGTGGGTAGTACATCATGTACCAGAGCTGACGTACTCGCTAAAGGATGACGAGACCTCCCTGTACCTGTACGCTCAGCTGTCGAGTGGTGGCAATAAGTTCGTATTGACGAAGGAGCCATTACCACTAACGGCAGAGAATAACCTCGTCGGTCTTGTTACAGGCCTTGCACCCTCACGACAGCTCACCACTATGTATGGAGTGACGGAGGTAACCCCCGGGCAGGTGATGACGAAGATGATACGTAGTGCAAGCGGTAATGTGTATTGGGACTTGGTCACAGGCGACCTCGTCATCGGCGACCCCAAGGGTGACACCTGTCTTGCGTGGATAGGAGGCAAGTTGTACATTAAAGGCATCATGGTCACCGTCGGTGGCAAGGAGACGACCATCGAGAGGGCTTTGCAGGACCAATCAGATAAGGTTGACGATATCAAGGTGGGGACGCGCAATCTCCTCTTGAAGAGCGGGGAAGTGGTGAGCAACTCTAAGTACAAGATACATACCTATGAACTGTCGGAAGCGGCAAGAGAGCTGAAGACTGGAGACCCTGTGGTGCTGGCGATGAAGTGCAGGTTGGGTGAGGGTAAGGAGAGATTCATTCCTTACAACTCTGGGGGCAGCGTGGGGATATGGTCTCTGGAGGTGAAGCGTAAGGACATAGGGGCTGACGGTGTGGCTATGATAGGTGGCACGTGGAGAACTGATGCAGCGTATGGAGAACAGAATAGGACGCTGGAGTTCTATGCACTTCGTGACGGTGTGACGGTGGAGAGTACGATAGAGTGGGTGAAGCTTGTGAGGGGTAATAGGGCTTCGAGAGACTGGGAGGAGGCACCCGAGGACATCGAGGAGAGATACCAAAAACTTATCTCCGCTGTAGATGTGGAGTTTGCCCTGAGCGACAGCATGACGGTTGCCCCCTCGTCAGGGTGGCAGACTACTGCACCTGCTCCTCAAAATGGCAAGTACCTATGGCAACGGACAAAGACGACGCTAAAAGACGGCAATGTGACCTATAAAGGTGTGACCTGCATACAAGGCAAACACGGGGCTGACGGTGCTAAAGGCAGAGGTACTAAAAGTATCACAGAGCAATACTACCACTCTACCTCGATGACAGCTCTCACCGGTGGGAGCTGGGGGAGTGTCGCCCCCACCCCTGCCCCCGGTAAGTGGATATGGACACGCTCCGTCATCGCCTACGACGACAACACAAGCACAACCACATCACCTATCTGCGTGACAGGGGACAAGGGGGCAAAGGGCGACGATGGAGCACCCGGCAAGGATGGTAATCCGGGTAAAGATGGCAAGGATGCTATCAACTACTCCGCAGGGTTGCTGCTGTATGGTGACCCCACCTTTACCGAGGGCGTCAACTGGACACACAAGTACAACAACGCGGGTGGCAACACGACGGTGTGGGAGCGGATCACAAAGCCTGCTGATTGCCCGTCATCCTCCACACATGCTATGTCGTACAAATACTTAGGTGGCGGATCAACTCAGCCGGGTTTTGGTGGGTTTACCTATCATACGACCTCCAGAGCTAATGCTGTATTTGTGTATCGCATCATCGCCAAAATACCGGTAGGTTACAATATCGCTTACACAGCTAACAAATACGGTGACGGGGGTACTCAACATTGGCTTACGGAGGACATAGGCACAGGCAAGTATGAGGAGTATGTCGTACTCGTCAAATGTGGTAGCACCGGCACATTTTCGAGCATCGGTTATTTTTACTTTTACAAGTCGTCCGTCAATACTCCTAACGCACCCTTTGAGGTGATCGTGTCTTACGCTACTGCCTTTGACATGACCAGTGCCCCCAACTACTACCAGCATCTGGGCAAGGAGCAAAGGGCGAGGGAGGAGGCGGAGCGAAAGTTAAGACAGGACCTCGGCAATGCCAATAAGACCATCATCGCCCTGCAAAAGCTGACCGATGAGATCCAATCGGGTAAGCTCGACGCCTCGCGTTTTGCAGATATACAGTACCTCCTTGACGCCCTGCAAAAAAACAGTGCTGTGCAGACAGGCATACTGTTATCCAATGACATCATCCTCTCGCGAGCTACAGACGGTACGGTGACTGCCTACCTCTCCGGAGAGCAAGGCGAGGGGAGGGCGATGCTGAGATGCGGGGTTAAGGATGCGTTTACCCCTAACGAGACTGCAAGGGTCACCATCTGGAGTAATGGCACTGTAGAGATCGGCAATATGCGACATGTCGTCACTGATAACGGGGGCGACTATATCGAGTTTGAGGACAAAGCAACCAACCACACTTACATGCAGATTGGTGGCAATGCGACCTCGGAGTCGGATATGATCCTCGGCAGCACAAAGCACACGACCTATCAGTTGGGCACTCTGATTAGCCGACGTAAGAGCGTTATGATCGATAATTTTGTCAACTCCGAGGGCAGGCGAGGGTTAAACTACACCCTTGATGTCGGCATTATACGCGATGAGAGGAGTGCAGGTGGTAGGCCGATGACGCTTAATAAGACGACGATAGATATTAAGCTGCAGGTGGCTATTGCAGGATCTAACGGAGCTCACAAGCAGACACTCACCAGCGAGATCAAAAGGCAGGTGGTCGAGCTCCTGGCAACGACAAAGATGGAGTACATGTTTGGCAAGATAGTGTTTAGTGTGCCTGAGAGTGCGATAGCTAAGGGTGATGCCATAATGGCGTCGGTGATATTGCGCACTTCGGACGATAGTCGTTATGACGAGGGGGGCTGGGGTTTATATGTCAAGGACGCCACCGTTACGATACCAAAGGACACGCTTAAGTCGCTGGTGACCATCACCAAGGACAAAGTCGCCTTTTTCTTCGGTCGCCAAAAGTACCTCCTGTTTAACTACTTTAACGACTGGCTGCTAAAAATCGTCGGTAACGTCCTTGTACAGGGTACTCTCCAGGCGGAGTATATCGAGACTTCGGGAGCGGTCCTCGCCGGGGGAGAGGTGAATGCGAACGGAATGGTGGCATTCCCTTTTGGGAGGTACCACAGCCACCCCACAAAGGGAGTGGACTATGTTGAAAAACTTGGTAGCGGTCAGTCATGCTATACGAGGGTCTGGCACTCGATAGGGAGTGATAAGTATGTACCTTTCGTTACTCCAACCAATGTACCCTGGAGTGACCAAGCATCTATCGTCAACAAACAAGCTAACTACTTCGATGTGCGGTTCTATAATGGGAGTGGACAGTCCTACCACTATCCGTTTAACTACATCTGCTACAGAGCAGATTAGCGACGTATTGCAAAAAATGCAACACTTCGACTTAGTGAGAAAAGGCACCTACCGAGTAAAATCGATAGGTGCCTTTTCGTATTATATAGGTAGGAGTTAGTTCAGACCCTGCGCTTTTAATGCTTCGTACTGCTTAGTCGTGCAGGGGATAGCGGTATAGGCATCTTGGAAGAGCTTATACACAGTGTCGTAGTCCCCCTTATCATAAGCTGCCTTAATCTTTGTCCATGCCTCCTGTAGTGTTGCTTGAGGGATGTAGGCGATAATGATACCATTTGTTCCCTCGATACGCACGTTCTTAGCTTCAAAGAAAAATGTAACCAGCTTTCCGAAGCGGTCAACTATCATATCCTCACGCATCTTGATACGCGCGTTAGGGATATCTTTCATCTCGGAGTCCGTGATGCCGACACGTCCATTGTCTACGATATTACCGTAAGCATCTTTACCAGTAAGAACAAAGTTCACAGCCTCCTCAACCACCTCTTTAGGTGTGAGTATCTTTTGTTCGTCGCCCTCGATGACAGGGAGTGCTCTTGTCTGTACATCCATACCTCTAAGTTTATCCTTTACATTAACGTAGAGCTTTGCTCCACCATCAAAAACTCGTGGCTTGCTTGTGTTAGTACAGGCAGTTGCGAGGAGAGCCACACCTCCGAGCATCGCCAGTTTAATAATTTTGTACATGGTGATAATTTTGTTTAGTTGTTAGTTGTATTGCAAATATAGTGTTTTATATTTAGACTCTGACAACCTTATGTGATTTTTAGAGTTTTTGCGATTATACTTATGGTAGAAAATAAATATGGTCAATTAACATTATCTGTAAATAAATAGCAGTAGATTTGCGTAAGCAAATACATAACAATATACTTCTTCGTATCATGAAAGAAAGCACTGCTTCACTTGTCGTTACACTGAATGGGGATAGCTCCATTGATGCAAATACGCTGATTAATGTACTTGCAAGCTATGTCGCCATCGCTGAGCAAAGCAATGAAATAATAGGGGAAGGTGCATACAAGGTAAAAGTCAATGTGAAAGCACTCAATAAATGTTGCTTTCAGATTGATATGGAGGTTGTAAGTTCATGGATTGAAAATCTTATTAACCCACAAAATATTAGTTATGCAGCTAACATCGTTACGGCAATAGGTGGAGCATTTAAGATGTTCAAAAAATTCAAGGGGAAAAAGGTTAGTAAACAAGAATTAAATAATGCTACGAAGGATTCTAATGTTGTAATAAACATTGATACATTCAATGTTTATAATGATCCAATAGTTAGAGAAGCATTTAGAAAATCAACGGAAGCTGTAAAAGATGATGGCGCTGTTGATAGTATTACAGTTTGTGCTAATGGAGAAGTAGGAGATACAATTACAGAAGAAGAGTTTCCTGACCTCATCATTCCTCCGACAGAAGATATACCAAATGAAAATGTTATTATTAAAAAGAATGTTTCACTAGTAATCGTTTCACTGAGCTTCCAAAAAGGAAACAGTTGGGAATTCATCTACGATGGGAATAAAATCAAAACTAAATTAGCAGATGATGGACTCCAGGAAGCAATTGAAAAAGGAGACTCATTTGCGAAAGGAGATTGTTTAGTTGCAGATATGGAGATTACACAGATTTGGAAACCTGAATATAATGCCTACGCAAACAAAAGGTATAAAATAGTAACTGTTCATGACCATGTACCAAGACCCAAACAACAGAAAATGTACTTTGAATAGTGGTTATTTCTGATTGGCTCGTTCTAATCTATAGATAAGACCACCAGGTAAGAATTGTCTGGTGGTTTTTGTTCTCAACCAAAAAGACAAAAGGTACCCCCCGATATCCTATTGAATATCGGGGGGTACCTTCTTCTGTCGTTGATTATTGTGTGAGTGATTGGGGTGGGGTACCTGATTACGTTTCGTTTCGACGTCCTTAGTTATGTGTACGGCAAAGATAAGGATATGTGCAGAGATAAAAAGTAGACAATATATATAATAGAGAATACATACACCTATTCTGCGACTACGACCAATTTGTCGCAAATATTGCTGAAATAAATTGGCTTGCCCCGAGCGACAAAGGCACACCTGAAGAACGTGAAAGGGTAGTAACGACACACTGGAACTTCGCTATTAAGCAAGAAGAGGTAGAGGATAATATAGCAGAAATGGACATGTGCCCGATAAAACTGACACCAAAAAGAAAAGGGACACGTAGGGTGACACGAAATAGACCATATTCTGCCTTTTCTAAGCGACTGATGACACCACCACACTAAAGCAAAAACCGCTCTAAGCCTACAAAAGCGACCTAAAGCGGTTTAAAGTTGTGATCCGCTTGGGGCTCGAACCCAAGACCCCAACATTAAAAGTGTTGTGCTCTACCAACTGAGCTAGCGGATCAGAATAGCTGTCGCGTATTCGTGGCGCAAAGTTACAAAAAAAATGTTATACTCCAAAGCCACTAGCTTTAACCTCGTAGGTTGATGCATTAGAAGGGCTTAAAGAGGGGTTTGACGATGACCGTTTGGGCTTTCCGCCTTTCACCCGTGACAATTGGAATGACCGTGGCGTGAATATGGGGCGTATCTTCGTCTGAGTGTAGTGTGGCGGCGACCACGTTGTCCGTCCCGAAAGTGGAACGAAGCCAATCCATCGATTCATGTGTAATAGTCAAGACTTGTTTCAGATTAGATTTATTCCATGCCTAGCTAATAAGGGGGTAAAACATGGAATTAGGAGACGTTTCCTTTTGTATTGGTAGTTACCACCTTTTCTAGACCAGATAAAACAACCGCTATCATTGAGTTTTTAGCTCTTTGATAGCAATTGTTCTTTGCAAATTGATAGTTGATTTAAGGAGAATGGAGTTTTGACATACCTCCCAGTATCTACTCGACACTATAACAATAAGGGGTAGTGAGCAATATTTTT
>JBAKGE010000028.1:0-23164 GCA_037191085.1 Porphyromonadaceae bacterium | reverse complement strand
GAAATATTGACGCGGACTTGAAAATCCCTATAATCTAAGATTTCCAATTTCCCTTGTACTACTTGTTTGTTTCGCACCACAAATAAAACTTTGTGGCACCCTTGCTTCATTATGTCTATGAACTCTTCTCAAAGCTCCAACCGCCTTTCGAGGGGTTGGTTTTGCAAAGTTACCACGAATATTTCTAACCACCAAATCTTGGAGCAAATTTCATTCGAGGTTCAGCTTTTGTCGTCTCCTCTGAGACTCCCTCAACTTTGCGAGTGCAAAGGTAGAAATAAAACTCGTACCCACCAAATTTTTTCGCCACAAAAATCCGAAAACACTTCAAGCACCAGGCCAAAGAATCATTATACTGTACTAATATACAGGCCATTAATCATCAATACGAGCAAGAGAAATAAGTTGATAAATCTCTATACAATTCGGAAATAATCAGAAAAAAGCATAATCGGAAGGCTTTGCTATTGCAAGTATACGAACATAACACTTACATTTGCGTATTATTTTATAACATATTCAAGGATAAACACGAGCATGAAAAGAAGTATAAACATAATGGCCATAGCTATGGCTGCGATAGCGATCACACTATTTAGCTGCAATAGAAACTCAGATGAACCAGTAGAGACCAATAACTTGGTAGGGTCGGAGTGGGTGTATGAAAGATCCATGGAGCACTCAAACATGGAAAAGCTGAGAGAGTGGCAGTATCTTCGCTTTGTCTCGAATAGTGAGGTGGAATACGCTACCGGCTATGACTATAGCGTAGAAGGGGGTGATACGGAGCGTGCGGAGGCGTCTCGGCGTCACAACAAGCAAAAAAAGATACTGAAATACTCATATAACGGTAACACCCTGATCATCCAAGTACCGGAAACCCCAAAGAAAAAAGCATACAGCATGGAGTACAAGGTGGACGAAAAAAATGGCATAATGAACCAGATCCGTGTAGGGGACGATGCGCCTAGTAAGCCAATCCAATTGCGTCGAAAGTAAGCCAGGCATCCCCTGTCCCATCATGTACCTGAAGGATAGTAAGATAGGGGAGTACCGCTAGGAAGGGCGAAAAAGCTCCGGGTCGTCGATGAAACGATGACCCGGAGCTTTCTTTCTCGACCTCTGGGACGTCGACAAAGCTTTCTCCGGGACCTTTCGGATACCATAAGCGACACCCCATACGTGGAAGTACAAAATACTTAGGATTAGTAACTCCTCAGAGCGAAGAAAAAGTCCCGGCAAATGAGATATCTGATAATCGCGAGAACAGTCTGACGTGAAACGTCCCAAAGAGCAGTGAAAAACTGAATTTCAGAGAGGCTCTCGCATAGGAGAATGAAATCGCAGACAGAGCGTAGCAGAACAAAGAAAATTCCACGAGCTATGAGGAGTGAACAGGGAGCACAACTTATGATGATTAAATGTGTTATATTTGCGTATACTTGGGACAACAGCGATGTCTGATGCAGGCATCACGAAACCCCGTACGTTACATAATTGAAAGGAGGGAGGAGCAAAGTTTTGAAAGAAAAAGAGCAACACATAAACGAGAACCCCTCGGATCAGCTTGTGGAACTAAGGCTGAGTGCTATGGCAAACCTAACGGACTCGCCGTCGACAGTAGTGCTAATGCTATCACCGAGGCTCATGGAAGGTGGGACCAAGGGATCCCTGATACATCATATTTTCCCTATCCGTCTCTCTCAAGGCGAGGGCGCGTTGTACTTCAGGCGTCTGACCGCAAAGATGCGTGGTGATCTCCCGACTGAAAGCGTAGAGACGGCTTTCATGCGACACTATAATGTAGCGGTTAGTTCGGTAGTCATTCGCGTAATTCGAGAGACTATATCAGCTGAAATCAGCGTAGTCGACGGCGGTGGTGCGATGCTAACATACGAGGATCGTCCGTCGAGTGCAGTGCTGATGGCTTACTTTTGCGATGCCCCTATTTACGTAGAGAAGTATCTGCTACAGGAAACTTCGAAATCACTGAAGATGAACTTCGTAGATGAGAATGGAGAGAGGTTGAGCCCCGAATCTGGGGAGAGAATCCTCCAGAATGCTATCAGCAGCGGCATGGCACCCGATGATTTGCCCGATGGTGTCAAGCTACTGCTGAGTAGCTCCACAGAAGAGCAGCGTCAGCACCTGAAGAATTTCGCTATAGACCAGGAGCTGTACGAGTGGGCAGCCTTTTTGACAGAATTTCGACCACTTGATAGTGGCACCACTGATAAGGAAGAGAAGGAATAGTCGATGACAGAGAGTAACGAAACAAATCAACCGAAAGCCCCGCTGATCCACGTGACCTGCGAGGCTATAGAGATACAGGAAGTGGCGAATCTGCATCCTCAGGACTGCCCACACACGCTAATCCTGTGTGAGGAGGGAATGAAAGGGCAGAAGCGTAGGTATCACCTGGATATCCCGGATGCGATGAAGCCAGAATTTCATATCGCATTCCACTATGGTATCAAGCACGGCAAAGTGCTGCCGAGGGGGATAGAGAACTTCGCGTTGCAATTTGGCTGGCACCTGCGCAGGGTGTTGATATCCAAGAGCAATGACGGTGAAATACGAGGTGAGGTGCTAACGCTGTCCGACGTAACAGGTGAAACAGATACGTTAGAAATATCGGCAGAAGAGGGGATTCTTTTCGCCATGACTCATGGGCTCCCTATATTCCTGCGTGATGATCTCCTAACCAAAGATGGGGAAGATATACACACGAAGGATCCGGAGGAGGAAGGCTCAGTGAGTGGTAAAGAATTCCTGAGAAGGGCTATCCGCAGTGGTCAATTACCTGATGAATTTGCACCGGAAGAAACTCTCGTAGCGATAGCAAATCTACGACGCCACGAGGTGATAGAACTAATAGAACTGGCAGAGGATTTAGAGTATTATGAATGGGCATTCCACCTGTCGGCATTCATCGACCTGGATGAGATCAGCCCGGGAGGTATGGATGTATGAAGTGCGGAGGTATGCAAAAGGTTCAGCAAAATAACCATAGGGATCTCCCATACTTTTACCAGCCTAATCTACTCGAAGCCCTAGCACTCACAGCCGAAGAGTCGTCACATGCTGTACGCGTGCTACGACTGCGCGTGGGGGACAGAGTGCGGGTGACGGACGGCAGAGGGCACCTATACGAGGCTAGTATCGTGGGTGGAACGAAGGAAGTGGTGCTGGGCGGACTGGAGGAGATAAGCATAGCTCCCTCCCCTATCCCGCCGCTGCATATAGCAATAGCTCCGACTAAAAATATTGACCGTATCGAGTGGATGGTGGAAAAGTTATGCGAAGCCGGATTGTCACGTCTATCGATAGTGAATACGGCTCATACTGTTAGAAGGAGTGTAAACCTTTCCCGTATTGAGAAAGTGATTATCTCGGCTATGAAGCAATCGCGCAAGCTGTACATGACCGATCTTTATCAGTATGGATCGGTAGAAGAGTTTTTGGATTCCCCTCTGGGCGGTCAACGCTTCATCGGCTATTGTGGAGAGGGATTTGAGCGGCGGGAGTTGGCACATGCCTTTACGAAAGGATGCGAGAGCGTATTTATGATAGGACCGGAGGGAGACTTCTCGGGAGAGGAGGTACGTGCTGCAGCAAACATGGGGTTTATGCCTGCGACTTTTGGCAGAGAACGACTGAGGACAGAGACGGCGGGACTCTATGCGGGTATGCTTCATCATATCCTGAATACGTAATAACAAGGAAGAAAAACAATCAATACAATGAGTACACTATATGACATCACATGCCCTTACTGCAGGGGTATTACTCCTGTCGTGATCCGAGAGGAGAGCAATGAAAGTGCCGAGAAGATCAGCTGCAATCATTGCCACAAGCCATTCGCTGTATACTCCAGTGAGGCAAGGATGCTCCAGCATGGGGACCGGTCTGTGAGGGCTGTCTGTGTGGATCCGAAGGAGTATATGGATGAAGGGTACTACCTGGAATTTCTGGAGAATGATCACGCTCATCCACAGAACATCAAAATACCTTTGGGAACATCGGTACTGGGTAGGTACAATAAGGACTCGTCAGCCGATCTACAGCTCTTCACCGCTGATATAAACATGGAGCGGCAGCATGCTCGCCTGGTATTGAAGAGTAATGGCAGATGCTACATCAGTGACAATGACAGTAATGGTGGAGTATTCGTGAATGGCAGAAGGCTAAGACGTAAAGAACTTCATCTGCTGAGTACGGGTGACGTGGTGACGTTGGGCAGCACCACAGCGATCGCTCATCTGCCCAAGGATGACGAGTACTCGGATGATTTATCTGGCTTCGACGTAGACTAGAGAACCAACTACAGCAGTCTACATTGATCAAGGTAACTATAGTAGCCCGTATCGGTATAGATGATGTGATCAAGTAGCTGAATCCCCATGATTTTGCAGGCCTTGGAGAGACGGAAAGTGAAGTCATCATCTTGCTTGCTCGGCTCGAGTCCTCCGCCAGGGTGGTTGTGTACCATAATGATAGCCGGGGCGGAGAGCCGGAGAGCATGGCGCATAGTCAGGCGGATGTCTGCACTGGTCTCGTCGATACCTCCTCGTGAAAGGTTGATTGTCGCTGTGATCAATCCCGCCGAGCTAACCGTAAGCAACCACATCTGTTCCTCCTTTAGTCCAAAGAGTTTTCTCTGCATGGTTGTATATACATGCTGGCTCATCGTGATGCGCTCCTCACGCTGCTTCTCCTCCACACTGGCGACATAAGTACGCACGCCCAACTCCTGGGCTGCAAGGACGGAGAGTCGCTTGACAGCACCGAGACCACTGATATTCTGCTCGGCGTTCACATCGGCAAGAAGGTCGGCATAAAGTCGGTAGAGATTATTGTCATGGGCAGCGAGAAGTTGCTTGGCGAGCTCAAGGGCGTTGGCAGACTTAGTGCCTGTCCTCAACTGTATTGCTATAAGTTCGGCATCCGTAAGTTCACGTATCCCGTGCAATAGCGCCCGCTCCCGTGGACGCGTATCCTCGGGCATCTCATGTATCCTGATTCCCTCTTTCCTGTCCTGAAGATCCATACGAAGGCATCAGTCCGAGAGCATGTCATCGAGTCGTTGCACCTCTGGTACGATCTGCTTCAGCTTGTCCTGATCATCACGAGGGCAAATCAAGAGGATATCACCCTTCTGCACTACGAGGACGTCTTTCATGCCTTGTAGCACCACTATGGCATTAGGGTTATCCGTGACGACGAGGTTACGTTCGCTATCATTGTACAGCTTCTTCGCCTTGCCCACGGACGCATTGTGTGATCCATCCTTAGGAGCAAGGGTATAGATAGAATTCCACGTACCGAGATCTGCCCACCCGAAGTCGCACAACAGCATTTCCACGTTATCCGCCTTCTCCATCACACCGTAGTCAAATGAGATATTGGGACAGTATGGAAACTGATCCGTCACGAAATCTTGCTCTCCTTCCGTCCCCCACACCTCAAGGTGCGCAAATAAGCGCTCTGACAGCTCGGGCATGTAAGTCCGAAATTCCCTCAAAAAACACTCTGTACGGGCTATAAAGAGACCCGAATTCCAGAAGAACTCGCCACTGTCCACCAGTACTTTGGACATGTATTTATTGGGTTTCTCGGTAAATGTCTTGACGGGATAAAAACGTCCCTGCTCCAACTCCTGCTCTGGTCGGTCAGGGTCTATCGCTTGGATATACCCATACCCTGTCTCGGGATATGCGGGCTTAATGCCGAGGGTGATGATGTTATAGCCATACTCAGCGTGCTGCATGGCGCTAGACACACAGGTGATGAATAGCTCCTCGTCGGTCACAAGGTGATCGGACGGTGCTACCACGATCACGGCTTTTGGATCCAGAGCATTCACATGCATCGTAGCATAGGCTATAGCAGCAGCAGTATTGCGATGATTAGGTTCCTGCAGCACATTAGACTTATGGAGCTCAGGTATCTGGTCGTACACGAAAGTGGTGTATGCACGATTCGTCACAACAAAGATGTGATCGGGACTAAAGAACCTCCGAAATCGGTGGTACGTCATCTGTAGGAGACTATTCCCTGATTCAAAAAAATCGAGGAACTGCTTTGGGTAGCCCTTACTACTATACGGCCAAAAGCGACGCCCCACTCCACCCGCAAGGATCACACAGTATTGATTGTCTTTGTTACCCATGACTGTCTCTTCTTTGTATCACGTTATGTATCTGGGAGTAGCCTGTCCCGTGGGGCAAAGGTACCCAAAATTACTTCAAGTTCTTCAGCAGTGGCGTCTCGCTGCTGGCATCCATTGTCGATATGAATGCCATAGGGTCTATCTCCCACACACCGTTCTTTACTTTGGGTAGCGACTTACGCTCCACGATCGTGAATATAATCTCTCTCTCCTCTCCCTTGTACATTCCCTTGCCATGCATGTATGTTCCTCTCAGATTGAGCTTGTCTATAAGCAATCCCTTAAGTTCGTCGAGCTTAGGCGAGACGATGAACACAGCCTTCTTAGGGTTTTCGGGCTGGAGAAAACTAACAACCTGACCGTACACGAATATTGTGAGCCATGAGTAAAGCGGTACGCTGAGGTCACGAAAAACAAGCAGTCCAAAAAGCACGACAATCGAGTCAATGATGATGATTGCATTGCTAAGCTTTATGTTGCTCCCTTTGGCTATCACCCGACCGAGGACATCGGTACCAGCACTGGTACTGCCGGCCTGGAATACGAAGTACACACCCAGTCCCAGTATCGCGCCGCCATAGAATGATGCCAATATCTTATCCCCAGGTACCAGTTCACGTCCGCCGAGGAAAGTCCCTATTGCATCGGTGAAGAGGGAGATGAGCACAAAGGTCAGCACCGTTTTCGGTCCCGAGCCGAGCCCAAGCTTGCGGATAGCGAGGAGGAGGAGTGGGACGTTGAAGAAGAGAGCCATAGTCCCTATGGGAAGCCCATCGGGTGCGAAGCTAAAGAGCCCTTTGGTCAAATGATTGAGGGCTATAGTGATACCATACACACCCCCTGGTACGATATTGGCGGGGGCTATGAACGCCGAGTAGGCCAGCGCTTCGAGGAATGAACCAAAGAGGATGTACAGGAAGTCCTGCATCGTGAAAGACTGTCCTTCGCCCAAAAACTTATTGCGTAATTTATGGCTCGTATTCATTTAGGATAACCGCATGTGGGGGTATAATTCAGTTTTGCACTGCGAAGTTAACTGAATATTCCCATTCCTGCAAATATCCAAGCATTCTCTATCTCTCTCCTTCTGCTGCCGATTCACTTAATCCCGACGACGTCAATAAGAAGAGCTCTGATCCTGTGGCACTACCTTCAGATAATACTTCTGCCAAGCATGGTGGGGTATGTGGTCAATATTTGAGAGAGAGAAAAGCTCCGGTGCTCAACATATCATGTTTATCGCAATACACACGCATCTACGTATACCATCTACTCTGTATGGGTGTCCCCGAGTAGACGTAAGGGGGGGGAATGGAACAGTCTGGAATCATGCTCCTGTCCTGGGGAAAAAAGGTCCCGGAGAAAGGCTCATCGATGTCCCAGAGCTTTCCTCCAAAACCTCTGGGTCGTCGAGGAAGCGACGACCCAGAGAAATATGGGGCATTCTCCGACACCTATGTGGATACAGTAGCAGGGAATAGTGGGAAAATTAGTGCTCAGGGAGAACTTCGATCCAGTAACCGTCGGGGTCGCTGATGAAGTAGAGTCCCATGTCATGGTTCTCATAGCAGATGCAACCCATGGCGCGGTGGTACGCACGCCACTCGTCGTAGTCACCGGGGACACGCAGGCAGAGGTGGTACTCAAGGTCTCCGAGGTTGTAGGGTTCGGTACGGTCACGAAGCCATGTGAGCTCGAGAGTGAAGTCCGTCTGTCCATCACCGAGGTAGATGAGGATAAAAGAGCCATCGGATGCTTCTTTGCGGCGTACCTCATGGAGCCCGAGGGCTCGGTCGTAAAAGTCGAGACTACGCTGCAGATCAAAGACGTTGAAGTTGAAGTGATCGAAGCGTGATCGTATCTGTATACTCATAAAATAACTATGTATTGTGTCTAATGTAGCTAAAGAAAGGGAAAAGGGGCAGGCTCTTATATAGCCTGCCCCCTTCACTAACTCATCATACCAGCGGAGCGGAGATTAGTTTTCCTTAGGTGCAATGACCTTCCAGAGCCCTGCTGCAAGTGCCCCACCGACAAATGGACCCACGATGAAAATCCAAAGGTTGGTGAGCGCAGTACCTCCCTGGAAGAGTGCCGGACCGAAGGAACGAGCCGGATTAACAGAGGTCCCCGTGTAGCGGATGCATACGAGGTGAACGAGCACAAGGGCAAGACCGATAGCAAGACCTGCAAAATTATTGGTAGCACCATTCGTCTTGGAAGTAGCACCGAGGACTACGAGTACGAATACGCAAGTGAACACAATCTCAGCGAGGAGTCCACCGACCACGGATACTCCCTGCTGGAGATCGTTGGCACCGGTACCGGTGAGACCAGCATTCTGGGTCAGCACCCAGAGGATAGATGCACCAAGGACAGCACCGATAACCTGAAAGAGGATGTACATACCCGCATCCTTACCACTCATACGACCACTGAGAAATACCCCAAGGGTAATAGCAGGATTGATGTGGCAGCCTGAGATCCCACCAATAGCGTATGCCATAGCCACTACAGAGAGACCAAAAGCCATAGCTGTACCTATCACGGTACCGGCATTTGCAACATCAGCACAGTTGGATGTACAATTGAGACTAACAGCTACACCACAACCCATGAGCGTCAGCACAAGGGTACCGATAAGCTCTGCAAGATACTTTTTCATACTGTTTCTACTTTTTAATGAATAAAAAACTGATTATTTAATAAATAGTAGGCATGGGCACTCGGACATAGATACAGAGATGACCAGCCGTTTTCTTTCGTTCTTCAAGGGGAATACCTGCCTCAACTAAGGGCAAAGGTACTCCGACCAATCATGTAACCATCAGCGAAAAACTCCATGAGATACTCACCCTCGATGAGATACTCTTGTATGTCCCAGTACATGGTCATCGGTGCAGGTTCTCCACCATACTCCACCTGACGTGAGATAGAGTATGGAACCTGACCATCCTCAAAACTGAATGTACCACTACTTTCAGCCTGCTGGAGGAGGGTGCCGTCAGGTTTGATGATACGGAGGTATATAGTCTTCATACCAGGCTCTGCGGTGAGATTGCGGTCAATCTGAAAGTCAAACTGAAGTTGTTTCATATTCTGTATCCTCTTGGTGACCTTACCCCTGGAGTTAAGTCCCCGAACAGAGAGAGAGGATATGGACAATTTGGCAGCCAATTGCACCTGAGCGGAGAGCTTCTGACTCTCGGCGCGAAGCTGCTCACGCTGAGAGGTGATACGAGAGATCTCTTCCTTAACCTCCTTATTCTCGATACGAAGAGCTTGATTGGCACGGTTGAGTGAGTCTACCTGCTCGACGTAACTACGAAGTACCTGACGGAGGGTGGAGAGCTCACGCTTGAGCTCATTGATACGGGCGGCATTAGAGGTTTTGACTGTCCTGAGCTCTTCCAAAAGTCGCTGGACCTTTGCCTGCTCAGTGGCAAGCTTGTGAGCAAGGGAGTCACTCCTGACATTGAAGCGGTAGCCTTCGTACTGGAGCGCAAGTTCATTGTAGTCCTCCTCGAGGAGTTGCTTGTCTATCGCTGCTTGCTCTTCGATCATATTGAGTTGCTTCTGCTGGTGGATTATGTAGAAGCCACCCCCTACAATCAGCAGGATCACAACGATACCTCCAACAATAGCAAGGGCTTGGTTGCGTCTCTGTAGATCTGGATTTGTTTCTGCCATATTGTGTAAATTTCTCTTGGGACTTTCCTTATCGGTAATTGAATATCACTGTGCTTTCGAGAGATGAAATCGCCCCTCACTCCACTCCAGCACTACACCACGATCACGGAGGAGCACGGGAATAGAGGGGTACAGCTTTTGGGCATAGTCGTCATCGAAAGTAGTGATGCGTATCGTCAGTTGGGGACGGTCGGGTGCGCAGGTGATGGCATAGTTGAGACTACCACGCTCTATGAGAGCACTCTTAACCTCCCCGCGAGAGATGTCATTAGGATGCAGAAAGAAGTCCTGGACTTCAGGCATCTGTAGGTAATCATCGGAGGAGAGGGAGTGCCATGCACTATCGAAAAAGCGGATGACAGACTGACATGGGGCGATAGTGCTCGTGACAACCATGCAGGTCAGCACTTCATTGTCCTGAAGAGGAATGAGCTGAAACTGTAGGTCAGTGGTGTTGTCGAGCTCAATATGAATGTAGGAAGGTGTGAGCTGTAGTACTTTGGTCTGTGCTCCATAGACATTCTGAACACCCTGGGGATGAACATTGTCAGCATCGTAAGAAGTGATGAGATCTTGCTTCTGCACACGAGTGAGAGCCGGGATCAAGTGATCAGGCGATTGAAGAAAGACCTGACGCATATCCTGTGCTGAACCAACGACTCCGACAAGAGAAAGAAGTATGATGACGAGAGGACGAAGAATCATAGGCTATTGAGAAGTTCGAGCTTACCATCACGGATAAGCTTGAGTACAAGTTCCCCAAAGAGAGTGTTCTGCCACGCAAACCAAGAGCGGGTGTATTTGGTAGGGTCGTCCTTGTGGAAGGACTCATGGATCAGACCAGTATCCGCATCTGTGGAGAGCAACATCTGCATGCAGCTACGTATTTCAGCATCATCCGTACTGGTGAATGCCCGCATCATGATACTCATAGGCCACACCATATCGTAGCCGACATGAGGGCCACCTATGCCTTCTCCTACCATACCACGGAAGAAGTAGGGATTGTCCTCGCTGAGGACAAATCTTCGGGTATTCTGATAGATAGTATCGGACAACGCTACATCACCGAGGTAAGCAAGGGCGAGGAGACTAGGCACATTAGCATCATCCATCAGGTAGTGATTGCCATAACCATCCACCTCAAAAGCATATATATCTCCGTGCCTTGGATGATGATATACTGCGTACTCCTGTAATGCTTGCGCCACCTCATCAGCAAGGGCCCTTAGGTCAGAAGCAAGTTCCTTTCCCTCGCTCATGGTATCAAGCATCTCCGCAGCCTTTCGAGCGGAAGTGACAGCAAAGAAGTTGCTGGGGACGAGGAACTGGAAATGCGTTGCATCGTCTGAAGGACGGAAGGAAGATACGATAAGTCCGACGGGATTGACGGGCTCTCCCTTTCCTCTATTGCTTTTGGAGTCTGTAGATGCTCCGCCAAGGCGCATGAAGGTATAGCTACCGATACCGTCCTTTCGCTGCTGCTCTCGGAGTGTGGTGTACACCTTGCGAAGCGCAGGAAGTAGCAGGTCTTCGATCGACTTAAGATCCCCTGTCATCTTCCAATACTCATAAGCAAGCCTGATCGGATAACACAGTGAATCTATTTCCCACTTGCGCTCGTGGACACCCGGGAGCATAGTCGTCCAATCATCCTTGAACTCTGATTCCTTCGCCAAACCGTCGAGAAAGGCATTGGCATAAGGGTCCCTAATGATGAGTTTGAGCTGCTGGCGGATAGTGCCGATGAGCATATCCCGCAGCGCAGGATCCTGATCTACGAGCTGCAGATAGGGCCATACCTGCGCTCCAGAATCGCGAAGCCACATGGCCGCAATGTCACCGGTATAGACGAAAGTTTCGGGCTTACCCTCGTCGTCAAGCCTATAGTGAACAGTTGTGTCAAGGGTATTGGGAAAACAGTTGGCGAACATCCACCCTAGCTTTCTATTGGTCAACTGAGCCGTGACTTCCTTAATCTTTCGCTCAACTGCTGTGGAGCGAAAGAGCCGTTCATCTACAGCCGGGCGCTTGCTGATGTACGCGTTGTCTTTATCCGCCACAGCCGCCCTCTCAGAGTACGACTGTGCCACTGCAGCAGTGCTACCCATCATCATACAGAGAGCAGAGGACAGGAGCAATACCTTGGTTCGTGAGATCCTCATTTATCTTTATTTGGGGTTACTCAGTTAAGTTCAATATAGTCAAGATCCTTGAGTTCAGGCTTCACTATGATTGTCATTTGGGCACCGTTACGAACTATGTCGAGCACAATCTCTTCAATAGGAGTTACGCTAATGTACGGACGGTGACTAAAGAGATAGGCAAAAGCACTTCCGTATTTGGGATTATCGATAGCCTGAGCTACCTTAGCGTACTTACCATTGTCCCAGTAACGACACCGATTGAATCCCTCATCGTTAGTGAAAGTTGAATTCTCGTCTCTTTCCCTCCAAGTTTCGGATATAAACCTCTTATATTTCTTAGTTAATTCGCTAGACGAGCTGTCAAGTGCAATACCATTAATAGACACGATGCGGTCTCCCGGCACAATTCCTGCCCTAGCCGCCGGACTGTTGGCTATCACTTCTCGCACGAGCTGGAGGTCCTTGGCATCGTAACCAAGACCGAGGTATCTAAACTGCTGCTTATGGATCACATAAGTAGGATTCATCACATAGCGGACGAAAGGATAGTTGGCAAACATATACCGACCAAAAGCCTCTACATATTTGTCGGGACTGAACTGCTCATTCATACGCTCTCGGGCTGTCACGCTCCATATTTTGGTATTATCTTTGGTGTCATACAATTCCACATCAATAGTTAGACGGTAGAGACCTGAAAATACCGGTGCATTCACGCCGAGGAACGGATACGGCAGCACCTCGAGTGTCTTACCGTCCGCACGATATAGGAGTTTATTTGGATTGAGATTCGCCGTGCTGCCTTCACGGTACTCAGGGTTGTCCCCCATCTCGGCCTTGATCACCACAAGGAGGTCTGCACCAGAGGTTACTTCCTTCATCCCCTTGGCAGCCAACTCTGCAGCCACAAGTCGGGAGATCTGCTTGCCTGCCATAGCTTTCTCTATGGCGAATGTAGTGTACTTAGCAAAGTCACGCTTGGTAGGCAAAGTATAGATAAAAGGCATGGTGAAGCGACGTGATGCGGCATCCTCAAGACTATACATACTGAAAGCCTTAACCAGCTGCTCCTCACGGAGTACATCCGTGGACACACAGTCCTTCTGGAGGACCACATCCTTGTCAGGCTGACCGATACGTGCGATCGTCAGCGTAACAGAGTTGCGAGAAGGATCTATCATCGTGCTCGTAATCACCTCTTCATCCATCTTGATTGTCTCTTGACCATCGACCTTACGAATCACGTCACCGACCTTGATCCCTGCCCTGGAGGCAGGAGTATCGGGGATCACCTCTACGACTACAGCCTGGCTATCACCCCAATTCTCCTGATAGCTAATCTGATATAGTAGCCCGATATTGCAGCGTACTGTCGGACTAACGAATCCTTGGGCTTTGGCACCCACGACTCCCACGACCATCACCACTATGGAGAGCAGTATGCGTTTCATTGTTCTCATAAATGTTTACTCTATGATATTACTCTATTTTTCTAAAATTTACCCATTCTCAAGGAGGACACAATCGCCCCGTTACGAGAACAAATATACATGATTTGCCCCAAAGAGAAAAAGGAAATGCCGTCACGCTGAATCAGGGTGACGGCATTTTTAGTTTATTTTTGTGCTTTTGCTCAGAAGCGATAGCCCAGTGTTACGAAGAATGCAGAGTTAGTACTCTTTATCTTGTCAGTTTTGGTCATATTAACAAAACCAAACTGAGCGCCGACACCAAGCTGAACACGCTGGTACTCTACACCTGCTCCTACCTGAAGACCTGCATCAAATGGATTGATGATTGAGTTACCATTCTTATCTTTCTTGAAGAGGTTAGCTGACTTTTCACCGCTATCCGCATTTATAATCTTGCCTTCAGCCTTAACTCTACGGCTTGAGTTAACGCCGTATGCAAGGTATGGACCAGCATTCACAAATACACTTAGGCCATCGCTAACACCGAATGAAGCATTGGCGAGAATAGGCATTTCGATGTAGCCGAGGGTGGTAGTCGCCATACCAGTAACCGAAGCTATGGTAGTCTGACTCTTGGTACCTTTCATAGAGTAGTAGAGACCCGGCTGGATAGACAACACCCCTGCACCGAAGTCATAAACCGGAAGATCGACAGCTACCCCAGCACGAAAACCTGACTTCATCTTGTTGCCGGAGTTGTCCTGATTAACCTTAATATTAGCACCCTGATAGCCTGCACTAACAATGATACCCGAACGATACTGTGCCATAGCACCGATAGAGAGCAGACCAGCTGCTGCAATCATAAGAATCTTTTTCATCTTTTCAATTCAAATTTAGTTGTTTCAATAATCACGAGAACCCAAGTAACCACTGCGGGTCAACGCAAACTATTATTCACTATTACTTCGTGCACGATCTCACTACAGAGACCGAAGCCATCGCCAAAGATACGCAATAACTTTGTATTCGCAAGCGAAAGACACTGGCGATGATCTCAAAATGGAACATTTATCTCTCGGTCCACAAGGAGTATTCCACTGAATAAGAGAGCTTATGCTCCTTATGCAGACCTATTCCCCGAAAAGTGACAAAAGTGCCAAATGCCATATCACGGATGTTCGATCTAAGGAATGAGAGAAGCACTTCAAAAATACACATATAATTCACTGAATCAAAATAAATTAATGCAAAAGTATACAAACAATACTCCGTAGCTTCCACTAACCGCATCCCCTTTCGCTCACCCGAGGCATATGGGTGGGTCGAGAAAAAAGCTCTGGGTCGTCGATGTAACGATATCCCGGAGGTTGTCGAAAAAAGCTCCGGGTCGTTGATTCACCGACATCCCAGAGCTTTCTGACCACATGTACAGATGTAGGATATGAAAAAAAATGCAATCAGAGCAAACGACTGTCTCGTGTCGAACAATTTTTGGAAGCGAATATTCGTGTCGAGGAGCATTTAACAGCAGGAGAGGAGGTCCGACTAATAGGGTTCCCCTCTCTCCGATACATGCTTCAGGTACCTATGTGAATCGAACTGACGATTCGCCAGCCGATCTTCCCTTGTCAGTCTTGTAGGCAATGCTCGCTCTCCGGTAGTGGTAATTGAATCTCTACATGGAAGTTCCGAGTCATACAGAGGGTTTACCGACCTTATCTATCTCGAGGTCGAGAATACTGGGTACACAGTTCAGGTAAACAATCGTTCGGGATAGCTAAATTATAAAGATTCAAAAGAAATGATCCCCGATAGAGGGAATTCTATCGAGGATCGTTACTCATTCAGGGAAGACGGTTACTTGAGTGGTTTGAGATTCTTGAAGAAGTCATTGCCCTTGTCATCGACGAGAATAAAGGCAGGGAAGTTCTCCACCTCAATCTTCCAGATAGCCTCCATCCCCAGCTCCGGATACTCTACACACTCTACCTTCTTGATACTCTCCTGTGCCAGTATAGCGGCCGGACCACCGATACTCCCGAGGTAGAATCCTCCGTGCTTGTGGCACGCATCTGTCACCTGTTGAGTGCGATTCCCCTTAGCGATCATGATCATACTGCCACCAAGACTCTGGAAGAGATCTACGTACGTATCCATACGGTTGGCAGTGGTGGGACCAAAGGATCCACTCGGCATCCCCTTGGGAGTCTTGGCAGGACCTGCATAGTAGATTGGGTGGTCTTTGATGTACTGTGGGAGCCCCTCTCCCCTATCTATGCGCTCCTTGAGTTTAGCGTGGGCAATGTCACGTCCAACGATGATTGTTCCCGTCAGAGAGAGACGGGTGGACACCGGATACTGGGATAGCTGCTGTAGGATCTCAGGCATCGGACGATTGAGATCAACCTTCACGGACGAGCCCTCAAGACCCTGACGATACTCCTCGGGGATCCAGCGTGCAGGATTGGTCTCGAGCTTTTCTATCCAAATCCCCTCCTTATTGATCTTAGCCTTGATGTTACGGTCGGCGGAACAACTGACACCCATACCTACCGGGCAGGATGCTCCGTGGCGAGGCAAGCGAATGACACGGATATCGTGCGCCAGATATTTTCCTCCGAATTGCGCTCCCAGACCTATGTTATTGGCTTCTTCGAGCAGGCGTGCCTCCAGCTCCTTGTCCCTAAAGGCATGTCCGAGTTCGCTACCATGATCGGGGAGCTCATCGTAGTACTTCGCACTGGCGAGCTTAACAGTCTTGAGATTTGTCTCGGCGGAGGTGCCACCGATCACGAATGCGATGTGATAGGGAGGACAAGCAGCTGTCCCGAGGGACTTAATCTTCTCCACCAGATAGGGCACGAGGGTATCGGGATTAAGGATAGCCTTGGTTTCCTGGTAGAGGTACGTCTTATTGGCAGATCCACCACCCTTGGCTATGCAGAGGAACTTGTACTCACCTCCGCGGATATGCATCAGGTCTATCTGAGCAGGGAGATTGGTACCGGTATTGACTTCCTTATACATGTCTATGGGAGCATTCTGGGAGTAGCGGAGATTATCCTCCTGGTAGGTGTCGTAGATACCATGACTGATCGCCTCCTCGTCGTCGAAGTCCGTCCACACCTTCTGTCCTTTCTTGCCGAGGACGATAGCTGTACCTGTATCCTGACAGAACGGGAGCTGTCCCTGAGCACTCACCTCTGCATTGCGGAGGAATGTGAGGGCTACGAACTTGTCATTCTCACTGGACTCTGGATCACTAAGGATACGAGAGACCATCTGCTGATGCTCGGGGCGAAGGAAAAACGATACGTCGTGAAACGCCTGGCGTGCTAGTGCTCTAATACCCTCGTACTCCACCTTGAGGATCTCCTCTCCCTCAAAGTTCGCTGTACTCACGTACTTATCTGTGAGCAGATAGTACTCGGTCTTGTCCTTACCGACAGGAAACATCTCCTGGTACTTAAATTCCTTGTTTGCCATATACTCTTGTCGATTAACAATTTAAAATTGAATTATGGAACTATTTCTACAAAGTTAACCTTTTTCTCTCCAATTCCCCAACATTTTCTCCCCGAAAAAGCCCAGAGTCTCATCCCTTCATTCGACCGACATCATCCCTGTAGCTCGGCGCACGGTATCGGGATAATATGGACACTAAACAAGGCAGGAAGTAAAGATGTGCCAAAATTCCTCCGGGTCGTCGACATATCGACTTCCGGGTCATCGCGAGAGCAAGGTCTGGGACATCGACAACTCGACAACCCAGAGAAATCTTGTCCCTATACTTGCTGATTGGGAGAGGAGAAGGTAAACGAGATTATTTGGTATCTTTGGGTGAGAGAAAAAAGAACAGACATCAAACCGAATAATCACAAGGCAGTATGATTGATAGCAGAGAGATGAATCCGCTGGTAGGCTATACGGGACAGGGATTTGTGGGCTTTGTGCCAAAGATGATGAACCGCCACGGGCTCATCGCAGGTGCCACCGGTACAGGTAAGACTGTGACCCTCCAGTCGCTGGCAGAGACATTTAGCCAGCTGGGGACATGTGTCTTCGCCGCAGACATGAAAGGCGACCTCTCGGGGTTGGCCAAGGCTGGTGGCAACAAAGAGAGTGTGACCAAGCGGGTCAGCGAATACGGACTGGAGGAGAAGGGATTCCGGTACTCAGGTTGTCCCGTGGAGCTGTGGGACGTATTCGGCGATCAAGGCAATACACTCCGCGTGTCCGTCTCCAGCCTGGGTCCTATGCTGCTGGAGCGTCTCCTGGGGCTCAATGAAACGCAGGGTGGTGTACTCAATATGGTATTTCGCATCGCTGACGAGCGGGGGCTCCTGCTCATCGACCTCGATGATCTCCAGACCATGGTGCGTTATGTAGGCGATCATCGCAAGGATTTCATCACCTCGTATGGCAATATCTCCCCAGCCTCGATAGGAGCTATACAGCGAGCATTGCTCCGTCTGGAGAGTGAGGGAGGACATCAGTTTTTCGGCATGCCGGAACTGGACCCTCAGGATCTCTTTAGGAAGGTGGATGGCAGAGGGGTGATCAATATTCTCGCCGCAGACAAGCTGAGTCGATCGCCACGAATCTACTCGACATTGCTACTGTGGTTGCTCTCCAATCTCTTCGAGAACCTTCCGGAGGTGGGTGACCTGGAGCAGCCCAAAATGGTCTTCTTCTTCGATGAAGCCCACCTGCTCTTCAGCGACATCAATCCCGTACTTCTGGAGAAAGTAGAGCAGATCGTTCGCCTGATCCGCTCCAAAGGTATCGGGATCTACTTCATCACCCAGACACCGTCGGACGTGCCGGAAAGTGTACTCGGACAGCTGGGCAATAAGGTGCTACATGCTCTCCGTGCGTATACTCCCAGGGACCAGAAGGCGGTACGTGCTGCAGCAGACGGCTTCAGGCCCAATCCCGACTTCGACATGCAGGAGACGATACTTTCGCTGGGAACAGGAGAAGCAGTGGTGAGCATGCTGGATGCGAAAGGTGCCCCGGGCATTAGTCAGAGGGTAGCGGTACTTCCTCCACAGAGCCATATAGGTCCCCTGGAAGAAATGGAGCGGCGCAATCTAATGATATCATCAGTACTCTACGGAAAGTACCGTGAGGAGGTAGACCCCGATAGTGCTTACGAGATACTGACAAAGCAGGCGAGCGAAGAGCAGGCACTGGCAGAAGCTACTGCCGCCGAGGAGCAGAGGATAAAAGAAGAGAAGGAACGACAGAAACAGGAGATCGCAGCACTAAAGGAGCGACAGAGACGGGAAACAGCTGCGGCGAGAGCGAAGAAGAGTGAGCCGAAATCTTTTGTAGAGGAAACCCTCAGCTCGGTGCTCAAGAGCACACAGAGGCAGATAGGCACCACGATAGGACGGGAGATCACGAGAACAATATTAGGTACATTTTTCAGAAAGAAAAGGAGATAAAAGAGCAGTGACATCAGGAGATACATTTAGCCGTACATCCCTACTCCTCGGGCCAGAGCGTATGGAGCATCTTCAGCATAGTCATGTGCTGGTGGTAGGGCTGGGAGGTGTAGGTGGTTATGCCGTGGAGATGCTGTGCCGATCGGGTGTAGGGGAGCTGACGATGGTAGATGCCGACACGGTGCAGCAGAGTAATATCAACCGTCAGTTAATCGCCACCCAGAAGACCGTAGGAGTATCCAAGGCTAAGCTGTGGGAGGAGAGACTGCGTAGTATTAATCCGGACATCGTGCTACACACGAGAGAGATATTCATCAGAGACGAGATCACAGAGACACTGCTGGCGGAATCGAAGTACGACTTCGTGGTGGATGCCATAGACACTCTTAGCCCCAAGGTCAACCTCATCAAGTCGCTACAGACACTGAGGATCCCTTTCGTGAGTGCTATGGGAGCAGGAGCAAAAATGGATCCGACGATGATTCGAATAGGACGCATGGATAGGGCGAAAAACTGTACACTCGCACGATTTATCCGCAAACGACTCCGCAAGCTCGATGTGCCGCTAAACTTCACAGTAGTGTACTCCGAAGAACTCCCCGATGACGGTGCGGTGATTCCTGCAGAAGGCGAACAGAATAAGAAGTCGACGGCTGGTACCATAGCATATATGCCTGCCGTCACGGGATGCTACTGTGCCCACGTGGCAGTACGACATCTGGTAGAGACAAGAAACGAATAAACAATGAACGAATTGATCATCAAGGCAACGAATCTACACAAGAGCTTCGGAGCTCTGGAGATCCTCAAGGGTATCTCTCTCGAGGTATATGCAGGTGAAATAGTGGCCATCGTGGGGGCGAGCGGAGCGGGAAAGACGACACTCCTCCAAATTCTCGGCACACTCGAGCACCCCGATAGCGGGAGCATAATCATCGACGGGATAGCTGTACAAGAGCTACGAGGGGATGCACAGGCGGACTTTCGCAATCAGCACATCGGCTTTGTATTCCAACAGCATCAACTCCTCCCCGAGTTCACGGCAGAGGAAAATGCGGCAATCCCTGCCATGATAGCCGGACAGTCAAAGTCCAACGCCATAAAAGAGTCCAGACGGCTACTGACAGCTCTGGGGCTCTCCGAACGCCTGACCCACAAGCCCGCCGCACTCAGTGGTGGGGAGAAGCAAAGAGTGGCAGTGGCACGTGCCCTGATCAATAAACCCTCGCTCATATTCGCAGACGAGCCCACCGGTGCACTCGACTCCGAAAACAAGGAGGAGCTACATGCGATATTCCGACACCTGCAGCAGGAGCTGGGGCAAACGTTTGTAATCGTATCTCACGATCCCACCATCACAGATATCGCCGATCGCACCATACGCTTACAAGACGGTAGAGTACTGGAATAAATAACCACAAAAAACACAGATGAAGATCAATAAAGGAGACAGATCCATACTCATCCTGCTCATTATCCTGCTCGTAGGCTATGTGGCCTACGCCGCGCTGCATCGAGACACTTCGCTGAAGGAGGATCCGGAGCTGCTATCTACACCCTCCGATACGACTCCTCCGCCAACTGGCACCCCCGATACCCTACTCTCCACTCCATCCACCGAGTGCAGCACGTGCGATACCCTACCGATACACACTGCTCTTTATCCCGGACCACCCGACCGGCAGATACGCTCCTCTGCACCCAAGCTCTCCGAAGGTGCCACCATAGATCTCAATACTGCCGACACTCTACTCCTCCAGCGTGTACCCGGTATAGGTCCAGTTTTCGCACGCAGGATAGTCAAATACCGCGACCTCCTCGGCGGTTACTACGTAGTAGAGCAGCTACAGGAGGTCTATGGCATGGACCGAGAGCGCTACGACCAAATAGCCCCCTACCTCGTCATCCACACTCATGTACGCCCTCTTACTCTATCTCAGGACAGCATCCCATACCACCCATACCTCCAATGGAGACACCGAAAAGTACTCCTACAGCTACTACGCCACGGAGCTCCATTCACATGGAATGACCTGATGTCCTCCCCGGCATTCACACAGGAGGACAGCCTGCGACTATCGCCCTACCTGTCCCTGTCTCCCGATAATAATGCGGACAGAAATCCTACACCATAACTCGTCAGCTGCACATACGCAGCGACCACTGCATACAGAGCAAGATCCATAGAGCCCCCCCTGCGCACACACACATCCATAATGATCAAGAGCGCGTACAGTACGTGGGGGAAGAGACCTCCAAACGGTGCTCCTAATACCGACAGAACCGTAAAGATCACGAAGAGTGCCGGCAAATAATGCACGGACTTCAGCGTACCCGGATGCAGTTTATTCAGTGCTATACGTGCCCTGCCACTATGATACACCTGACGAAAAAACTGCCCGAAGTCCGTCCTCCGCTTGTGGTACAACCATACATCAGGATAGAGCGCACTTCGATACCCATGCTCCATAAGTCGCATGCTCAGATCCAAATCCTCACCATACCGCATCCCGACACGAAAGCCCCCTACAGCACGATAAGCATCCTTTCTCACCCCCATATTAAAGCTACGAGGATAAAAGGTATCCACACTCTTCTCACCACCTCGGATCCCCCCCGTAGTGAAAAACGAAGTCATACTGTAGTCGATAGCACGCTGTATCACGGTAAAGTCATCCGACGATCTGTCTGGACCACCCCACACATCAGCGGGCATCGTGATCAGAGCAGTATCCAACCGCTGCAGATAATCGGCCGGCAGCACCGTATCCGAATCCAGGAACACAAGCATTTCCCCCACAGCCATATCCGCACCGGTATTGCGTGCACTACCTGGTCCCCCGTTGGGCTGAGTCACATACCTCAGCGGAAGCCTATCCCGATATGAATAGACGATTCCCTCCGAGCTCTGCGTAGAGCCATCCTCCACCACAATGACCTCATACGACAAAGAGGTACCAGAAGTATCGAGCTTCGTCATGCTCTCCAGCAGCTCATGGATCTCCTCGGGACGATTGTACAGGGGTATTACAAACGATATCATCATATACATTACTTAGTGGTCAGATAATTCTCACTCCCAAAGATACCCATAAATCCCACTATTACCTGCCACTTCACCCACCTATCTTTTATTCCTCCGAACTCTCCCCTCGACGAGCAACCTCCTATATCAATTAAAATCCCCCCAGTGGTATAAGAAGCAAGAAACTAAGCTCTCCAAAGTTTCGTACATCCACAAACACACAGAGCAAAGTCCCCCTCAGTCCCCTCAAGCACGGAGGAGAAGTGGGAGAGAAGATACCGAAGGGTAGAGAAAAAACCTCTGGGTCGTCGCGCTGTCGACGACCCAGAGGTTTCAAAAGAAAGCTCTGGGACACCGGTAATCCGACGACCCAGAGCTTTTCACACACATCGCCAATGCACTTCATCCAATTCAAGCTTAAACTCTCTCCGTATTTTCCATATTCAACTATTAATCAGATCCTTTACACTAAAATGAGATCATTCAGAACTCCTCTGTAAAGCCCCCTTTTTTCTCACCTCACAAGCTCCCCATGCTTGCCACCCTCGCCAAACTTTCTCCGACCTAATACTCCCCCAAAGGACAAAAATCCTAGGGCTCCCCCTATGACCGAACCCACCTTTGATGGCATGGCGAACTACCCCAAAGGTCTCGATTTTCTTTGGGGCAATGCGTTGTGAATTACTTTCAAATCGTTGTGTCTTTGTAATAGATCAAAACCTTTGTACCCATGAATATAATCTCACTCTCTGTACGCTTGTTGATAGTCCTATCCTTGGTGATGTCGAAGGCAACCAGTACGATGAACTTATCCTCGTTCTGGTACAGTGGATGATACACCGAGGGAATCGGGGTGGGCATAGCTGTGAGAGTACCTAACTGGTTGCGAAAGCCTATTTTGTCGCATATTATGTGAGGATGTCTTTTTGGGTCCAGTCTGTCCGAGGGTAGACAAGACCGTTATTCTCATAGCCGTTCAGCATCAGGCGCCTATTCATGCTATCCGCTTTCTTCATGCCGGTGAAGGTGTAATGCAAGCCATATTTCAATCGCGTTGCCTCCACCACATCAGCGAATTTCAGGAGTTTCACCTTTAAGTTAAGGACACAGTAGAGACCACCACGGAGGATGTCTGTGAGGTTCCAGTTTGGCACCTGTACAATCTCAATCCTTGGGTATTTCGCCTCACACCACTTGATATACCTCTCTACATGGTCAAGCCCTGGAACAAAGCACATAAAAACGCAACCCGTTCTGCATCGAAC